>JAJEHI010000171.1 GCA_022823775.1 Defluviicoccus sp. | reverse complement strand
GGACGACGCGCTCACCGCCGACGGCAAGCTCGATATCGCCCGGCTGCGGCCGCTCGCCCGGCTCGGTTATCACGATTACACCGCGGTCGACAGCATCTTTTCGATGGCCCCCGGCGGACCGAACGCGGAACAACTCCGCCGTGGCATGGCGGGAGAACCCAAGCTGGAGGCGGCGGAGTAGAGGAGCCGCCGAACCGTTGCCATGCCCGGCGCCAGACTGTATATCGGCGGCTCCGCGCGCCCGTAGCTCAACTGGATAGAGCACCTGACTACGGATCAGGAGGTTGGGAGTTCGAATCTTCCCGGGCGCGCCAGCTCCTTCTCTGAAATGACGCCCGTTTCGGGCCATACTTCCCTTCCCCGCCTTGGCAAGGGAGCGGTCCGTTGACGACCGGGAAGCTCTGGATCCGGAACGCCGATACGGTCGTCACCATGGACGCCCAACGGACCGAGCCCGCCGGTGCCGACATCACGGTCGAGGATGGGAGGATCGCGAGCGTCGGCGTCGGCGGTCCAGACGATCCGGCCGGTTGGGAGGTCGTCGACGCGAGCGGCTGCGTGGCGACGCCGGCGTTGGTCAACACCCATCACCATCTCTACCAGACCCTGACCCGCGCGGTGCCGGCGTGCCAGGACGCGCTCTTGTTCGGCTGGCTCCGGACGCTCTATCCGGTCTGGGCACGGATGCGGCCCGAGGACATTTTCGTCTCCGCGCAGCTCGGTCTTGCGGAGCTGGCGCTCTCGGGCTGCGGGACAAGCTCCGACCACCTCTACCTCTACCCCGACGGCGTGAGGCTGGAAGACACCATCGAAGCGGCCGCCACGGTGGGCCTGCGGTTCCACGCGACGCGCGGGGCGATGAGTGTCGGCGAAAGCGACGGCGGCCTGCCGCCAGACAGCCTCGTCGAGCGCGAAGCAGACATAATCGACGACTGCATCCGGGTCATCGACGCCTTCCACGATCCGTCCGAGGCCGCGATGGTCCGGATCGGCATCGCCCCCTGCTCGCCGTTCTCGGTTTCCCGGGAGCTCATGCGCGACGCCGCCGCGCTCGCCGAGGACAAGGGCGTGCGACTCCATACCCATCTGGCGGAGAACGCGGAGGACGTGGCCTGGTCGCTCGACGCCTTCGGTTGCCGCCCCGGCGAATACGCCGAGTCGCTGGGCTGGGTTGGGGAGCGTGTCTGGCACGCCCATTGCGTCGAACTGGATGCGGACGAAATCGGGCTTTTCGCCCGGACCGGGACCGGCGTGGCGCACTGCCCGTCGTCGAACTGCCGGCTGGGATCGGGGATCGCGCCGGTGCGCGCGATGCGCGACGCGGGAGTCCCGGTCGGCCTCGGCGTGGATGGATCGGCGAGCAACGATTCCGGAAGCCTGTTGCCCGAGGCGCGCCAGGCCATGCTGATGCAGCGCGCCCTGAACGGCGCCGACGCGATGGGCGCCCGCGAGGCGCTGGAGATCGCTACTCTGGGCGGGGCGCGGGTCCTCGGCCGCGCGACCGAGCTCGGTTCCATCGAGGTCGGCAAGCGGGCGGACATAGCGATCTGGGATGTCTCCGGCCTCGGCGCCGCGGGTGCCTGGGACCCCGTGGCGGCGCTCGTGTTCTGCGGCCCGTTCGCCGTGCGCGATCTGCTGGTCGAGGGGCGCCCGGTCGTTCGGGACGGTCTGCTGACCGCGCTCGATCCCGTCGCCCTCGCCGAGGCCGCCCGGCGACGGGCAGCGCGCCTTGCGGCCTGAAGGGCCGGAGGCCCGGCCGATGCCCAAGAGCGAAATCGTTCTGCTCGACGGCGGCGTCGGACAAGAGCTGCATCGGCGGAGCACGCGCCCCTCCACGCCGCTGTGGTCGGCCCAGGCGATGATGGACGAGCCGCACCTCGTCGAAGCCGTGCATCGCGACTTCATCGCGGCCGGCGCGCGGGTCATCACGGTGAACAGCTACTCCGCGACACCGCAGCAGCTTGCGCGGGCCGGCCGGCCCGAAATGTTCGACGCCCTGCATTCCGCCGCCCTCGATGCCGCGACGTCAGCGCGGGAACGAAGCGGGCGATATGTCAGGGTCGCCGGCTGCCTGCCCCCCTTGGTGGCGACCTACCGGCCGGACCTCACGCCGCCCGAGGATACCTGCCTGTCGGACTATCGCAGGATCGTGGCGGCGGAAGCGGACCGCGTCGACCTGTTCCTGTGCGAATCCATGTCCTCCTCGGCCGAAGCGCGGTTCGCGACAGTGGCGGCTTTCGAAAGCGGTCTGCCTGTCTGGACCGCGCTCACCGTGGACGATGCGGACGGGTCGAGGCTGAGGTCCGGCGAACCCGTTTCCGAGGGGGTGCATGCCGCTCTGGCCGCGGGCGCGGCGGCGGTACTGATCAATTGCTCGAGCCCCGAGTCCACCGCCCAGGCGATGCCCGCGCTGGCCGACAGCGGGCTGCCGTTCGGCGCTTATGCCAACGCGTTCGTGTCGGTCGAAGGCCTGGAGCCGGAGGGAACGGTGGACGTGCTGGACGCGCGCGACGACCTTGGCCCGGCCGCCTACGCCGACCGCGCTCTCTCATGGGCGGCTTCGGGCGCGACGATCGTGGGCGGCTGCTGCGAGATCGGCCCCGCTCACATCGCCGAACTCGCCCGGCAACTGAAGGCGGAGGGCTACGAGATAGTCGCGGAGCCTGCTTCCGGCTCGTGAACTCAGCGCTCAGGAGACCGGCGAGCCGGTCTCCGTCCCCGTCTTTTCCTGGCGGCCCATTCCTCCAGATCGGCGCGCGCGTAAGCGATCCGGTTACCCAGCCTGTGGAATGGCGGCCCCTTCCCTCCGACCCTGTAGCGATCCAGCGTTCGCGGCGAAAGCGAGAGGAATGCCGCGGCCTGGCGTGTCGTGAGGAAGGCCGGCTCATCAAACGTCGCGGGCCGCGCGTCGTCCGTGGCCGCGCGCGACCCTTGCTCGACCAGAGCATCGAGCGCGGCCGGGTCCGGGGACAGGGCGGCCGCCGCTCCTTCGCTCCCCGCCAGGATCCGCGCGATGGCATCGCTCTCCTCTTCGCTCGTTGTCCGACGCATCCACGCCCGCACCCGCTGGACCGTGGACAGCCGGGGACTTCCTCCGCCACGGATCTTGTCGACGAAAGCGGAATCTCCCGTGGCCTTCAGCCCGAGATCGGCACGGTCCGTTCCCGTGACCTGAAGAAAGGCCTCCACCTCGCGCCGGAACATCGGCCCGATCGGCGCCGCGCCCATGAATCGCAGCACCCGGTCGGCCGCATCGAGCGAGAGGGATCGTCTCCTGTCGAGTCCGAGCACGAAATCGGGATTGCCCAGCGCGAGTTCGCCGAACTGCAAACCGCTCATTCCGGAGCGTTTGAGAAAGGAAAGGACCGCATGGCGGAGACTGGCGTCGAGGGTCGTCACCCGAGCCAGGGTCCTTCCACCTTCGAACCGAGCCGGCCCCCGCGCTCTCCGAAAGGAGCCGGGAAGCGACGCGATGCGTCCCCGGGCACGGACCGCGAGGTCCCTTTTACCGTTCCTGCCGTGAACCCCACCGCCTGCCACAAAAGCGTAATCGGATAACGGATATATCCAATTCGATATCCCATCCGCGCCGGGAATAAAAATGCCGATTTGGGGGATTTTCATGCCGAATCGGCATGAAGGGTTCGGGGTGGCGTCGTCAAGGCGGTTTACGATTCAGGCCCGCGGTTCGGCGGTGGCGAGTGCGGCGCTTTCCACTCGGGCCGCCCCGGGGTTCGGCGCGAGCGGCTCTAGTCCTTCAGATCTTCCCAGAGCCCCTTCACCCTGGAGAAGAAGCCCTCCGATTCCGGGCTGGTGGCGTGTTCCGCGCCTACGCCCTCGGCTTCGAACTCGCGCAGCAAATCCTGCTGGCGCTGCGACAGGTTGACCGGGGTTTCCACCTGGATTTCCACCAGCATGTCGCCCCGTCCGCGCCCGTGCAGCCCGGTCATCCCCTTGCCGCGCAAGCGGAACTGGCGCGAGGACTGGGTGCCGCGCGGGATGGTCATCTTGGCGAGCGTGCCGTCGATCGTGGGCATCTCCACGGTCCCGCCGAGGGCGGCGGTGGTCATCGGGATCGGCACGCGGCAGAACAGCGTGGTCCCGTCGCGTTCGAACAGGCGGTGCGGCCTTACCGATACGAAAATGTAGAGATCGCCGGGGCTCGACCCGTGCATCCCCGCCTCGCCTTCGCCCGCGAGGCGGATGCGGGTGCCGTCCTCGACGCCCTGCGGTATCGTGACCGCAAGGGTCTTCTCCCGGCGCGTTCGACCGGTGCCGGCGCAACTCCGGCACGGGTTGTCGATCGTCTGGCCGGTGCCCTGGCAGGTCGGGCAGGTGCGCTCGATGGTGAAGAAGCCCTGCTGGGCCCGGACCTTGCCGTGTCCGTGACAGGCGGTGCAACTCGTCGGCCCGCTGCCCGGCTCCGCGCCGGAGCCGTCGCACGACTCGCAGGTGACCGAGGCGGGGATCTTGATTCTCGTCTCGCTGCCCCCGTACGCCTCTTCGAGAGAGATCTCCATGTTGTAGCGAAGGTCGTCGCCCCGCGTTCGGGTCCCCCGCCTTCCGCCCATGAAGTCGCCGAACATTTCGTCGAAAATGTCGGCGAAGCCGGAACCGAAATCGAAGCCGCCGCCCGGCTGGCCGCCCGGACCGCCGCCTTCGAAAGCGGCATGTCCGAACCTGTCATAGGCGGCGCGTTTCTGGTCGTCCTTGAGGACGTCGTAGGCCTCGTTGATCTGCTTGAATTTCTGTTCGGCCTCCGTGTCCCCCGGGTTGCGGTCGGGGTGGTACTGCATGGCGAGCTTGCGGTAGGCCTGCTTCAGCGCATCCGCGTCGGCCCCCCGAGCGACACCGAGCGTGTCGTAATAGTCCTCTTTGGCCATGCAGCTCGACCCGTTCCAAATGCCGCCGGCGGCGCGGCCCGCGGCCTATCGCGGGAAGCACCGCGCCCGAGAGGAAGAAGAGCTACGCCGACTTGTCCCTGCGTTCGTCGTCGACCTCCTCGAAATCGGCATCGACGATCGTCGCATCGTCCTCGCCGCCCTGCGCCGCGGGATCCGCCTCCGGCGCCCCCGCTTCGGCCTGACCGGCGGCCTCTTCTTCCTGCTGGGCCTTGTACATGGCCTCGCCGAGCTTCATTGCCGCCTGAGCCAGCGTCTCGCTCTTGGCCTTGATGTCCTCGATATCCTCGCCTTCCATCGCCGTCTTCAGCGCGGCGATCGCCTCCTCGATCCCGGTCTTCTCTTCCGCGGGCACCTTGTCGCCGTATTCGGCAAGGTTCTTCTCCGTCGTGTAGATCAGGCCGTCCGCCTGGTTGCGGGTCTCGACCGCTTCCTTGCGCGCCTTGTCATCGGCGGCGTGCATCTCGGCGTCCTTGACCATCTGCTCGATGTCCGCGTCCGACAGGCCGCCCGAGGCCTGGATACGAATCGCCTGTTCCTTGCCGGTCGCCTTGTCCTTCGCCCCCACATTTACGATTCCGTTGGCGTCGATGTCGAACGTCACCTCGATCTGCGGCATGCCGCGCGGCGCGGGCGGGATGCCCTCCAGGTTGAATTCGCCGAGCAGCTTGTTGTCGGCCACCATCTCGCGCTCGCCCTGGAACACGCGCACCGTCACGGCGTTCTGGTTGTCCTCGGCGGTCGAGAAGACGTTGCTCTTCTTGGTGGGGATGGTGGTGTTGCGGTCGATCAGCCGGGTGAACACGCCGCCCAGGGTCTCGATGCCGAGCGAGAGCGGCGTGACATCGAGCAGGAGGACATCCTTCACGTCGCCTTTCAGCACGCCGGCCTGGATGGCGGCGCCCACAGCGACGACCTCGTCCGGGTTGACGCCGCGGTTGGGGTCCTTGCCGAACAGCGACTTCACGGTCTCGACGATCTTCGGCATGCGGGTCATGCCGCCCACGAGGATGACTTCGTCGACCTCTCCCGCAGAGAGACCGGCATCCTTCAGGGCCGCCTTGCAGGGACCCACGGTCCGCTCGACCAGATCGTCGACCAGCGCTTCCAGCTTGGCACGGGTGATCTTGATGTTGAGGTGCTTCGGCCCCGACTGGTCGGCGGTGATGAAGGGCAGGTTGACCTCGGTCTGCTGGCTGCTGGAAAGCTCGATCTTGGCCTTCTCGGCGGCTTCCTTGAGCCGCTGCAGCGCGAGGCGGTCTTCGCGCAGGTCGATCGCCTGGTCCTTTTTGAACTCGTCGGCCAGGTAATCCATGATCCGGCTGTCGAAATCCTCGCCGCCGAGGAAGGTGTCGCCGTTGGTCGACTTGACCTCGAATACGCCGTCGCCGATCTCGAGGATCGAAATGTCGAACGTTCCGCCGCCGAGATCGTAGACGGCGATCGTCCCCGACCCCTTCTTCTCCAGCCCGTAGGCGAGCGCGGCGGCGGTGGGCTCGTTGATGATGCGCAGCACCTCGAGCCCCGCAATCTTGCCGGCGTCCTTGGTCGCCTGGCGCTGGGAATCGTTGAAATAGGCGGGAACCGTGATCACCGCCTCGGTCACGTCCTCGCCGAGATGCGCCTCGGCGGTTTCCTTCATCTTCTGCAGGATGAAGGCGGAAATCTGGCTCGGCGAGTAATTCTCGCCCTGGACCTCGATCCATGCGTCGCGGTTGGCGGCCTGGACGATCTTGTAGGGGACGAGGTCCTGATCCTTCTTGATGACCGGATCGTTGAAGCGCCGTCCCACCAGACGCTTGACCGCGAACAGGGTGTTGGTCGGATTGGTCACGGCCTGGCGCTTGGCCGGCTGGCCGACGAGGCGCTCCTTCTCGTCGGTGAACGCCACCATCGACGGCGTGGTGCGCGCTCCCTCCGCATTCTCGATCACCCGCGTATCCGAGCCGTCCATGACGGCGACGCACGAATTGGTCGTGCCGAGATCGATCCCTATGGCCTTGCCCATTTCAGTCCCCAATTTTGCAGCGAACACCGAAGGCCCGTGCCGGCGCCAGCGGCATCCCCGAATGTTTCACGCCTTAACGCGTGTCGATGACTGCGGATATATAGGGTTGGGGAACAGGCGGTACAACCGGCTCCCCGGCCCCTAGAAAGCGCGCGAGGCCGACCCGTCTATGCGTTGCGGGCGCCGTAGAAATCGTTGATGCCGAGCGAGTCCCGAAACTCCATCGTCACCTGTCCTCCGGCCGCGCCCTCCGGTGGCGTGCCGGTGGCATCGGCAAGGCGGACGAAGCCATGGAACGCGGCGGCCGTTGCCGCGGCGTCGATCATCGCCGGTTCTCCCAGCGCCTCGACGAGGGCGCCCCTCAGCTCCGCCGTCCGCGCGGCGTCGCGGAGGGTAATGGCCTCGGCAAACGCGTGAAGGAGCGTCCCGCCCTCGATCCCCCCGTCGCCGGTTGCCGCCCCGGTGACCGCGTTGAGATCGAAGTCCGCGCCGGAGACTTCCGTGCTCGCACGGAGCATGAAGGCATGGGCGCTGGTTCAATAGACGCACTGATGGAGCGCGGACACGCGGCCCGCCACCAACTCGATCTGCATTCGGTCGATGGCGCGCACTCCCGTCGCGAAATTGGTCATCTCGCTTCCGGGCAGATAATGGACCTCCGCAAGGTCCCAGTAGTCGCGCTTGGCCTGCGGGACCAACGACAGCGCCTTGACCACAGGCGATGCCGTGGGTCCATAAAGATCGCCGTCGCTCTCCACGACATCCTCAGGCTGAACGAGGCTGATCCAGGCGTCGTGGCGCCTGGCACCCGGGGCACGATAGCCCGACGGTGCGCCCGGCACCGGCGCGGGAAGATCGAACGGGGCAAGATCGAGAGACCGGCGGAAGGTGTCGATCACCATCGTTACGCACACGATGCTGACGATCTCGACATAGACTTCCTCGCTTACCCCGGCCGCGAGGATGCCTTCCGTCCAGGCCCGCCTGAGGCGGCCCGGATCCGTGGTCAGGCGGTGGACCAGCTCGACCTCGGCCGCGCTCAACAGGTCCGTCGCCTCGTGCTCGCCTTTCACCGCGAAGGGCGAGAGCGCCTCCTTGCGTTCGCGGCAGAGCGCGCAGTCCTCGGCCGCGCGAACTTCCGCCGCGACCGCCACGCGGCGGGCGCCGTCGAGCCAGGCGCCGGGCTCGGCGATGCGCCGCCAGGCGATACGATGCGCCTCGACCAGCGTCTCGCGCACGCGATAGGGGCCTTCGTAGCCGATCCCCGACATGATCCCTCCTGAAATTGCGACCGTCGAACGCGGCTTCGGCCGGATTTTACCATCGGGATCGGCGGCGCCAATGCGCCTGAAAACCGCTTGACCCGGACATTTTCGCGGGACATTTGTGAGTCCGAACCGGCGTGGATGCCGCTGGATGGAGGATATCGCCATGGCTATCGACCGGGTGGAGCCAGCCGGCTCGGCCACGATGGCAGCCGGCAGCGGAGAGACGTTTGAACCGTCGATCGGCAACGCCCTTCCGCATTACCTGCCCCTCCTGGTCTTTCCCCTCATCGTCGTCGCCGCGATTTACGGCGGCTGGTGGATCGCCGCGCCGTTCGTTTTCTTTGCGCTTGCGGGTCCGCTCGACGAGGCGATGGGCACCGACGAAAGAAACATGGATCCGGCCGCGACGCCCGACAGCCGCCTGCTGGCATACAATCTGCCGGTCTGGCTGTGGGCCGCCCTGTGGCCGCCGACGCTGGCGTTCGGGCTCTGGCAGATCCTCGTTTCCGGCGATCTGTCGGTCTGGGAAGGCGTCCTGATGGCGGTTGTGCTCACGGTCGAGGCCCAGGCGGTCTTCATCGTCGGCCACGAGATGATCCATCGGCGCTCGGTGTGGGAGCGCCGGGTGGGCGAGTTCCTGCTGGCGTCCGCGTCCTATCCGCAATACGCCACCGAGCACATCTATATCCATCACGCGCTCGTCGGCACGCCGATGGATTACGGTTCCGCGCCCAAGGGCCAGAGTTTCTGGAACTATTTCCCGCGCGAGGTGGCGAGCAACTTTACCGGCGCGTGGCGGGTCGAGGGCGAACGGCTGGCGCGCCGCGGCCTCGCGGTCTGGCATTACTCCAACCCGTTCTGGCGCTACGGGATCGAGACCGGCTTCTGGTATGCGCTCATCTGGTGGATGGGCGGATGGTGGGCCGTGCCGATTTTCGCCGCGCTTTGCCTCGGCGTGGTCCTGTCGATGAAGCTCAGCAACTACATCCAGCATTACGGGCTGAGGCGCGCTCGGCTGCCGAGCGGCCGGTTCGAGCGCACCCTGCCGCGCCATTCCTGGAGCGCCAGCTGCAAGTTCAGCAACTGGATATTCTACAACATGCAGCGTCACCCGGATCATCACGCGGCCTCGAACCGGCGCTACCCGGTGCTTCAGCACCGCGGCGAGGAAGAATCGCCGCAACTGCCCGGGAGCTACGGCAAGATGTTCGCGCTCGCCGTGTTCCCGCGGCGCTGGTTTCGCACGATGGACCCGCTGGTCGACCGGTGGCGTGCAAAGTTCTACCCCGAAATCGCGGACTGGAGCGCCTACGACAGTCCCGCCTTCCACGCGCGTCCCGACGCCTTCGAGGTCATCGACGAGATATTTTCGGCCGCGCCCCGCGTGATCCCGCGGGTCAACCGCTCCCCGGAACTGCTCGACGCCCTTGCCGCCCGGGAATTCACCGATCTCGATCTGCCGAGGGGTTTCGGACCCGACCCGGAGACGGAAGCCATCGCGCGACGCGGCCTCGCGCGCCTCTACTGGACGCACGAATACACCGTCGCCGAGATGGGACAGGAGATCGCCGACATCCCCGTCGTCGGCGTCGACGACACGGTGGAGACCGTGCGCAACTGGTCCGATGGCAAGGCGTTTCAGGTCGCCGTCCACGCCATCCGGGACAATCTGACGCCTGTCGAAACCGCGGTCGCGCTGTCGAATATCGCCGAGGCCTCGATCGCCGCCGTGCTTGCCGCCGTCGAAGAGGATTTCGCCGCCCGGCGCGGTGCCCGGACGGAAGGCGGTCTCGCGGTGGCCGTTCTCGGAGACCTGGCCAGCCGCGAGGCGGCATTCGGCACCCCGATCGACATCCTGTGCGTCCACGACGGCGGCGAGGCGACCTATTACGAGAGCCTCTGCCGCGAATTCGCCGACGCCCTCCGGGACCTGTCCGAGAACAGTCTGCTCTTCCCGCCGGTTCCGCCGGGGCAAAGGATCAGGGCCGTCCGCACGCTCGCCGCGTTCGAGGAGCACCACCGGACCGACGGAATTCCGGCCGAGCTTCTGGAACTCAGCAGGGCGCGCTGCATCTTCGCTTGCGGCGATCCGGAGGTTGCCGCTCGGTTCGACGCGGCGCGGCGGGCCGTGCTGGCCGATGCCACGGTGCGCGAGACGCTGGTCGCCGATTTGTGCAAGCCGGCCGGGGATGCGCCCCCTCCCGGGCTGGGGGCGATCGACGGGATGCGCGGCGGCCTCCGCGACATCGAGCGCGCCGCCCGGCTCCTTCAACTGGCCCATGGCGCGGACGATCCGGAGAACCCCGCCCCCGCCGCGGCCACGATTTTCGAGATGGCCGGCGCCGACGGAACGATCGCCAAGGATGCCGCCGGGCGGCTGGGGGACGCCGCGAGGCTGTGGCGGAGCCTGCGGGGCGTGCTCGGGCTCGCCGTCTACGACGGCTCGGCGGTCGGCTCGGCGGGGCGCAAGGTCGCCGCTTTCGTCGCGCGGTCCTGCGGCGCCGAAGACATCGACGCGCTGAACGCGAGGGTCGTGGAGGTCGCGGCTGCCGCGGCAGGCGATGTCGATGCCGTGGCCGAGAAAGACGCCGGTTAGGGGAGGGAGCGAAAGGGATTTCGCTCCGTTTCCGCCGTCGGGTACCCGCCCCGGCGCGCCCGTTGGTGCTACAATGCCTCCGCCCAACCCGAAGGAGGCCCCCGATGAGCGAGCCCATCGTTCTTGAGGTGTTCACCGACTACGTCTGACCCTGGTGCTATCTCAGTACCGTGCGTATCGAGAAGCTGCGCCAGAAGTTCGACATCGAGATCAAGTGGGTGCATTTCCCGCTGCATCCGGAGACCCCGGACGAGGGGATGACGCTGGAAGCCCTGTTCGCGGGGCGGGATTACGACCTCGAGGCGTCCTATCGGCGCATGAAGGGGCTGATGGACGAGGAGGGGCTGGATTACGCCCGGCGCACCCACACCTATAACAGCCGGCGCGCCCAGGAGCTCGGCGCCTGGGCGGACACGCGGGAGGGCGGCGAGGCGCTGCACGAGGCGCTCTACCGGGCCTATTTCGTCGAGGGCAAGAATATCGGCGACGACGAGACCCTGTTCGGCATCGTCGAGGATGCCGGCCTGCCGGTCGAGGAGGCGCGCGAGGCGCTGCGCGAACGGCGTTTCAGGGACGCGGTCGACGAGGACTGGGCGCGGTGCCGCAAGCTCGGGGTCAGCGGGGTTCCCACGTTTGCCGCCGGCGGCTACGGCGTCGTCGGCGCGCAACCCTACGAGACCCTGGAAAGGTTTCTCACCGAGATCGGCGCCGAATTGCGCGTGGAGAAAGGCGGGTGATGGACGAAGACATCGAAATCGGCAACATCGATTACACCCGGATCGACGTCGACCGGACGGCGAGCTATGCGAGTCTCGAAGGCAGGGTCGTGATCGTCACCGGCGGCGGGCAGGGGATCGGGCGCGGCTACGCGCACTATTTCGCGGCCCAGGGCGCGATCCCGGTGATCGCCGAGATCGACGGCGGGAACGCAAGGCGCGTGGCCGACGAGGTCGAGCGGGAGCACGGGCCCGCGCTCGCGCTCGAGACCGACGTGGGCGACGAGGCGTCGGTCGAGGCGATGGCGTCGAAGACGCTGGACGCGTTCGGACGGATCGACGTCCTGATCAACAACGCGGCCGTCTTCTCGCGGATCACCATGGCGCCGTTCTGGGAGCTCCCGGTGGAGGAGTGGAAGGCGGCGATGCACGTCAACATCACCGGCTCCATGCTGTGCGCCCGCGCGGTCGTGCCGGCGATGATGGAGGCCGGCTGGGGGCGGATCGTCAACGTCTCGTCCGGCACCCATGTGAAGGGGCGCCCCAACTACCTCCACTACATCACGTCCAAGTCGGCGATGGTCGGCATGTCGCGGTCGATGGCGCGCGAGCTCGGGTCCTACGGCATCACGGTCAACACCTTCTGGCCGGGGGTGATGCAGACCGAGGTCGAACGCCCCTCGGTGCCCCGGCACATGTTCAAGACCATGACCCAGGCGCAGGCGCTTCAGCGCCAGGGGACGATCCACGACCTAGCCAAGGCGATGCTTTTCATCTGCTCCGACGAGGCGGGTTACATCAGCGGTCAGAATTTCGTCGTCGATGGCGGGTCGAGCTTCATCTGAGCGCGGCTTCATCGCGCGCCACGGGTTGTGGAGCGGCGAACGGGCCGCGGCGGCGTCCGAAATATTGCGCCGCGTCGAAGCCGAGGGTTTCCGGCTGATTCGTCTTGCCTGGGTCGACAGTCACGGGGCGGTCCGGGCCAAGGCCGTCACCGTGCCCGCGCTCCGGAAGGCATTCGTCGACGGCTATAACATCAACGTCGCCACGTCGACCCTCGACGCCTCCGGCGGGCGGGTCTTCGCATCGTTCACGCGCGGCGGGGGGATGGGGCTCGACGAGATGACGGGCTCGCCCAACCTGGTGCTGGTCCCGGACCCGACGACGTTTCGCACGCTCCCCTGGGCGCCGGGGGTCGGCTGGATGCTGGGCGATCAGTATTTTCGCGGCGGCGATCCGTTTCCTTTTGCGACCCGCCGGATTCTCGGCATCCAGCGCGCGCGGCTCGCAGAACGCGGATGGCGCATGACGGTCGGCATCGAGGTCGAGTGGTATCTGCGGCGGATCGAGAACGATCGGCTTTCGGAGGCCGAGGTCGCCCACCAGGGACGGCGCGGCCGGCCGCTCGCCACCAGCGCCGTCGAACCTGGCTTCTCCTATCACTCTGAAACCAATCTCGACATCATGCAGCCGGTCTTCGATGCCCTGTTCGATGCCTTCGACGGGCTCGGCCTCAAGCTGCGCTCGCTGGAAAACGAGTTCGGCCCAGGCCAGGTCGAATGCACGTTCGAGGCCGACGACGCCGGGCGGGCGGCGGACGACATGGTCCTGTTCCGCACCGCCACACGTCAGGTCTGCCGCCGCATGGGCTACGCCGCGACGTTCATGTGCCGGCCCGCGTTCGAGGGCCATTTCGCCAGCGGCTGGCACCTCCACCAGTCCATCGCGGACGCCGGCACCGGCAAGAACCTGCTCGTGCCGGAAGACGGGAACCACGCGCTGTCGCCCCTCGGGCAATCGCTGCTCGCCGGGCTGATCGAGCATGCGGGCGCCGCCAGCGCGTTCGTCACGCCCACGATCAACGGCTATCGCCGGTTCCGCGCCAACTCGCTGGCGCCCGACCGCGCCGGCTGGGGGGTCGACCAGCGAGGCGCGATGATCCGCGTCATCGGCGGGGAGGGCGATCCCGCGACGAGGCTCGAGAACCGCGCGGGCGAGCCCGCCGCCAACCCTTATCTCTACATCGCGTCCCAGATCGCGGCCGGTCTCGACGGGATCGACCGGGACCTCGAAGCGCCGGCGGAAGACTACGATCCCTACGGTGCCGAACGCGCCATGCTGCCCACCGATCTCGAGTCGGCCCTTCGGGCGCTCGACGGCTCGGACTTGTTGCGACGCGATTTCGGCGATCCGTTCGTCGACTATTTCATGGCCCTCAAACGCGCCGAGCTCGACCGGTTCCGGCAATACGGGATCGACCAGGGCGGGCACCGTGAAATCAATCAGGTGACCGAGTGGGAACAGAACGAGTATTTTGACTTCTTCTGAACGCTTGGCGGCGGGGAGAGAAGGGATGACCGGGCTGCGATCGATCGACGGCGTGGCGTCCGGGCCGGCCTGGGATTACGACAAGCTGGTGTTCGAGGATCGCGTGCATCGGATCCTCTACACCGATCCCCGGATCTTCGACGAGGAGATGACCAAGATCTTCGGCGCGGTCTGGGTCTATCTGGGCCATGAAAGCCAGATCCCCGCACCCAACGACTTTGTCGCCACCCGCATGGGACGCCGGCCTCTCATCCTGGTGCGCGATTCCGAAGGCGTGCTCCGCGCGCTCTACAACCGCTGCACCCACCGCGGCTCGACGGTCTGCCGCGAGGCGCGCGGCTCGGCGAAGTCGTTCCAGTGCGGCTATCACGGCTGGACGTTTCTCAACTCGGGCAAGCTGAACGGCGTCCCCTGGCCGGACGGCTATGCGGACAATTTCGAGGACGAGAAGTTCAACCTCGCCCAGGTCCCGAGGGTCGAGAGCTACCGGGGTTTCGTGTTCGGCACGCTCAATCTGGATGCGCCTTCGCTCGCCGATTATCTCGGCGGGGTGGCCGGCCCGCTCGACGAGTGGCTCGACCGCCACCCCGGCGGCAAAGTGGTCGTTTGCGAGGCCAACCGGCTCAAGTTCAAGGGGAACTGGAAGCTCCTCTACGACAACTCGGCCGACGGGTATCACGTCGTGTTCTCCCACCGCTCGCTGCTCGCGATGGAAAACCGCTTCGACGAGGACGGCGACAAGGGGATGGCGTTCTACAAGAGCAGCCCCGACAACGCTCCCATGTATGTCCGCTATTTCGGCAACGGGCACCATTTCAAGGACAAGCGCCCCAACGTCGAGGACCGGCCCGGCGCGCTGTGGGAGATCGAGGGCCCGCACCCCGGCATGGAGCATTTCGAGGCCTCGCTCCGCCAGCGGCTGGGCGACAGGGCCGACCTCGCGCTCGACCTCGCCTCGTCCGAACCGGTGAACATCAACGTCTTCCCGAACCTCCACATCCTCGGCAACCACATCCAGGTGTCGACGCCCGTCTCGGTCGACGAGACCGATACCACCTGGTACGGCACCGCCGTGGTGGACGAGACGGGCGAGCTGGAGGGGACGGTCGATGCCGTCAACGCGCTCCGCATGCGCACCCAGGAGTCCTTTCCGAATTTCGGCGAGGTCGACGATCTCGTGAATTTCGAGCAGATCCAGGTGGGCTTCCAGGCGGAGGAGGACGAGTGGGTCTACATGCACCGCGGGCTCGGCATTCCGGATCGCTTCGAGGTCGACGACGACGGCGTCATCACCGGGCCGCCGACCGACGAGGTATTCATGCGGGAGCACATGAAGGCGTGGAAGCGGCTGATGATGGCGGAGCCCCGCATCGCGATCTCGCGAACGGTCTGAAGGGTTGCAGGTGGACGCGCCCGACCCCTCGACCGGCTCCTACTATGTCAGCGACGACTTCTATGCCGCGCTGGTCGAGGATTTTTCCGGCTGGCAGACCCCCGACCGGGCGATAACCGACGCCGCGCTCCGCGAGTCCTGCGCGCAATTCCTGGCCGAGGAGGCGCGGCTGCTCGATTCGGACAGACTCGACGACTGGCTCGCCCTCTTCGTGCCCGAATGCATCTACTGGGTGCCCGGCACGCGGGACGGCGACCCCCGCCGCGAGATCGCCATCGCGTTCGACGACCGCCGCCGGCTGGAGGACCGCATCTTCCGCCTGCGCACCGGCGAGGCCTGGTCGCAGCGTCCCAGATCCCGGACGACGCGCATGGTCTCCAATATCGAGCTGTTCTCGACGCCGGACCCGGAAATCGCGATGGTCCGGTCGAACTTCCTGACCGTCGAGTTCCGGGACGGCGAGACGCGGATCTGGTCCGGCTGGAACGGCCATCGCCTGCGCGACATGACCACGCGCTGGAAGATCCTGGTCAAGCAGGTCAACCTGATCGACTACGACCAGAACCTCCGCAACCCGTCGATCGTCCTCTGAAGGTCACTCTCCGACAAGGTGGGCGCAGCCGGTCGGCACGACATGCGCCGCGTGCAGATATTGCCTGCCGATCCAGGGGATGCGCCGCTCGGCCGCGATCGACACGCGCTTGAGGGGACGGGGCAGGAAGATCGTGTTGCCGTAAATCCGGGTCCAGCGCTGGGTATGCTCGGTGACCGGGCGCTCGCGCCGTTCCCACGCCCGGAACGCCGAAGCCAGATCCGGTTCGTCGTCGAGCGCGACGGCGAGCCCGAGCGCATTCATCATCGCGTGGCCCGCGCCTTGCGCCAGATAGGGCGGCATCGCATGCGCGGCATCGCCCAGCACGGCGACGGGGCCCTTCCACCAGCGCTTGAGGCGGACCGTCTGGAACCGCGCCCAACGCGCCTCGTCCCAGTCTGCCTGCGCGGCGACGCGGGCAAGGAAGGCGCTCAACCCGGGAAAGGACCGGGACCAGACTTTCGGGTCGATGGGCGTCGCCTTGCCCGCCCGGTCGTCCACCAGCGATCCGAGCAGGACGTAGTTCTCCGTGTCGTTGACCGGGCAGTAGAGGACCCGTCGGTTGTCCGACCAGGCCTCGATCATCGCCGTGCCCGAGACCTCGTCCTCCGCGATTTCCTCATCGGTGCGCGGGACGGTGACCCTGACCGCGCCGTCCCTTTGCCAGACCCGACGCTTGAGCAGGCCGAGAGACGCGCGAAGCGACGACTCCGCCCCGTCGGCGAGGACGACCAGATCGCCCCGGAGGCGGTCGCCGGAGCCTAGCGTGACGGATCCGTCGGGAGAGATACCGGTAACGCGCGAGCCCAGCCCGATTTCGGCGCCCGCCTCGGCCGCGCGGCGGGCGAGCAGGCGAACGATGTGTCGCCGGTCGATGCGGTAAGGGCTGCGCTCGGTCTTGCGGCTCAGCACGACGTTGCCCGCGCCGTCAAGCGAGTCGCGCCGGTCGATCCGGGCGCCTCCCGCGATCACCGCGTCGGCGATCCCGAGCGCCCGGAAGATCAGCATCATGTTGGGCTGGACGGCGATCCCGTAGCCTTCGGCGTCGATGACGCCGCGCCGCTCGTGAAGGCGGACCGACCAGCCGCGCTCCGCCAGCGCCGCCGCCGCGACAAGTCCGCCGAACCCGCCGCCGACGATCTCCGCGCGACCCGGCCGCAAGCCGCCCGTCTCCGCGCGGAACGCGGACCGGCGGGAAGCCCGGCCTAGGCGGCCTCGACCACGTTACCGTCGGCGTCAAGGCTGAGGCCGGATTCCGACGCCTGGTCCAGCACGCGCTGCGCCCACGCGACCCGCCCGGCATCGGTCCCGCCGAGTATCGCCATCAGATAGCCGTGCTCGTCGCCGACATTCCTGAAGCCGCGCATGACTTCGGTGGGGACGGAGACGACGTCCCAGGGTTCGAGAATGACCTCGTTCTCGCCGTCGTCGCCCCAGAACACCGCCCAGCGGCCCGACATCGATATGAACACCTCGACCGTCGTATGCGAATGGAGCGCCGCCCCCTTGCCCGGGTCCGCCCCTACGTAGGTGACGTTGAAATCCTGCACCGTCGTGATCGCCGGCGTGAGCGAGGGGTCTTCGGTCACGCCTTCGCCGATCACGTTGTAGATGTCGCGTTCGTGGCCCGGGATCTTGGTGTCCAGGAAGGCCATCTTGCTGGGTTCGAGTTCGCTGAATTTCGCCGTCCGGTCGAGCATCTCTTCCATCGAGACAATGCGCTTCGCCATTTCACCCTCCTCGAGCTTCCCCGTTGACGTAACACTGCGCCGAAACGGGGCGGATGCCAAGCGGGGAGGCGCAATCCCTTACGCCAAGGAGGATGCGACCCGGCGGTAGCCGAGCGCCTCCGCGACGTGCGGACGGCCGACCGCGCTGGCGCCGTCGAGATCGGCGATCGTGCGCGCGACCCTCAACACCCGGTGGTAGCCGCGCGCGGTCAGCTTGAGGCCTTCGGCGGCCTGGACGAGCAGCGCCTTGCCGTCGGCATCGGGGGACGCCGCAGCCTCGAGAATTTCACCCTCCGCCTCCGCGTTGGTGCGCAGGCCCGCGTCCTCGTAGCGGGCGGTCTGAGCGGCGCGCGCGGCGCCGACCCGGGCGGCGATCTCGGCCGAGCCCTCCGCGGGAGGGGGCAGGGCGAGGTCCGCGACGTCCACCGCCGGCACGTCGATATGGATGTCGATGCGGTCGAAGAGCGGGCCCGAGATGCGCGACTGGTAGTCGGCGGCGCAGCGGGGCGCGCGGCTGCACGCCTGCGCCGGGTCGTCGAGCCAGCCGCAGCGGCACGGGTTCATCGCGGCGACGAGCTGGAACCGCGCCGGGTAGCTGACATGGCCGTTGGCGCGCGCGATCACCGCCTTGCCGGTCTCGATCGGCTGGCGCAGCGCCTCCAGAGCGGGGCGCTGGAACTCGGGCAGCTCGTCCAGGAACAGGACGCCGTTATGCGCGAGCGAGACCTCGCCGGGGCGTGCCCGCTGCCCGCCACCGACGATCGCCGCGGTCGAGGCCGTATGGTGCGGGTCCCGGAACGGACGGCTGCGCGACAGCGTTCCGTCGGCGATGGCGCCCGCGACGGAGTGGATCATCGAGATCTCGAGCGTTTCCGCCGGGTCGAGCGGCGGCAGGATGCCGGGAAGGCGCGAGGCCAGCATCGACTTGCCCGCGCCCGGCGGTCCGATCATCAGCATGTTGTGCGCGCCCGCCGCGGCGATTTCGAGCGCGCGCTTGGCCGTCTCCTGGCCCTTGATGTCGCGGAGATCGGCGACCGGCGCGGTTTCCTCGGCGAGACGCGGCTCCGGCGGGGTGAGAACCTGCACGCCCCGGAAGTGGTTGATCAGGTGGATCAGCCCGCGGGGCGCGAGGACGTCGAGGCCGCCGGCGAACGCCGCCTCGCCGCCCGAGACCGCCGGACAGACGATCCCCCGGTCGGACCCCGCCGCCGCCATCGCCGCCAGCAGCACGCCCGCCACCGGCCGGATCGAACCGTCGAGGGCGAGCTCGCCGAGCGCGACATAGGAGTCGACCGCATCGGACGGCAGCACTTCCATCGTGAGAAGCACGCCGAGCGCGATGGGAAGGTCGAAATGGCTGCCTTCCTTGACGACATCGGCCGGAGAAAGGTTGACGATGATCCGCTTGTACGGCAGCGACAATCCGATCGAGGTCAGCGCGGCGCGGACCCGTTCGCGCGATTCCGCCACCGCCTTGTCGGGCAGGCCGACCACGATGAAGGCGGGGAGCCCGCTCGCCACCTGGACCTGCACCTCGATGTCGAGAACTTCGATACCGTGAAACGCGACGGTGTGGATGCTTGCAACCATGGCGGCAGCATAACGAATTCGCCCGCCACGTATAATTGAATCGATATGTCCGGGGCTTTACCGCCGGTAGAGCGGTGCCTTGCACTCCGCCATGAAGGCCTGCTCGGTATATTCGACGAATTCGAGCTGGTTCCCCCATGGGTCGAGCACGTAGTTGAAGCGAAGCCCCGCCGACGGCCCCTCGTCGAGCGTCACCGGACCTGCCATCACCGTGCAGCCGTTGGCGGCGAGATGGGCCGTCGCCGCTTCCAGGTCGTCGACCTTGAAGGCGATGTGGTGGCCGCCGATATCGCAATTCCTCGGCGGCGTGGCGCTCGCGTCTTCCGGCTTTTCGTAGCGGAACAGCTCCAGCATTACGTTGGGCGCAATCGAAATCATGGCGAGGTAAAGCCGCCCGCCCTTGACGTTGATATGGGCCTCCGTCCAGTCGCGGCCGTCATCCGCCGGCGGCAATTCGTCGGCATCGAACGGACCGATACGGTAGAGTTCGGTCCCGCCCAGCACGTCGCAGTAAAAGCGCACCGCCGCATCGAGATCGGGCACCGTCAACGCCACGTGGTCGACATGCTGCAACCCGGGTATCGGTCCGCCGGCCATGTTTATCTCCCTTGCAGTCCGGTTGTCAGAGCGGAATCGGCGCCGGCGCCGGAAGCAGGCGCGTGCGCAGGTCGACGACGCGCTCGGCGATGCGCCAGCCGGTGCCGTCGTTGCGCCAGCGGTCCCGGTAGCGCCCGACGGCATAGCATGCCGTGCGGCCTTCCTCGTCGTTGCGCAGGATGCAGAAGGTCGCCACCGTCGACGCTCTCCCGCCTGCCAGTTCGATCGCGTCGACGGAGACGATCCGCGTCGTCTGGCCGGGCGGCCAGCGATGCTCGGGAATGGAGGCGAAGTGCTGCGCGAGCTCGTCGCGGTCGAAGGCGAGCCAGGTCTGGGTCGCGCCGAGCTCGGGCGTCGCGGCGATCATGCGATAGGCCCCGTCGTCGGCGAAGAGGGCGACGAAGTCTTCGTAGCGGCTCTCGTCGAGGCAGAGCCCGGACCGGTGGACCAGGGCGCGCAGGGTCTCGCGGATTTCGGCGCCGCTCATTCCGCCGCCTGCACGGCCGAGGCATCGAGGCCTATATCGTGCGAGGCGCGGCCCGTTTTGCGCCGCCACTCGGCGTAGAAATTGCGCACCGGCGCGTCGTCCATCGCGGCCCGGTCCTCCTCGCGGGCGACGATCGAATAGGCAAGTGCCCCCGACTCCATGTTTCGCCACTGGGTTTCGACCGCCCAGATGTCCTCCGGAAGGTTCTGGCCGGACGGGCCCCAGACCTGGTTGTGATGGCGCACGCGCATGGCGCGTTCCTCGTCCGTGTCGTCCGCCAGCCCGATGCCCCGGCATTCGAGCAGCGTCAGGCCGGGAGCCATCGGGGTGAGAGAGTCGATCCGACCGACTGTCGCGCGAACGTTGAACATCGCGTCCGGAAACAGGTCGACCACGATATGGCCGTTCGGAACCATGCCGGGGAAGGTCGCTTCCTCGCGGCCTTCGAGCTCGTGCCGGTCGTAGCCAATGATCGCCTGGTGGAAGGTGTTGTGCCCGCCGGCATGGGTTTCCCAGCGACGCTTGCGGTATTCCGCCCGGCCCACGCCGGTACGGCGGTTGAAGACGTGGAGAAGCTCGTGATAGCCCTCCGTATTGGTCTCCACGAACAGCTTCCAGTTGGCCTTGATTTCGGCGCGGTGGTAGTGGAAGACCTTGAGCGGCCGGGCTCCCAGGGGTCCGCGCATGTCGTCCGCCGCCGGGCCCAGAGCCTCCAGCAGGGGCGGCGCGTCGTTGCCGAGGCAGACGAAGACCATGCCGCAGAACAGTTCCACCCGGACCGGGCGCAGCCCCACCCGGTCGCGATCGAGACCGACCGCCTCGTAGGCCCCGGCCTCGGGGATGTTGACGCAACGCCCCGCCGTGTCGAACGACCAGAGATGGTAGAAGCACTGGATACGGTCGTTGGCGATCGAGCCCGCGCTTTCCCTGAGCAGCGCCGCGCCCCGGTGCGGGCAGATATTGTAGTAGGCGCGGACCGTCCCTTCCGCGTCGCGCAGAACGATCAGCGGGACGCCGGCAAGCGTGGCCGTACGGTAGTCGCCCCGGTTGCCGATCTCCGATTCGTGGCACACGAACTTCCAGCACCGCGCGAAGATCCGCTCGCGTTCCAGCGCGAAGACTTCCGGATCGGTATAGATCCGGTTGTCGAGATAGTGCGTCGGCGGCATCGCCGGGGAAGCGGTCCATGGCATGTCGGACGCGGCGGACAAGGTTGCGATTCTTCCCTTCCGACCGGCTAGCCCCGCGTCGCCGCGTAGCGCCGCTCGATTGCGTCCCAGATCGTCGCTTCGATCCGGATACCGTCGAGCCGGTTGATCTCCTGGATGCCGGTCGGGGAGGTGACGTTGATCTCGGTCAGGTAGTCGCCGATCACGTCGATGCCGACGAAAACCAGCCCGCGGTCGCGCAGCGCCGGTCCGATCTGCGCGCAGATATCCTGCTCCCGCTGCGTGAGCGTGGCCTTTTTCGCCGCGCCCCCGGCATGGAAATTGGCTCGCGCCTCGCCGGCCTGGGGCATCCGGCTCACCCCGCCGACCGGCTCGCCGTCCACCAGGATGATGCGCTTGTCCCCGTCCCGGATTTCCGGCAGGTAGCGCTGCACGATGATCGGCTCCCGGTAGGTCTCGGCGAACATTTCGAGCAGCGAGCCGAGATTCTCGTCCCCAGGCTTCACGTGAAAGACGCCCGCGCCTCCGTTGCCGAAGAGAGGCTTGACGACGATATCCTCGTGTTCGGCGCGGAAGGCGAGGATCTCCCGCCGGTCCGAGGCGATCAGCGTGGGCGGTAGCAGGCCCTCGAAACGGGTCACGAACAGCTTTTCCGGCGCGTTGCGCACCTCCGCCGGGTCGTTGACCACCAGCGTCTCCGGATGGATGTGCTCCAGCAGATGCGTCGCCGTGATATAGGCCATGTCGAACGGAGGGTCCTGGCGCATCAGCACGATATCGACGCCGGCGAGGTCGAGCTCGGCCTCCTCGCCCAGGGTGAAATGATCGCCCCGCTTGCGGCGCACGGCGAGCGGTCGCGCCGAGGCGTAGATCCGCCCGTCCCTGAACGAGAGATTGTCCGGCGGATAGTGGTAGAGCGTGTGGCCACGCCGGGCTGCCTCCAGCGCAAGCACGAATGTGCTGTCGGCGTCGATGTCGATCGACTCGATGGGGTCCATCTGGATGGCGACTGTGAGGCTCATCGCGGTCCTTTCGCGTTCGGTCGAGCCGGTCGGGACGCCCGCCCGGGGATAGCGCTCACCCTGACTTGCGCCGCTTGTCGTCCTTGAGGATCACGTGGCTGATCAGGCGTTTGACATAAGGGATGTCGCGGGCATGCGCCTTGACGCGCTCGTGTTCCGCTTCGTTCCGGGCAATTCCCATCAGGTAGACAACGCGGCCCACGCTATCGATCGAATAGTTGATCGAAGCGATGTCCTTGTCGAACAGGATCTTCGCCCGGAGCCGGGCGGCGATCCAGGCGTCGCGCGAATATTCGCCGATGCCGCGGCTCTTCGCGATCCGGATCTCGTTGATCACCTCCTTGACCCCGTCCGCCTTCCAGGCGAGGCGGACCGCATCGACCCGGTGCTCCGGCCTCTCCACCTGTCCCGCCAGCAGCACGCGGCCTTCGACGACCTCGAGCTGAACCGCAACGAACATGTCCACGTCATGGCCGAGCCACCGCGCATTGATCTCCGCGCGAATCGCGGTGTCGCTCACCACGCCCCCGACCCCGCGCTCCTCCGCCGCCGCCGAGGCGGCGGCCGTCCCGGCGGTGATGGCGACCGGAGCGCAACCCGAAAGCGACAGACCGCCCAGCAGGGCGGCGGCCGCGGCAATCGGGAGGAGAGGTGCGAAGGACTTCATTCCGTCGAGCCCATGGAGCGGCCATATTGCCCACCGCGCCTAGTCTCGCCAAGCGTCCTTGAGGTGCGTCGGAAACGCACCGGGACGGATCAGGACGACGTCGAACCGCTGATCGCAGGACGAGAGCTCCGGACGCAGCTTCAGGAAATGCTCCGCGGCGCGGCGGATGCGGCGGCGCTGGCGGTCGCGCACTTCGGCTCGCTCCTGCGCCCCGCGCCGCGCCTTGACCTCGACGTAGACGACCAGCCGCCCGCGCCTGGCGATCAGGTCTATCTCGCCCGACGGCGAGCGGAACCGGCGTGCAAGGGTTCGGTACCCCTTGAGCGCGAGAAAGAGCGCGGCGACCCGCTCCGCCCAGCGGCCGAAACGGTCGGTGTCGCGCGATCCCGTCACGCCGGGCGGGAGAGGGCGAGCGCGCGGCGGTAAACCGTCCGGCGCGGCGCGTCGGTCGCCTCGGCGACGAGAGCGGCCGCGTCGCGGACCGACATGGTGGCCAGGGCTTCGCCGAGGCGGGCGTCGATGTCCGCCTCGTCCGCCGCCGCGGGCTGCTCGGGCGGGCCGACCAGGACCACGATCTCGCCGCGCGGCGGACCCTCTTCGGCGTATTTCTCGGCAAGGGACCGGAGATCGTCGCGTATTACCTCCTCGTGCAGCTTGGTGAGCTCCCGGGCGACCGCCGCCGGCCGGGAACCGAGGACCTCGTTCATGTCGGCCAGCGACGCCCCCAGCCGGCGCGGCGATTCCAGCAGGACAAGCGTCGCGTCGATGTCGGCGAGAGCGCGAAGGAAGGTTCGCCGCGCGGACCGGCGGGGCGGGGGAAAGCCCGCGAAGTGGAACCGGTCGGCGGGCAGGCCCGAGAGCACCAGCGCGGCAAGCGGCGCCGAAGCGCCCGGCAGGACGGTGACCGGAATTCCGCGCGCGTTGGCTTCGGCCACGAGGCGGAACCCCGGATCCGAGATCAGCGGCATCCCGGCATCGCATACCAGCGCAACGACCTGTCCCGCCTCCACGCGCTCGATCAGGGCCGGTCCCGCCTCGTTCGCGTTGTGGTCGTGATAGGGGGTCAGGCGGGACGTTATGCCGTGCGCGGTCAGCAGCTTGCGCGTCACGCGGGTGTCTTCGCAGGCGATGACGTCGGCGGCGCGAAGCGTATCCAGCGCCCGCAGCGTGATGTCGCGCAGATTGCCGATCGGCGTCGCCACCAGATAGAGCCCGGGCGCGGCCGCCTGCTCCGACATCGCTTCCGGCTATCCCTGAGTTCGGCTTGGGGTCATGGCGAGGGAGCGTATAGGGCGCTTTCCACATGGGGCAAGGACCCGGCGGACATCGAGCCGACGGCGGACCGGGCGAGGAGCTCGCCGAGCACGGCATCGAGCCGCTGACGCCCTTCCGGCGTTGCCCTGATGCCGTACTCGTCGATCTCGATGAAGCCGCCCTCGACCATGCGCTTCAGCGCCGCCGGGTCGAACGAATCCTCCGGGTCCCGTCCGGTCAGCGCCCTGAGTCGACGGCGCGGAATCCCGTCGGTGAGGCGGAGCCCCATCATCGCAATTTCCTCGAACCGCTCCGACGGCTCCAGCACCGTCTCGGACACGGTGGCATGACCGTCGCGCTCCACCGCCTCGCGCCAGGCCTCCGGTGCGCGCCGCTGGACGAAGGCGGCGGCGCGGCCGTCCGCCGCGATGCGCCCATGGGCTCCCGGTCCGACGCCGGCATAGTCCCCCGAGAGCCAGTAGATCAGGTTGTGACGGCACTCGTCGCCGGGTCTGGCGTGGTTGGAAATCTCGTAGGCCGGGAGGCCTGCCGCTTCGAGGGCGGTCTGTGTGTCCTCGAAGAACCCCGCCTGTTCCTCCTCCGGGGGCAAGGCCAGCTCTCTCCGGCGGTGCAGCCCGTGGAACGCGGTGCCCGGCTCGATCGCGAGCTGGTAAACCGACAGGTGCGTGCCCGCGTAATCGAGCGCCGTGGCGAGCTCGCGGCGCCAGCCCTCGCGGGTCTGGCCGGGCCGGGCATAGATCAGATCGAACGAGACGCGGTCGAACAGGGAGCGGGCTGCCGCGATCGCCTCAACCGCCTCTTCGACGCCGTGCTCGCGGCCCAGCGCGGCAAGTCCCTCGGTCTGGAAGGACTGCACGCCGAGCGACAGGCGTCCGACGCCGGCCGCGTGGTATGCGCCGAGCCGCGCGGCCTCAACCGACGTCGGGTTGGCTTCGAGGGTTACCTCGATGTCTTCCGCCGCGTCCCAGCAGGCCCTGGCGGTCTCTATGACCGCGGCGACCGTCTCGGGCGGCATCAGCGACGGGGTGCCGCCGCCGAAGAAAACGGTTTCCAGCCGGCGGCCCGGCGCACGCTCCGCGAAATGGCGGATCTCCGCGGTTAGCGCATCGCGCCAGCGCCGCTGATCGATAGGAGTCTCGACATGGCTGTTGAAGTCGCAATAGGGGCATTTCGACTTGCAGAACGGCCAGTGGACGTAGAGGCCGAGAGTCCGCTCGTCGGGTACGAACGAGCCGGTCATGGCGCGTCCGCGAAACAGGCCGCCGCCAGCTTCCCGAACGCGTCCGCCCGGTGGCTGATCGCGTGCTTGGCGCCGGGTTCCATCTCGCCGAAGGTCAGCGCGCCGCCTTTCGGGACGAACATCGGATCGTAGCCGAAACCGCGTGTGCCGCGGGGCGGCCAGACGAGTTGCCCCTCGACCCGGCCTTCGAAGATCTCGACATGGCCGTCCGGCCAGGCGAGGGCCAGGGCGCAGACGAAGGCGGCATCCCTCGCGGCATCGGGGGGAAGCGCGTCCTCGACTTTTTGCATGGCGAGCGCGAAGTCGCGCCGCGGCCCGCCCCATCGCGCCGAATGGATGCCCGGCTCGCCGCCCAGCGCGGCGACCGCCAGCCCCGAATCGTCGCTCAACGCCGCCTCGCCCGAAGCGGAAGCGCTCGCCAGCGCCTTGATCGCGGCATTTTCCCCGAAAGTCGCCCCCGTCTCCTCGGGTTCCGCCAGGCCGAGAGACCCCGCGGAAACCCCCGCGATATCGTAGGGTTCGAGCAGGTCGGCGATTTCCGTCACCTTGCCGCGGTTGTGGCTGGCGACGACGATCCGGCTGCCGCGGAACCGGCGGGCCACCGTCTCAGCCCCGCCCGATCGCCGCCATCTGGAGCCCGGTCAGCGTGGCGATGCCGTCCTGGGCGAGATCGAGCAACGCGTCGAAATCCGCTCGGCCGAACGGTCCGGTCTCAGCCGTGCCCTGGATCTCGACGATGCCGCCCGACCCCGTAAGCACGAAATTGGCGTCGGCGTCCGCGCCGCTGTCCTCGGAATAGTCGAGGTCGAGGCACGGCGCGCCGCCGACGATGCCGCAGGAGATGGCGGCCACGGAATCGGTCATCGGATCCCTGGCGACGATCCTCCTTTCGAGAAGCGTGTCGATCGCGATGCGGAGCGCGACCCAGGCGCCGGTGATCCCCGCGGTCCGTGTGCCGCCGTCCGCCTGGATGACGTCGCAGTCGAGCCGGATCTGGCGTTCCCCGAGGGTCGGCATGTCGACCACCGCGCGCAGCGAGCGGCCGATCAGACGCTGGATCTCCAGCGTGCGACCGCTTTGCCGGCCGCGCGCCGCTTCCCGGTCGGTCCGTTCGTGGGTGGAGCGGGGCAGCATGCCGTACTCCGCGGTGACCCAGCCCGCCCCGGTATTCCTGAGGAAGGGCGGGACACGCTCCTCGACCGTCGCGTTGCAGAGCACATGCGTATCGCCGAAACGGGCGAGGCACGATCCCTCGGCGTGTTTCGAGAACCCGGGCTCGAGCACGATTCCGCGCATCTCGTTCGGCGCCCTGCCGGATGGTCTCATCGCGCTCTCCCGCTTGCTCCGATGGCCGCGGGGGCTTGTACCAGCAGCGGCTATCGTGCCGCAAATACAAAGGCTTGGGCGGTTTCCGCCAGCCCTCTCCGTTGACGGTGCAAAGCGCCGTCACTACATTCCAACCGCCCGCAGGGGGACCCATGCAAAGCGCTCCGCCAACCATCGTCGGCGAACTCAACGAGAGGTCGAGAGAGATCTTTCGGGAGATCGTCGAAGCCTTCGTGCAGACGGGCGAGCCGGTCGGTTCGCGCACGCTGTCGCGTCGGCTGCCTCAGCCCTTGTCGCCCGCGACGATCCGGAACGTGATGGCGGATCTCGAGGACATGGGGCTGCTGGACTCTCCGCACAGCTCGGCCGGGCGGCTGCCGAGCGAGGCCGGTTTGCGCCTGTTCGTCGACGGGCTCCTGCAGATCGGCGAGCTCTCGGATGACGACCGCACGGTGATCGAGAGCCAATGCGCGGCGCAAAGCACCAACGTGAACCAGGTGCTGAACGAGGCGACAGCGGTGATGTCCGGGCTCGCGGGCTGCGCCGGGCTGGTCGTCGCGCCCAAGACCGATCGCCCGCTCAAGCATGTCGAGTTCGTGAATCTCGGCGACGGCCGCGCCCTGGTGATCCTGATCACGGCGGACGGGATCGTCGAGAACCGGCTGATCGAGTTGCCCGTGGGGACGCCGCCCTCCGCCCTGATCGCGGCGGGCAACTACCTGAATGCCAGGCTGGTGGGCCGCACGGTCGAAACGGCGCTCCGCGACATCAAGACGGAAATCGAGGACCGGCGGAGCCAGATCGATTCGATTACCGCAAAGCTGGTGGAAGCCGGGCTCGCCACCTGGGTCGGAGAGCGCAATGCCGGCGCGCTGATCGTAAAGGGGCAGGCGCATCTCCTCGACGACGTCGCGGCGCTCAGCGATCTGGAGCGGGTGCGCAGCCTTTACGAGGCGCTGGAGACCCAGGAGCTCGTGCTCCGCCTGCTCGACCTTACCGGGAGCGGCGAAGGGGTGCAGATCTTCATCGGCTCCGAGAACACGCTTTTCGACATGACCGGATGTTCTCTTGTCGTCGCTCCGATCAACGACAACGCGAGCAGCATCGTCGGGGCGATCGGCGTGATCGGCCCCACCCGGATCAACTACGCGCGCGTCATTCCCATCGTCGATTACACCGCCAAGGTCGTCGGCCGTCTGGTCGGCGGCGCCGCGAGCACGGAAATCGAGGCCTGAGCCATGAGTGAGACCGACAAGCAGGAAACGGAGCGGAGCGAGGATCCGGCCGAGGAGGAAGAGACGCCGCAAGAGGCCGAAGACGCGGCGGACACGGGCGAGGACGAATCGGCTGCCGAGCTCGGAGAGCTCGGAGAGGGCGCCGAGGCCGACAAGGCCTCGCCCTGGGCCGGCGGCCCCGCGGAAGCGGATGCCGATGACCCGCCCGAAGAGCGCGACTACGAGGCCGAGATCGCCGAGCTCAACGACCGGCTTCTGCGGTCTCTCGCCGAAACCGAGAACGTCCGCAGACGCGGCCAGCGCGAGCGTGAGGAGACCGCGAAATTCGCGATAACCGGATTCGCGCGCGATGTCCTGTCGGTGGCCGACAATCTGCGCCGCGCGCTGGAGGCGCTTCCCGAAGACACAGGGGAAAACGAGGCGCTGAGTTCGCTGGTCGGCGGAATAGAGCTCACCGAGCGCGAGTTGGCCGCCATATTCCAGCGCCACGGCGTCGAGAAGATCGACCCCGCCGGCGAGAAGTTCGATCACAACCTCCACGAAGCCATGTTCGAGATACCGACCGCCGACGCCGAGCCGGGCACGGTGATGCAGGTGGTCGAGACGGGATACATGCTGAACGGCCGCCTCCTGCGCGCTGCCAGGGTCGGAATCGCAAAGGCGCCGCCCGAGCCCGAATCCGTCCCGGAGACGCCGCCCGAGGATGCCGATACCGCCGCGTGACGGCCGCGCCCGCCGGTTCCGTTGCACGGCCTAATGCGTTAGCCTCCGCCGCGATTCGCGCAAGCCATGGGGGCGTCCGTCCTTGCATTCCGAAGACCATGAAGTGTCGCGGGCCCGCCTCGCGAAGCGCTACGCCGAAGTCCGTGGACTGAGCGAGACCCTGGCCTCGCCGCTTTCGCCGGAGGACCAGCAGGTCCAGTCGATGCCGGACGTGAGTCCCACCAAGTGGCATCTGGCTCACGTCACCTGGTTCTTCGAGACTTTCGTCCTCTCGCCGCACCTGCCGGGCTATGAGCCCTTCGATCCGGCTTTCGGATATCTGTTCAATTCCTATTACGAGGGCGTGGGCGAGCGGCATCCGCGTCCCGACCGCGGCCTGTTGTCCCGGCCTCCGGTCTCCGAGGTCATCGCCTATCGCGCCCATGTGGACAGGGCGATGGGCCGGCTGTTCGACACGCTTTCCGTCGATGCCTGGGCCGCGCCCGGCGAGTTGATTGAGCTCGGGCTCAATCATGAGCAGCAGCACCAGGAACTGCTGCTGATGGACATAAAGCACGTGCTGTCCCGCAACCCGCTTTGCCCCGCCTACCGGCCGCGCAACGCGCGCGAGGCCGCGGCGGTGCCGGAGATGGGCTGGACCGGGCACGAGGGCGGGCTGGGCCGGCTGGGCGACGACGGGAGCGGCTTCGCCTTCGACAACGAGCGGCCGCGGCATCGGGTCGTTCTGGAAGACTTTCGACTCGCCGACCGCCCGGTCACCAACGGCGAGTACCGCGCCTTCGTCGAGGACGGCGGATACCGTGATCCGCTGCTGTGGCTCGCCGACGGCTGGGCCACCGTCCAGGCGGAGGGGTGGGAAGCGCCGCTCTACTGGCGCGAGGCTGACGGCGAACGCTCGGAGTTCACCCTCGCCGGCGAAGCTCCGCTCGACGACGACGCGCCGGTCTGCCATGTCAGCCATTACGAAGCGGCGGCCTACGCGACCTGGGCCGGCAAGCGCCTGCCGACGGAGGCCGAATGGGAGGCCGCGGCGCCCGCGGTGGACGAAGACAGCGCCAACCTGCTTGCCGCCGACCGCTTGCACCCGGTTGCCCCGAACGGCAACGGCCGATCCGGCCTTCGCCAGATGATCGGCGACGTGTGGGAATGGACCGCGAGTCCCTATGTCGCCTATCCCGGTTTCCGCACTTCGCCGGGCGCGGTCGGCGAATATAACGGCAAGTTCATGTCGAACCAGATGGTGCTTCGCGGGGGGTGCTGCGCGACCCCGCCCGGGCATATCCGCGCCACCTACCGAAATTTCTTCTACCCCCATCAACGCTGGCCGTTCACCGGCATCCGTCTGGCCGAGGACGGCTAGCCGCGCTTCGGCCGACCGACAAAGGGAGAGTGCCATGGCAGGCAAGGACATCACCTACACGACGCGGAACGGCGAGACCTTCGACGGATACCTCGCCGAGCCCGACGGCGGCACTCAGGCTCCGGGCCTGTTGCTGATCACCGCGATCTTCGGGATCGACGACGAGATGAAGGAGCTCTCCGACGCCTGGGCGAAGGACGGGTTCCTGGTCTCCGTGCCCGACATTTTCTGGCGGGTGATGCCGGGCCCGACCGCCGACATGGAAAAGGCCTTCGAACGCTACGGCAAGTTCGATCAGGAGCAGGGCATGCTCGACATCGAGGACCTGGTCAAGGACCTCCGGGCGAGGCCGCAATGCAACGGCAAGGTCGCGATGCTCGGCTTCTGCTTCGGCGGCCTCTACGCCCATCTCGGCGCGGCCCGCCTCGGGATCGACGCCGCCGGTTCGTTCCACGGCACCAGGATCGGCGAGGCGCTGGACGAAACGCCGAAAATCTCGTGTCCCGTGAGCTTCCATTTCGGCGACGAGGACCCGGTGGTGCCGATGGACGAGGTGGCCGCCATCCGGGATGCGTATGCCAGCCACGACAACGCCGAAATCGTCGTGCATCCCGGCGCGACCCACAACTTCGCCATGCCCTACAAGGAAGGCTACCAGGCCGCGGCGGCGACCGCATCGCGCGCGGCGGTGCTGAAGTGCTTCCGATCGATGTAGCCGGCATCCTTCGCCGAGGCGTCCAGGCGGGGGCCCCGGCATGATCGCGGCCGCGCTGCGCGGCAATCCGTTCGGCTGGCTGGTCGTCGCGATCTGTTTCGCCGCCTTGATGGCGGTTTATGCGACCCGCAGCTCGATCGGGCTGATGATGTCCTTCTGGGAGGTCGAGCCCGGCTGGTCGCGCGAGCTCGCCTCCAACGCCGGTGCGCTCGCGCTGGTGCTGATGGCGGTCGTCTCGCCCTTCGCGGGCAACCTGATCGATCGCTTCGGGCCGCGAATCGTCTGCTCCAGCGGCCTGATGTGCGTCGCCGTCGGAATTCTCGCGACCTCCGCGGCGATCCGGGACTGGCAACTGATCGCGTTCTACGGAGGGTTGATCGGGATCGGCTCGGGCGCGATCGCGATGCCGATGGTTTCCGCCGCCGTCGCCCGGTATTTCGAGCGTGGGCGCGGCCTGGCGAGCGGCATCGGGTTCTCGGGCGCGACGGGAGGCCAGCTCATCGCGCTGCCGGTGCTGGGGGCCATGGTCACCGCGCTCGGCTGGCGCGGGACCTACACCGTGCTCGGCGTGCTGACCCTTGCCATCGTGGCGATCGCCTGGCTGGTCTTGCGCCGCCCGCCGCGGGTTTCCGAGGAGCCCGACGTACAGATGCTCGCGCCGCTCCGGGAGCGCCTGCGCTACGTGCTGTCGAGCGGGACGTTCTGGCTGCTCGCCATCGGCTTCCTGATCTGCGGCTTCAGCACGGCGGGCGTGATCGAGGTCCATCTGATTCCCTATGCCGAATTTTGCGGCTTCGCGCCGATCGAGGGGGCGACGGCCTACGGCGTGCACGGCGCTTTCAACATGATCGGCGTGGTCCTGTTCGGGCTCCTTTCCGACTGGCTGCACCGGCCGCGCCTTCTCGCCTCGATCTATTTCACCCGCGTGGCATTGTTCGTATTGCTGACGCAGGTTTCGGGCAGCCTGCCGCTCCTGTTCGTCTTCGCCGCGCTCTACGGTTTCCTGAACTTCGCGGCGATGCCGGTGATCGCCCACATCATCGCCAGCCGCATGGGGGTCGGCGTGATCGGCCTCGCCATGGGGCTGATTTTCGGCGGCCACTGGCTCGGCGCGGCGGTCGGCGCCTATCTCGGCGGCGCGTTCTACTCGCTCTGGGCGCGCTACGACGAGCTCTGGATCGTCGCGGCGCTCGCGGTCGCGCTGGCCGGTTGCCTGTCGCTGTTCGTGCCCGAGGACCGGGGGAGAGAACCGGCGCTGCAGCCCGCGTGACCGATCGCCCCAAGAGCCCGTTCCTCGCCGGCGACGGCGTCGCCCACCTGCTGATGGCGCAGTCGGCGCTGATCTTCGCGCTCAACTACGTGATTGGGCGATGGGCTGCGGGCGAAGTCGCGCCCTATACGCTCGGCTTCACCCGCTGGACGGTGGGCGCGCTGGTGCTTCTGCCGTTTGCCTGGCACCTGATCCGGCGCGACCGCGTTCTGCTGCAACGGCACTGGAAGCTGGTCTGTCTGCTCGGCTTTCTGATGCCGTTGATGGGGGCCGGCATCACCTATGTCGCCCTCAACTACACCACGGCGATCAACGGCGGAGTGATCCAGACCTCGCTGCCCGTGCTCATCCTGCTGCTCGCCTGGATAATCCTCGGCGACAGGACCACCGGACGGCAGATCTTCGGGGTCGTCCTCGCGGTCGTCGGGCTCCTCTACATGATCTCGCGCGGCGATCCGGCCGTGCTGCTGGGCCTCGACTTCAACCGGGGCGACGCGGTCCTGCTGCTGTGCAACCTCTGCCTCGCCGGGTACGGAGTCGCGGCGCGGCTGATGCCCAGAGAGGTGCATACGCTCACCCTGCTCACCATGGTTTGCGCGGTCGGCGCGCTGTGCCACGTGCCGTTCTTCGCGGTCGAGCTGATCGAGGAGGGGCTTCCGGCCGCGAGCACGAGAGCCATCGCGTCTCTGTTGTTCGTCGCCTTCTTTCCCTCGGTTGTCGCGATCCTCGGATGGAACGTCGCGATCGCGCGCCTCGGACCCTCCCGCGCCGGATTCTACATGTATCTGGTTCCGGTGTTCTCCGCCGCGATCGCCGTTCCCTTTCTCGGCGAGACGTTGAACGTCTATCACCTGATCGGCGCGGCGCTGATCATAGGCGGCGTCACGGTGTCCTCGCGCAAGCCCAAGGCGGACGCATCGGCATGAGCGCGGGTGTCGCGCCGCGACCGCTTGTGCGTAAAATCCGAAGGACGATGCAGCCGGACCTCAGCGAGGGAGATGCGCCATGCAGGGACACAAGGACCGCATTCTGACCACCCACGTCGGCAGCCTGCCGCGCACCGTCGAGGTGCTCGACGCGATGAAGGCGAAGCACGAGGGCGAACCCTACGACGAGGACGACTACCGCAGGAAGATCGGCGAGGGCGTCCGGGAGATCGTCAAGCGCCAGGCCGACCTCGGCATCGATGTCGTGGCCGACGGCGAAATGTCGAAGACCGGATTCTTCGCCTATATCGAGGAGCGGATCGAGGGGTTCGAAGCCCGCCGGGACGAGAAATACAATTTGTTCGCGGCCGAGACCGCCGCGTTCCCGGAATATTACGCGGAGTATTTCGCCCGCGTGATGATGGGCGGCGCGATCGTGGCGATGGCACCGATGTATTGCGTCGGGCCGGTGTCCTACAAGGGCGAGGCGGCGCTCGCCCGCGACCTCGACAACCTCAAGGCCGCCCTTGCCGATGTCTCGTGCCACGACGCGTTCGTCCCGGCGATCTCGCCCGCCGGCGTCGGATACAACGCCTACTACGGAACCGAGGAGGAATATGCCGGCGCGGTCGCCGAGGCGCTCAGGACCGAGTACCTCGCGATCGTCGATGCCGGATTCCTGCTACAGGTCGACGACCCGTTCCTTTGCGACATCCTGGTCGACCCCGCGCTCGACGACGCCGGCAAGGACCGCAAGTGCCGGCTCTATGTCGAGGCGCTCAACCACGCGCTGCGCGGCATCCCCGAAGACAGGGTCCGCTATCACACCTGCTACGGCATCAACGAGGGTCCGAGGATCTACGAGGCGCCGATGGACGAGGTGTGCAGGTACATGCTCGACATCGACGCGGGCAGCTATTCGTTCGAAGCGGCGAACGCGCGCCACGAGCACGAGTACCACATCTGGGAAGATCTCGAGCTCGCCGACGGCAAGGCGCTGATCCCGGGCGTCATCACCCACGCCAGCAACATCGTCGAGCACCCGGAGCTGATCGCCGAACGCCTCGTCCGATACGCCGAGCGGGTGGGACGGGAGAACGTGCTTGCGGGCGGCGATTGCGGGTTCTCGTCCCAGGCCTGCTACCACACCGAGGTTCACCCGACGGTGATCTGGGCCAAGTTCGAGGCGATGGCCGAGGGCGCGCGGCTGGCGACGGAGAAGCTCTGGTAGCGCCTCCGTCCCGGTCCGGCCCTATTGCGGGACCGCCCCGGAAAGCACCATGAACACGTAGGCCTTGGCCTGTCGGAGCCGGTCTCCGGATACGACCAGCTTTATGTGATGAATGCCGCGCAGCATCACGAATCGTCCGGACTTCGCAAATAGCGTCGTCGGTTTCGAAACCCAGCCGGCCAGCGCGGCCAGTTTCTCTGGAACGACGATGTCCTCGTGGCGCAGGGCTTCGAGGAAAGGATCCCAATCGGTCAGCCCGTCGAGCCAATAGCGGGAATCCTTCGTATATCTCTGCTTGACGATGAGCGTGAGGCCGAGCGTCGGACCCAAGCCGTCTTCCAGCACGTCGATATTCGTCCCGGTCCGCACGATATTCACGCGTTCCCTGAAACGCTCGATGACGGACTCGACAGCCGGGATCTCTCCCGGCCAACCGGTGTCCTCGAGATAGGACCGTATTTCCCGCCGCGACTTGAAGCCCATGATGGCGAGCCGGATCGCCCGTGAGCGCGACGGGAATACGCCGAACGAATCCATGCGCGTATCTTCCGGCTGAGCGAGGTAAGCGCGCTCGACGTTCTTCCGCTGCGCGGGGGCGATTTCCCATCCGACGCAGGAAACCAGCGCGTCGATAACCGTACCGACATCGTCCGCCTGACCGCCCGCGCCCAGGATCGGACGTTCCCCCGGCCGCAGGAACATGGCGGGGAACGGGCGGTCGCTCTCTCCCCCCGAGCCGATATCGTATTCCAGCATCAGCTTGCGGCCGACAATCTCGCGCAGGGGCGAGACTTCGGCATCCATCCGTTCGAACAACCGCACGATCGCTCCCGCGGTTTCGTCCGCCTCGTCGGTCCGCGCGCGCTCCTCGAAGAACGCCGCCGTTCTGGTTCCGCTCGCCAGCGAGGCGCCGAAATCGGCTTCCGGATCGGGTTCGTGCAGCGGCAGTTCGAAGCCGAACGGAAGGGCCCCCATCGTGATCGGGAGGTTCGCGGCGCATTCGAGGATTCGCTCCCATTCCGGATCTCCGATCAGAACCGGCGAAACCCTGTTGCGAAAATGCCCCAGCAATTCACCCATGGTACCGCCCTCTTCGGCGAGACGGTCCTGGGTGAGCGCGATTGCGTCGTCAATTTCCATTTCGCTTCCTCACGCGACGACGGGCGCCGGATTGAGCTCGGCTTCGGCGAGGGGACGGTCGCGCCACCCCATGGCGACGGGCACGTCATACAGGCGCCCCGGGGCGAACCTCGCCCAGAAATGGCGCATGCCCGGCACGACGACCCGCGCCACGGGCATGCCAATGTCCGGCCGGGTCTGATCCAGCACCAGGAACTCCATGCCCCTCGCCTCCACGAGCGCGCGGCAATATTCCACGTCTTCGCGCGTATCCTCCGTTTCGATCGCCGGATAGTGCGAAGCCTCGCGCAACGGCTCGTTTTCCGCCGGCGCGAGCCACGGACAATCGGCGAGGCGACCGGTTTTCCACCACCCGAGCGCCAGCGGATCGTCGATCGTGGGCCGCCCGGCCTCCTTCCCCGGACGCGGCAGCCAGGTCAGGCACTGGTTCAGTTCGCAGATCGCGCGCAGCGCCGCCAGGCGCAGGTCGGCGTGGGCCCCCGCGCCGTAAATTATGTCCTCGGTCTTGCCGTCCGGTCTGCGCGAGAGCGCGACGAACGCGGGGATGCCGAAATCGGAGGTTACGTCCAGCATCCACAGATCCCGCTCGCATCGGGCGTAATAGTCCGGGGCCGCTGCCAGGTACGGATCGTCGAAGCCGCGGAGATCGACCGCCGGCACTCTGAGCCGGTTGTACCACCAGATGGCGAACGCATCCCGCTCGGCCAGCTCGTAGAAGCCCTGAAGGATGGCCTCTTCCAGGGTGTTGCCCGCGGCGCAGCCGTTGGAATCGGCGATCAGGTCCGAGGGGCCGCGCCGTTCCGCCGGCATGCTGTAGAGCATCGACGTCGGCAGATATCGATGGCGCCGCTGCGTCAGCGACCACACCGGGGTCCAATCGATTTCGGCGTCGGGGTCGAGACGCGGCGGCACGACGTTGTACGGGTGGTCCTTCGCGTTGATGCTTTCCGCGTTGTCGAGCTGGTCGTCGCTGAACAGCTGCGCCTCGTTCGGATGGATCGCCTCCCCGTCCCGGGCGAGCTCGGCGAACCGCCCCCGGACACGGATTTCGTCTCCGCAATAGGCGCCCGAATGGCGTTCGACCGCCTCGCAGAGGGCGCTGATCTCGGACTGCTCGCGTGTGCTGCCCTTGCCGGCGCTCTTGCTGCGCAGGCTCCGCCTGAGCGAGCTCAGGCTGCGGCTTCTCATGCCGGGATTGCTCCCCGCCCAGTAGACGTGCAGCCAGGGATCGGTTTCGTCGGTGGTGCGCGAAAGCCATGTCACGACGCCGCTAATCGGGCTCACCAGATGCCGGTATTTCGCCAGGGTGACTACCGGCGCCACGCTTCGCGCGCCGCCGCTGTTGCGATGGGTCTTGGGGCTCGGTTTCAGAGACAGCGGAACCGGCGGACGGTCCGGCCGATGCAACTCTTCGTCGCCGCAGGCCCGGCATTGCGGCCGCCGCATGACCCGATGCCGTGAGCTGGCGAAGGTGCCCACATTCATCCCGATCGCGTGTTGGTGGATCGGCGCCGCCTCGTCCAGCACGAGCCACTTGACGATTTCCGCCGCGATCAGCCCGTAGAGCGCGTCGAGCACCGCGGGCTGAGCCGCGAACGGCTTGAAGGCGGCCTTCTCGCCGGCAACGCTGCGCAGAAACCCGTGGACCTCCCGATGGTTGCCTAGGCGGTATGCTAAGCAGTCCCAGCAGGCTCCTTCCCCGTCCGCGCGAAAGACCGGGCCGAAAAGCGCCTCCATACCGCGCGGCCGCGCCGGTATCCATGGCGCCCGTTCCTCGAGCTTGCGGCGGTTTATTTCGGCAAGATGCGGTTCGAGATAATCGTCGCAGACGATGACCGTGAGATCGGGATCGCCGGTTCCCACGCGCGCGCCCGATTCCTCCAGATGCCGGATCAAGCGGCCGTCGCCGCCTTCGATCGCGACGCGCGTTTCCGCCAGCCGTTGCTCCACCCAGCGCGGGGATGCGCCGAGCGACGACCAGTAGGCCGCCCGGCCCCGGTCCATGCCATGTTCGGCGGAGACGACGTAGTTTTTCGCGGAGAGCGAAACGATGGCGGCAAGAACGTCGCTGGCGGCGTGCGCGCCCTCAAGGGCCGCAACGATCTCGTCCAGCGTCCCCCGGCCATCGACCAGCGGCAGCAGATCGCAATAAAGCCCGCCGTGCAGCAGGGTATTGAACGATTCCGAGACCAGCAGAGCCCGCCGGTCGCCGATATCGTGAAATTGCAGGTGCGGGGCAAGCGCGGGAAGCTTGACGAGGCCCCGGTCGGCGGGTGTCGTTCTAATCAATATCCCGTGCCGCCGCCGCCCTGGGCCGTGACGTGCGGCATGGCAGCTCCCTTACGTGCGCGTTCATGTTATCTCCCGATAACGCAAGCCGTAAATCCGTCAGGCCCGCAGGACTTCCACCAGACGTTCCAGGGCTTCGATACAAAACGCCGTCGTCACGGATTCGGAGCCATGCCCTATCTGCCCGACCGTGCCCCACTTTAGCGACTGGTCTCCGAAAGCGAGGAGCTCCGGCCAGCTGCCGTCGTCGCGTTGCGCGCTTATGACACCGTCCGCCAGGCGTCTAACGTCGCCGCGTTCGAGACTTCCGATATTGTAGAGCGCCGACACCGCCTGGGCGGTCTGAAGCACATTGCCGAACTGCGCCGCCTCGTCGCGCAATTCCAGGATCCGGTCGGCAAGTATCGGGCGCAGGCGTTCGAGAGCGGGCCGCGCGCGAACCGTGGCGCGGGCGATCGCATAGTAAATCGCGACCGTGTCGGGATACCATTTGGACGAGCCCTCGAGTCTGCCTTCGGCAACCAGCGTTTCCAGCCATCGCCGTGCGTCCCCGGTTTGGGGCCCGTCGCCGAGACAGGCGATGACGTTCGCATTGACCACGGGGTCGGCTTCGATACGAAAGCGCGACACGACATCGGGTTCGTCTTCCGCCAGTACCCAGGTGAGAAAACGGCCTTCCTCGTCGCGGTTCGCCAATATTTTCGGAATGTTTCTTCCCAGGAAAATCCACGGGTGCGTATCGATCGCGAGCGAACAGAGTGTCGTGCTGTCCAGATCCTGGGGAAGATGGCGGTAATAGCGCCACAATCCGGGATATTCCATGGTCTCGATGAGATATGCCCCGGTGGCGGCGCGGATCGCCCGTGCACGCGCTTCGTCGCAGGCTTCCAGGGCAAGCGCGCAGTAAGCCGAAACGAAGGGCGGTCTTTCGTAGTGCCGCGGGATGTCCGGGTCCGCCGTATTGAACCGGATGCAGTGCCAGGCGCCATTCTCGTCGATCGCGCTCTCCAGGAAGAGGAGGCCGCGGCGGATGCTCTCCCTTGCCACTGTCGCAAGCGCCTCGGAGGTCGCGGGCTTTCCTCCGTATCCCGTGCGTTCCGGTGCGGGGGGGCGAAGCGGCGGCGCGGGGTCGTGCAGCGTCTTGCGAAGAAATTCCAGCGATGAGGCGCCGGTCTTCGCCTCCTCGCGTTCTTCCCTGCTGAGCTTGCTGCGCGGCGGGAGCACGACATGCGTCTCTTCAGGAGTCTCTTCGTGCACGTGAATCTCGTGGCCTTCGGCCAGCATCACGCCGAATTCCTCTTTTATCGCCGCCCTCGGATTCGCGAGGAGGCGTTCGCGAAATTCGCTGTCTTCGCCGGCCCTCGACACGAGGAAATCTGCTGCGTCAACGGGGTTCTTCATCCAAGTCTTCCGGTTTCGCGGGTCCTCTCGGGGCGTGAAGTCCGGCGGCCGGGCTGCCGCGAGCGCGTCGAAATCCCGGGCGCTGCGGCCGTTCGGATCAGGCGACCTGCCTCTTGACCAGCTCTTTGAAGACCCCGTCCACGTCCATGAGCTCGTTGAACGATCCGCTTTGAACGACCTTGCCGGCCTGCAACACGTAGATGCGGTCCGCCTGCTCCAGCGTGGACAGGCGGTGAGCGATGACGACCCGCGTGGAGGTAAGCGCGGCGAGGTTCCGCATGACCCTGGCCTGGCTTTCGTTGTCCAGCCAGTTGGTCGCCTCGTCGAACAGCATGATCCGCGGGCTGCCGATCACCGAGCGGGCGATGGTGATGCGCTGGCTCTCCCCGCCCGACAGAACGGCCCCGCTGGTGCCGACCATGGTCATCATGCCCATCGGCATGCTCTTGATTTCGTTTTCGACTTCGGCGATCCGCACCGCCGTCCATACGTCCTCGCTCGCCACGTCATCGTAGTGGCCGACCACATTGTCCCAGAGATCCTGGGGATGGAGGCCGAACGATTGCGGCACCACGCCCATGTGCCGGCGCACCTGTTTCAGGTTCAGGTGCCGCAAATCGCGCCCGTCGTAATACACCGCGCCGGCACTGGGACGGTCGATACCGAGCGCGAGCCGGAACAGGGTGCTCTTGCCCGCGCCGGACTCGCCGGCGATCGCGACGAATTCGCCGGGGCGGGCGCGAATGGTGACATCGTCGAGGATCAGGGGGCCGTCGGGATCGTAGCGGAACGAAATCCGGTCGAACAGAATGTCGCCGCCCAGGAATTCGACCGGCTCTCCCTCGACCTGTGCTTCGGGGACTGCGGCGAGCAGCGGGCGCATCTGGTCGAATGCAGGCAGCATGGCGGCAACGGTGCCGAAGGACTCGCCGAGCCGGCCGATGGCCGACTGGAAGGCGATGAAGACGGTATAGACGACGAGAAAATCGCCGACCGGGACCGTTCGGTCGCCGACGGTCATTACCGTCAGGAGCAGTACCCCGCCGGCAAGGAAGGGAAGGGCGGCACCGAACGCCCGCGAGTGACCCTCGAGCGCGCCAAGCTCGATTTCCGCGCGCTTCTGCTCGCGGTAATCCCGTGCCCAGATGGCGTAGGCCGACCCTTCCGCGTTTTCCACGCGGAGCTTGGTGATCCCGCCCACGATCTGGAACAGCCGGCCGGCCACGCGCCGCGCCGCGCCGATCATCCGCCCGTAAGGCGAAATCTGACGCAGCCCGAGGATTACGGCGATCAGCAGCGAGGCCGCGCTGAAGGCGAGGGCGATGAGCCCCAGGGTGGTATCGTAGAAAAAGATGACGGCGAAAACCGGGAGCAGAAAAACGATCGAAAGCAGGCTGTCGGCGACGATTCCCTGCAACCCGTCGCGCAGGTTCTGGAACGTCATTCCCGACATCGCGAGATCGCCCGCCGGGTGGCGGTGCAGAATGCTTGGCGGAAGCCGCATGAGGCGGTCCCAGAAGGCGGCTTCGACCCGGGACGCCGAGCGCGCTTCGAGCCGCATCATCGCGGTGCTCTGAAGCAGGTGCAGCAATGCGCCGAGCAGGCCGAACGCCGCGACGGCCACCGCGACGGTATAGACGGCGCCGGCGCTTCCGCCCGCCGTGACGTGGTTCGCGACGAAACCGAGCGCGAGCGCCGGCAGCAATTTGATCAGCCCCCCGGGCAGCCCGGCCATCGTCAGCCGCGCCAGATCGGAGGCCGATCCATGCAGCGCGATTTTCAGCAGGTCCGCCGGGGTCACGTCCCCCGACGGCAGCGGCCGGTAGAACATCCAGGCTTCATCGGCCAGCGCACCGGCGCGCTCGGCCGTGATCCGGACACTGCGCCTGGTCACCGGGTCGACTTCCCGGTAGCTCCCGAACATTCCGGGCAGCAGCGCGACGGGCTGGCCGTCCCCGGCGCGGAATCCCAGCATCGCATTGCTGTCGCCGCGCCACCAGGCGCCCGCCGCCTTGAAGCGCACGCGCCGAGCGCGCACCCCCGATGCGTCGAGTATGTCGACGAGGCCGACCGGAGAATCGGAAGGTCCCGAGCGCGCCGGAATCCTGAACTCGATCCCTTCGTGGCGACCGACGATTTGCAGCGCGTCCGCCAGGGCCGTGTCCTCGACGCCGGCATCCCGGTCGATCGGCCGGTCGTAGATATTGAGCAGCCGCTGCCGCGCGGCCTTCTCGGCGGTGCGGCGGCTGGCCGTGCGCGCACGTTCGAGATTCGCATCGTCGACCACCGCGAGGCGACGGTTCAGGCGTTCCAGCGCGAACGCGAGCGCGTGAAAGGAGGCGAGCGCCGACAGCAGCATGTCCTGCCGCGCCAGCGTTTCGGTCGACTTGCCCGAGAGCGCCGCTTCGTCGAACAGGGTGAGCCAGCTGGTTCGGGTCAGCGGTATGACGGCTTCGTGCGGGACGCCGGCCCCGGCAAGTTCCGCCGGGTCGACGATATCCATGAACACGCTCGCGCCGCGCGGCGGTTCGGATACCCAGACCACGCCGCGGCGCACCGACAGCGTCCCCGGGGCGAGGGTCCGCGCCATGCCGGGCTCGGCCAGCGCGGTCGGGCGCGGGAGGCGGCTTGCAAAGCGCGAGAGCGTGTCCGTCATGGCGGTCAACCAGGTATCGGTCTGTTCCGCCAGCTCGGCCGGGTCGATCTCCGACAGCGAGGATGCCGGGAGGCGCTTCAGAAGCGTACCGGGCAGACCCTTGGCGATCAGGCTGAGCGTCGTGCCTTCGTCGTCGTCCCGCCGGTCCGGTGCGACGCCCGGCAGCAACCAGCCCGACTCGCGCCGCAGGAAGTGCTGCGGCGCCGCCTGCTCGACGCCGTCCTTGAACTCGACCATGAACAGGTTGACGGCACCCCGGTCGATGAACCAGACGCTGTCCGGGTCGTCCAGCCGCACCGGCATGTTGCCGGCGCACGGCACGCTTGTGCCGGAGCGGGCGGCAAGCGCCGCTATCGATGCGTATTCCGGGTTCGCGTCCTGCATCAGCCTGACTTGACCAGCCTGTAGTAAGTGCCGTCCCGGTCCGCGATCAGCGCGTCGTGGGTTCCGCGCTGCACTTCGACCCCCTTGTCGAGAACGATGATTTCGTCGCAGTCCCGCACGGTGCTCAGCCGGTGCGCCACGATCAGGCAGGTGACGCCCCGGCGCCGCAGCGCGTCGTCGACATCTTCCTCCGTCGTCGCGTCGAGGGCGCTGGTCGCTTCGTCGAGAATGAGCACCGTCGGGTTGCCCACCAGCGCGCGGGCGATTTCCAGCCGTTGCCGCTGGCCGCCGCTGAAATTCGCCCCGCCTTCCTCGACGAGGGTCGCATATCCCTGCGGCCTGAGGAGAATTTCGTCATGGATCCGGGCATCCCTCGCCGCGGCGAAGATCGCTTCGTCCGGAACCGCCGGATTCCATAGCGTGATGTTGTCGCGGAGCGATGCGGAAAACAGCACCACGTCCTGGTCCACCATCGAGATGGACTGCCGCAGCACCTCTTCGGGAATCTCGTCCCTCGGATGGCCGTCGAACAGGATTTCGCCCGACCATGGCTGATAGACACCCGAAACCAGACGCGCCACGGTCGACTTGCCGGACCCGCTGGGACCCACCACGGCAACCCGCTGGCCCGGTTTGATCACGAGGTTGAAGTCCTTGATCAGGGGCGGCCGGCTCTTGTTGAAACCGAAAGTGACGTCGCGCAACTCGAGCTGGCCGGCCAGTTGTAGCCGGCCGTTGAAGGTGGGGATCGACTCCGATTCCGGATTTCGACGGCTGAAGACCGGGTCTTCCGGGGTTTTCGAGATGTCGTCGAGACGCTGCAGATCGGTTTCGAGGGCCTGGCGTTTCTCGGCGAACTCGAGGAAGCGTCCGATCGGCGCCAGAAACATCTCCGCCAGAATGTAGAACCCGACCAGCGTTCCCAGCGTCGTTTCGCCGGCGAGGACCAGACCTCCCCCGATGCCCAGGATCGCCGCGCTGCGAAACGCGGCGATCAGGCCCGGAAGCGCGGTATTGACGGCGCCCAGTTCGGAATAAAGCTGGCGCGCATGCAGTTCGCGCGCCTGCTGACCGCTCCAGCGCGAAAAGAACCGGTCGTCCGACCCCGTCATGCGCAGATTGTCGGCATGACGCAGCATCTGCATGCCGACGCCGATCAGAAGACCCTGTTCGCGCCTCATCGCCTGGCTGCGAACGGCGCGGACCCCGTTGAGAAAGTGGGCCAACGCTCCGTGCAAAACGGCCAGCAAAAGCACGATCGCCGCGAGCAGCACGTCGTAGACCAGCATGGCCATCAGCAATACCGCGCTCATCGCCATGTCGACGACGAGCACGAGGAACTGGTCCGTCAGGTTCTTCGCCACCCTGTCGATGGAAGAGACCCGGTCGGTCAGATCGCCGGCCAGCCTGTGCTCGAAAAACTCCACCGGCAACCGCAGCAGGCGCGACATGCCCCGGCTGTAGCCGACCACCGAAATCCGAACCGCGAGCCGCTTCAGAAAACGGTGCTTGAGCAGGGTCAGCACGTATACCAGAGCTCCGCCGCCGAGCAGGGCCGCCACCAGGCCGCCCCAGGGCCCGTGGTGCACCAGAATTTCGTCGACAAAAACGCTCAGCGACGCCGGAACGATAAGCGCCAGCAACGTCAGCATCAGCCCGCAGGCAATTACCCCGGAAAGCGCGCTCCACGATCCGGCGAGCAGGGCGCTCAATTGCGCGAACAGCCCGGGCGGTTCGCCGCCGGGGTTGAAATCGTCGCCGCGCCGGAAACGCAGCGCAATTCCGCTGTAGCTTCTGTCGAACTCTTCGACTGGAATCCTGCGCCGCCCGGTGGCCGGATCGTTGAGATAGAAATTGCGTCCGTCGAACCCTTCGAGGACAACGAAATGGCTGAATTGCCAGAACAAGATCAGCGGGAGATCCAGCTTCTTCAACTGTTCGGCGCGTATGCTGAGCCCGCTGCACTCGAGGCCGTAATGCCTGGAGGCCCGCAAGAGGCTCGCCGCGCTGCTGCCGTCCCGGCTCACTTCGCATTTTTCGCGCAATTCGGAAAGCGGCACCCAGCGACCGAAATAGGCCAATACGCTGCCGAGGCAGGCGGCGCCGCATTCCGACGCATGCATCTGCAGCAGGATGGGGGTGGCTACCCTTCGTTTCGGGGTGTCCGCTCCGGCCTTGCCTCCGGCCCCGTCAGAGGCGTCCGGCGGCATTTTACGATCGCCTCGTCAACAGGAGCGCGATCGGAGACTGCCTGCCGATCTGGATGACGATCCGGCATTTCCTCCCCACCAGGGAGTCGTAATCGAGGCTTTCGGCCAGCGAGATATCGACGCGGTGCACCGACACCGGCGCCGCGGAGTGGAGCGTCCCGAGCCGTTCGGACAGGGGCACGGCGGAAATCGCCGCCACCACCCCCTCGAGCGCGTCCGCGCCGTTCTCCGCGGTGCCGAGCTCGATCGTCGCCGGCATGCCGGGCTCGATGGGCGGCGCGAGGTCGTTCTCGACCCAGAGGATCGCGTGCGCCGACCGGTTGCCCGCGTCCGCGGTCGCGCCGGGCTCGACCAGCACGCCGCTTACCGCGACGCTGCGGCTTACGGAGCCCAGGAACAGCCATGCCGCGAGGACGACCAGCAACAGGGCGATGACCGCTACGAGCGATCGCTCCCTCGGCGTGGAAATAGTCAACAGCCGGTCGAGTCGTTCGCGTTCTTCCTTCGCTTCGGCGACGGTATTGTGAAACGAGTCAAAGGGGTTGTTGAACACGACCGTGCGCCGCCTTTTCGTTCAGTCCGAGAAAAAACACAACATCTCGCACGTTTTGAGCGAAAATTTAATGGATTATATGCAAATCCGGTGGGCGCAGGTCAAGGATAACCTCGGTTTCCCGGGCCGCCGGCGCGGACGTTTTCGCCATCCGGCGCTTTATCCGCGACCGGCTCGATCGGGGCTGCTGGAACCCGGCGCGGGGGCGGCGTACTTCCCGGGGCCGCGATCCGCCGCCGTCAACAGCGCCGGCAGGAGCGACAGGTCCGCGACGAGCGCAAAGGCGATAATCGTCGCCGTCAGGACGCCCACCTGCGCGGTGGGAACGAACGGCGAAAACACGAAAATCAGGAACCCCGCCACCAGCACGATCGTGGTCGTGAACAGCGCCCGGCCGGAGGTGTCGAAGGCATAGCGCACCGCTTCTTCGGACTCCCGGCCGTATTCGAGCCGCGCGCGGCGGTACTTGCTGAGGAAATGCACCGTATCGTCCACGACGATGCCTACCGTCATCGCCACCACGACAGACAGCGACAGGCTGACCTGTCCGACCGTCAGGCCCCACACGCCGAAGCCCAGCACGGCGGGCACCAGGTTGGGAACGATACTGATCAGGCCGAGCCGCAGCGATCGCAGGGCGATCAGAAGGATGGCGGAAATGGCCAGCAGCACGACCATCGTACCGACCAGCATGGCACGGATGTTGCGTTGCCCGATATAGGCGAACAGCGCCGCCGGGCCGGTGCTGTTGACGCCGGCGACATGCCGCGCGTTTTCCTTCAGCCAGGCCTCGGCGCGGGCGTTCAGCTCCAGCACCTCCTTCGAAGACAGGGTCTCCGCCGATATCGTCACGCGCGTGGCCGTTCTGGATCTGTCGATCCGATTGTTGAGGTTCAGACCCTCCGGCAGCGAGAGCTCGTAGAGCAACAGATATTGCGCCGCCAGCTGCCTGCTTTCCGGAAGCCGGTAGGCCTCCGGGTCGTCGCCGTTCATGCTCTTGTTGAGCTGCCGGAAGGTGTCGGTGATGACCGATACATGGCGCACCGGAGGCTGCTTGCGGTACCACTCCGCGAATTTCGAGACCTCCGCGAGGAAACCGGGATCGGTGACGCCGCCCTCGGTGCGCGCCTGCAGCGAGTATTCGAGGAGAGTGTTGCCGCTCAGGCGTTGGTCCATGAAGTCCGTGTCCTGGCGGAACTCGACACCCTCGTCGAAGAAATGAACCAGGACGTCGTTGAGCTCGTTGCGCGGAATCGCCAGCAGTGTCGCGACCACGATCGCCGACCATCCCCAGATCAGCGCGGTCCTGCGGCGCAGCACGAAATCGGCCAGGCGGTTCATCGTCGGCCCGCGGAGCCGGCGGTCCCGCGGGGCGCGGATGGGGAGAAGCGAAAGCAGGGCCGGCAGAAAGGTCACCGAGAGCAGGAACGAGACGACGATACCGAACGCGACGAAGTTGCCGAGATGGCGGTAGGGCGGCACTTCCGAAAAGTTCATGCTCAGGAACCCGAGCGCCGTCGTGAGGCTCGCCAGAAACACCGGATTGAGGTTGAGCCGGATGGATTCCACGATGGCATCGTGCTTCGAGGCCCCGGCGCGCATGGATTGTTGCAGGGCCACCAGCAGGTGCACGCAGTTCGCCACGACGATCATCAGAACGATCGTCGGGGCCGGCGAGACGGGCGGGGAAAACGGCAAACCGGCCCACACGCCGAGGCCCAGGGATGAGACAATGGAAAAGACGATGACGACTCCGGTCGCCGCGACCCCCGCCCAGCCCCTGGTGAGGACTCCGAGGATCAGCGCCATGAGCAGGAGGCTTGCCGGCAGGAAGATCGTCTGGCTGCCGATCGAGGCTTCGACGAAGGACTGGTTGATCATGACGGTGCCGACGACGCGGAGGTCGATGCCGGGAAACCGTCCTTCCGCCTCCGCGGCGACCGACCGGGCGAATTCGGCAACCTCCGCCACGGCCTCCAGCAGGCCCTCTTCCGGCAGTTCGACGGTGACGTTTACGACGCTCACGTCGCCGTCGCGGGCCAGCATGCTGCCCGCGATACGCGGGTCGGACGAGGCGATGGCGCGGACTCGCGCCCGTGCTTCGGCCCGGGTCAGCTCCTCCGGGTCGACAAGGTCCCGCACATACAAATCGTCGCCGTCGGCGGTCGTGTATTGAAAGTTGGCGAGGGAGTCCACGCGTCTGGAGAACGGCGTTTGCCAAGCCTTGTCGGTGAGCCAGACGGCGGTGGCAAGCGCGGTTTCCGACGTTGCGTTACCGTCTTCCGGAACGATCAGGAAGACGATGTTTTCGTTCTTGCCGTAGGTATTTTCCAGCGCTTCCAGCGCCAGAAGCTGCGGATTGTCGTCATCGAAGAAAATGCGGTAGTTGGCGGAGAATTCGAGCAGGGCGATGCCGCTCGATGCCGCCGCGACCAGAAGCACCGTAACCAGGATGACCAGCCGGCGGGCGCCCAGCACCCGTTCGGCCAATCGCGTTGCAAACCTGTCTCGCGCCGTGTCGGGGCCGTCCACGGGACCGGCGCCGCTAGCCGGGAACGCCCCTGGGGGCGAGAGGTGCGCCGGGCGTCATCCGGAACGCACCGAGCCCGGGTCGGGGTCGATCGCGGGATACAACATTTGCGGGAACGCGAGCTTGTGTCGACGCATGGCAAGGTATGGCCCGGCCGAGCGCACTGTCAACGGCCTTGTACCGGTCTCGAACCCTGGCGCGCGCCGAATTACGAACCGGACCGGCCGGCAGGGACGGTCGACCTCCCCACCGACGATCCGGTTCGAGCTACGCCGAAACGCGGACGCGGCCGCTTGCCGGAATTACCAGCAGCAGCAGAGGCCGGCCGAGATCGCTTCGAGCTGCTCCTCGGTGATGTTGGGGTCCGGCGGAAGCGCGAGATGCACCGTCTGCATGTCGCTCTCGTGGACCTTGATGTCCATGGAATCCGGAATCGTGATACCCAATTCGGCGCTGATGGTGGTCTTCGGGTCTGCAAGAAGCTGTTGGCGGAAGTCCGCGTCGAGGGCGGATTTCTCGACAATCTGCTGCAGCATTTCGTCGCCGCTTCTCATGGCAATTCTCCTTAAGCCTTCCAAGTGTCGAGCCTTGCCGGCACCCGGTCGGCGGACCGTGGCACGGCCGTTTCTCCCGGTCAAGGCACCGGATGATTGTATTTTTCTCTACACCGGCAAAGATTTCCATATGATTCCCAACCTCATGGGAGAGATTGGCGAGGTTCCTCTATCCCGAATTGCAGTCGATTCGACGGTCGGGCAGAGCCGGGTTTCGGGCCCGCAACCAGCGTTGTGAGAGGCCTTGCGCCCGGGGTCGGGAGGCGGCCTCAAGGCTCGGACGCCGCCGTCGAATATGCTTCGATGCCGCGGGTCGCCCGCGCCGGGCTGTGAATTGCCTCCCCGGCCGGGGGCTCGCCCCGAATTTCGGCGTCGTCCGGGACTTCACCTCTCCCGGCGAGTCAAGATAGAATGCAATTCGTCCATCGCGGGATCCGTGCGGATGTTTCCGGAGCGCGAAAACGCCGAAACGCGGTTTGTCGACCGAGGCCGGGCGATTGGCTTTCCATCTATCCGGGGCCTTGCGCCAAGCGTCCTGTTTCTCGCGTCGGCGTGCTTTTATCTGCCGTGCGCGTCCTTCGTTGCCCAGGCCGAAACGGCGGAGGAAAAGGGGCTGAGGATTGCGCGCGAAGCGAGCGCCCGCAACGAGGGTTTCGGGGACTTCACCGCCGGAATGACGATGGTGCTGCGTGATCGGCACGGTCGGGAGAGCGTCCGCCGGATGCGCTTCAAGGTGCTGGAGGTAAGGGGAGACGGCGACAAGAGCCTGTTCGTGTTCGACCGGCCGCGGGACGTCAAGGGAACCGCTCTGCTGACGCACGCCCACGTCAACACTCCCGACGATCAGTGGTTGTACCTGCCCGCCCTGAAACGCGTGAAGCGGATTAATGCCGCAAGGCGTTCCGGGTCGTTCATGGGAAGCGAGTTTTCGTACGAAGACATGAGCTCTTCGGAAGTGGAAGAATACACCTACAAATATCTTCGCGACGAACCCTGCGGCGAACTCGCTTGTACGGTGACCGAACAATTTCCGCGGGACAAGAAATCCGGATACAGCCGCAAGGTCGTCTGGCAGGATAAAAGCGAGCTTAGAACCTGGAAGATGACGCTTTACGACCGGAAGGGCTCTCACCTCAAGACACTGACTTTCGCGAATTACCGGAAATATGCCGAGCGGTACTGGCGGGCCGGGGAACAGACGATGGCAAACCACCTGACCGGCGCGAGCACCGTGCTTAAATGGACCGATTTCCAGTTTCGCAACAATCTCCAGGAAAGCGAATTCACGCGACCGGCCCTCCGACGCGTGCGCTGATGCGTTTGGGCGGCGCAATCGCGGCCCTGTCGTTCCTGGCCGCCGCCGGCGCCGGGGCGCAGACGCTCGATTTATCGGGCGACGTGAAATTTCAGGGGCGATGGTATCCGCAATCGCCCGCCTTCTCCAGTCAGCGTTCGGCCACCGCCGGCGCGGTCGTCGAGCCGACGCTTTACTGGGAGGCCGCCGAGGGCGCGAGCTTCACCCTCACCCCGCTCTACCGGTACGACAGCGCCGACTCCCGGCGGACGCATGGAGACCTGCGCGAGGCTTACGTCCTGATATTCGGGGACTGGGGCGAGAACTCCTGGGAGCTTCGGCTGGGACTCGACCGCGTTTTCTGGGGCGTCGCCGAGCTGCAGAACCTCGTCGACGTCGTCAACCAGACAGACCTTGTCGAACATCCGCGCGACCGGCCCAAGCTGGGTCAGCCGATGGTGCACCTTACGATATCCGGCGACTGGGGCGTCGCCGAATCGTTTCTGCTGCCGTATCACCGCAAGCGCACTTTTCCCGGGCGTGCCGGGCGCCACCGGTCGGGCTTTCCCATCGAGGGGGACGCGCTCTACGAGAGCGGGGCCGAAGAGCGCCGTGTGGATTTCGCGTTGCGTTACAGCAACGCGTTGGATTCGCTCGATTTCGGCATCAGCGCGTTTGTCGGCACGAGCCGGGAACCCACGTTCGTCGCGGGCCGGTCCCGCCCTCCGCCCGCGACCGGCCCCATCCTGACCCCTTACTACGAGCGGATCCGGCAATTCGGGCTCGACGCGCAGCTCACCACCGATCCCTGGCTCTACAAGATAGAAGCCATCCGGCGCGGCGGGGCGCGCAATCTCCTCGGCCGGGAGCAGGACTACAACGCCTTCATCTTCGGACTGGAACGCACTCTTGGCGCGCCGTTCGGTTCCTCGGCGGACCTGACCGTCCTCGCCGAGTGGCATTACGACGGCCGCGGGCGGCGCGCGACGAGCGTCTGGGCGAACGACCTCTACATCTCGGGCCTGGTTGCGTTCAACGATACGCCCGGTACCGAGCTCCTGGCGGGTCTCCTCGGCGATCTCCGTCACGACTCCCGCTCGCTCAACCTGGAACTGAAGCGCCGCCTGTCGGCCAACTGGTCGATGCGTCTGGAAGCGCTGGCGATCCTGAGCGCGGACCGGCGGGATCCGGCCTACGACGGGCGGCGCGACAGCTTCGTCGGCATGGAGTTTGCGTTCGGTTTCTGACGGAGCCTCGAAGGGGGAGTCGCGCGAAGTGATACAGCCGGGCAGCAAGTCCTTGCGAAAGATCGCGGTCGTCGGGCGGGGAACCGCCGGTTCTCTGGCGGCCGCCAGCGTGTCGCGTCTCCATCCCGACGGCGACCACGAGCTGCACCACATTTACGATTCGCGCATCCCGGTCGTCGGGGTCGGCGAAGGCAGCTGGCCGAGCCTGGTTCAGGAATTGCGGAAACTGACGGATTTGCCGCACGAAACCGTCCAGCAGCGCCTGAAGGGAACCCGCAAGTACGGCGTCGCGTTCGAGGGGTGGGGTCGGCGCAATCGGGACTTCACCCATTACTTCACGCCGCAACAGGTGTCCTACGCCTACCACCTGTCGGCCGACCTGATGGAGAACCTGCTGCGCGAGAGCACGAACGCGCACCGCATCGACGCCAGAGTGCTCGATATCGAAAGGGTGGAGGGCGGCGCGGAGGTGACGTTCGAGGGCCTTCCGCCGGAACGCTACGACCTGGTCTTCGATGCCCGCGGGTTTCCCCGGGAGCTCGATCCCGGCCGGCACATCGAGATTTCCTTCATCCCGACCGACACCGCCGTCATCCGCCGCTGTCCGGCGATCGTCGACGAGGAGAAGGAGGGGCCGGTCCGGCAACATACCTATACCCGCGCCGTCGCGCGGCCGCACGGCTGGGTTTTCGTCATTCCGCTGACGGTCCACACGTCCTACGGGTACATCTTCAACCGGGGCGTATCCGGCCTGGCCGACGTCGAAGCGGACTTCGACGACTTCCTCGAGGCCGACGGCGTATCGGAGTTCGAGCAACGGGCCGTCATTCGGTTTCCCAACTTCGTCGACCGCCAGATTTACGACGGCGCGGTGGCCCGCATCGGCAACGCGGCGGCCTTCATGGAACCGCTCGAAGCGACGGCGATCGTATCGGCGCAGCTGCAGATCGGCATGGTCCTCAACATGCGCCTGAACCGCCCGGCGGAACATCGCGAGCGCGACGCGCCGGTGGCGAACCGGTTTCTCATCGACAACATGCTTCGCTACGGCCTGTTCGTCGGCTGGCACTATTCCTGCGGCTCGGTGTACGACACCGAGTTCTGGCGGTACGCGCGCGACCGCGCCTGGCCGCGATTCCGCGCGGCGGCTGATCCGGGGGCGGTGGACTGCGCCGCGTTGAGCAAGTTCGACGAAATGATCGAACTGTTGAACCGCCCGGTCATCGACAAGGCGGACTGGGATCGGATGTGCGGCGTCCCGCTGACCAGCTATGCCCAGATGTCCCAGGGGCTCGGCGTTTAGCCTGTCCCCGGCGTCGAGCGGTCGAGCCCGGCCGCCGCGCTAACCCGTCGGACGCGTTTCCTCCGCGGGCAGCACTATCTCGAAGACGGTTCCCGCCTCTCCCGTCTCGGCCAGCCGCACGTCCCCGCCGTGGCCCCGCATCAGGTCGCGCGCGATCGACAGGCCGAGCCCGGTACCCCCGGTCCGGCTCGACCCGGAGAAAGGTTCGAACAAGCGCTCGCGGGCGGGTTCCGCGAGGCCCGGCCCGTCGTCGGCGATCTCGATCGTCACCGTGTCGTTCGCCAGCGAGGCACCCACGCGGACGGTCCGCGCGCTCGCCTGATACGCGTTGAGGGTCAGGTTGGTCAGCACGCGGCCGAGCTGATCGCGGTCCGCTTCGACGGTGAAATCTTCAGGGACCCGACAGACGAAGCGCGCCGCGTCCGGCCGGGTTTCGGCCAAATCGCCGACAACTTCCTCGACCAGCGCGCGCAGGTCGAACCGCGAATAGGACGGGGGCAGCTCCCCGTCATGCGCGAAGGCCAGGGTCTGGCTGCACAGCTTGATCGCCCGGTCCAGCGCGCCCAGCAGCGTCGGTGCGATCTTGCGCACCCGCGGATCGGGGCTGACACGGATATGGTCGGACACCAGCTGCGCGCTCGCCAGGATGTTGCGGAGATCGTGGTTGATCTTGGTGACCGCGGTCCCGAGAGCGGCGAGGCGCGATCGCTGCTGCAGCGCATGGCGCAGCGCGCGCTGCATCTCCCCCAGTTCGCGGCGCGCCCGTCCGATCTCGTCGGTTCTCGAGCCCGGCGCGACCGCGTGCCGGGCGTCCTCCGGATTGGCCCGGAAGGCGATCATGCTCTCGGTGATGCCCAGCATCGGCCGGACGAAGAGGAGATGAAGGCTGATATAGACCAGCGTGGCCGTGACCAGCGAGATAATGATCGAAAGGAACAGGATGCGTTCGGAATAGTCGAACATCTCCTGCCGCATCGGCGCTTCGTCGATCACGGTCCGGATCGTTATCTCGGGCGACATGGGAGCCGGCGCGACGACCTCGATCATCCGGTTCTCGCTCCGGCCCAGCACCATGAAGGCTTCCCAGATCAGCGGGAAAAAGGACGCCTGGCGCAGGTCGTACGTGGCCTCGATCACGGGCGCGGCTTCGCCGATGAGCGTCGTCATGTCGGAGGAGCCGGTACAGACGATGCGGTGCGAGCCCGCGTGGCTCAACAGCTCGGCTGTCAATTGCTTGGACACCGATCCTTGGGTCTCGGCGGCGAGCGCCAGCGAGGCGAGATGCGCCGAGGCAATGCTCTCCTGCATGTAGACCAGGCGGTAGCGCCCGATCGACGGCGCGTAGATGAACACCTCGCTCAGCATCACGAAAAAAATCGTCAGCACGAGCAAGCGCGCCGATAGCCCTGTCAGCAGGCTGAAACGACCACCTTTGGGCGCGGGCATGGTCGGACTATACGCCACTCCGGACGCCGGTAAAATCGCTCCGGATCGCGAGGGGCGGCCCGGCGTGGAAGGCCGCGATCGCGCCGTCGCCCGGGGTCATCCGAGCCGGGCGAGCAGGCGCACGACGCGCTTCACCCGCGGTCCGAACAGGGTGGGCGCGAAGAACGAGCCCGCGGCCCGCTTGTTCGCCTCGCCCAGCGTCGGATAGGGCAGGATCAGCCCGGCGACGTGCTTGACGTGCATGGCCTTCGCCACCGGCAGTATCCAGGTCTGGATCAGCTCGCCCGCATGGGCGCCGACGATGCTGGCGCCCAGCACCGCGCCCTTCTTCGACGTGACGACCTTGACGAAGCCGTCCGTCGCGCGCTCCGCCCAGGCGCGGTCGTTCTCCGCGAAGGGAAAGCGGAGCACGCGGATTTCGCCGACGCGCTCGCGCGCAACCGCCTCGGTCATCCCGACATGGGCGAGCTCGGGATCGGTGTAGGTCACCCAGGGGACGGCGCGGTCGTCGATCTTCGCCGGCAGACGGAACAGCGCGTTACGGATGACGATGCCCGCGTGATACGAGGCGACGTGGGTGAACTGGTACTTGCCCGCCGCGTCGCCCACCGCGTAGACGCGCCGGTTGGTGGTTCTCAGCCTGTCGTCCACCGCCAGCCCCGCCTGGCTGCGCCCGATCCCCGCGGATTCGAGCCCGAGGTCGTCGATATTCGGGCGGCGGCCCGCGGCGACCAGCAGGTGGGCCGCGGCAAGCGTCTCGGTCCTGCCGTTGTCCTCGATCTCCACCTCGACGCCGGCGTCGGTCGCGGCAACTCTCGTAACCCCTACCCCTTCGCGCAGCGCGACGCCCTCCTTGCGAAGCCGCGCGGTGACGATCTCCGCGAGCTCCGGATCGTCCTTGCCGAGGGCCGCGAACATTTCGAGCACCGTCACCTCGGCGCCGAGGCGGCGATGCGCCTGGGCGAGTTCGAGCCCGATAGGGCCGCCGCCGATGACGATCAGGGGGGAGGGGAGGTCGGTCCGTTCGAAGACGGTTTCGTTGGTGAGATAGGGAACGTCTTCCAGCCCCGGGATCGGCGGCGCCGCCGGTCTCGAGCCGGTGGCGATGACGAAGCGCCGCGCTTCGATCTCGTGGTCGCCCGCCGTCACCGTCCGGGGGCCCGTGAAGCGCCCATGCTCCTGGATCACCGTCACCCCGAGCGCTTCGAAGCGCTCCACCGAATCGTGCGGAGCGATCGCGGCGATCGTGCCGTGGACGTGGTCGTGGACCGCGGCGAAATCGACCTCCGGCGGGGCGAGGCGGATGCCGAACCTGCCGGCGCCCCGTGCGGCCTCGGCGGCGCCCGCGGCCGCGATCAGGGCCTTCGACGGGACGCAGCCGACATTGAGGCAATCGCCCCCCATCCGGTCGCGCTCGACCAGAACCACCGAGGCGCCCATCTGGGAGGCACCGGCGGCGATGCTGAGCCCGCCGGAACCGGCGCCGATCACGCAGAGATCGACGCGGTGCTTCTTCATCGCTTTGCGCCGCGCCGCGCCTGGATACGCTTGTAGACGATCGGGATGCAGGCGAGCAGCGCGAGCCCGACGATCGGCGCGAGAAAGCGCGGCTCGAAAATGATCCCGAGGTCGAGATCGCCGCCCGCGTCCAGGACCGCCCCGGCCCCGTCGCCGACCAGGGCGTAGACGAACGTTCCCGGGATGATGCCTAGCAGCGTGCTCAGGAAATAGGTCCTGAGCTTTACGCCGAGAAAGGCCGGCACCAGGTTGACCAGCCAAAACGGGAACAGCGGAACCAGGCGGAGGACGAGCATGTAGCTCACCGGGTTCTCGTTGAACCCTGCCTCCATCCGCCGCATGGCGCCGCCCGTCTTCCGGCGCAGGTAATCGGCGAAGGCGTAGCGCGCGGCGAGGAACAGCAGCGTCGCGCCGCAGGTCGCGCCGACGACCACCACGCCGGTGGCGACGAAGGGACCGAACATGAAGCCGCCGGCGATGGTGAGCACCGCGCCGCCCGGGATCGAGAACGCGACCGCCGCCATGTAAATCGCCGCGTAGACGAGCCAGGCGACGATACCCTGGGAGTCGACCCATCCCTGCAGCGCCACGCGGTGGGTCTTGAGCGCGTCGAGGGTGACGAACCGGTCGAGATCGAAAGCGAAGAACGCGACCAGGCCCGCCACCAGGACGGCGATCGGCAGCAGACGCTTGACGTTAAGGCCGCCGGAGGGGGTTTCGGTGTCGGACATCGGCGGGAACCTCGCGCTGGCCTCGCAATCCTGATGTATGGTCCGGAAGCGTGTCTTGCGAGACCCTTCTCGCTCTCCGGAGGCCGAATTGCGTCGATTGTCGGGTGTTCGGGCGCCTTTGAATGCGCCCGGACCATAACCGTCGCCGGTCCGCCCGCAAAGCGGCTTGTGGCGCCGGACCGGCGGGCCCGCGCCGGTATCCCGTGGGTCGAGCCGGCTTGATCTGCCGATGCGCCCCTTCTACGGTTCGCCCGCTACGGAACAGGGAGCGGAAGAATGCACAAGGGTTCGACGCTGTTGCTCGCCGGTCTGGCCGGCCTCGGATTGGCGATCGGCGGTATGCCCGCGGGCGCGCAGGACTTTTCCGGCAAGACCATCGAATTGATCGTGCCGGCGGGCGCCGGGGGCGGGCTGAGCCGGCAGGCGCAGCGCTTCGCCAAGACGTTCAGCGACCATATCCCGGGCAAGCCCAGCATCAAGGTCAGGAACATCGTCGGCGGCGGCGGACAGAAGGGAATCAACTTCGTCTTCAACCGGGCCAAGAAGGACGGCACCCAGATGCTGTGGGGGCCGATGAACTTCCCCGGCCTTCTGTTCGGCCTGAAGGGCGTCAAGTACGTCCCGGCGGAGTTCAACCCGGTCGGCGTCATCGGCGTCAACTTCGTGACCGTGGTACGGTCGGACCTCGCCGGCGGCCTCAAGAGCCGGGACGACATCGTCAAGGCCAAGAACTTCAACGTCGGCGCCCGCATACCCGGCGGCGCGCTCGGCCTGTTTTCGCGCTTTTCCTTCGACATGCTGGGCATCCCCTACCGTTTCGCCATCGGCTACAAGAACCAGCCGAAGCTGAAGGCGGGGCTGATGCAGAACGAGATCCAGGCGATCTCGACCGGCGATATCGGCTACTGGGTGTTCTACAAGAACGACCTGGTGAAGAAGGGGACCGCGGTCGATCTGTTCTACCACTCGGCGTTCCCGCTCGGCTCCGACACGCCGGAAGACCACGGCAAGTCGTTCGGCGACGTGCCGAACTTCGTGGCGTTCTACAAGAAGGCGAAGGGCAAGGCGCCGTCGGGGCCGATGTTCGAGGCCTACAAGTGGTTCGCCGCGCACCAGGTCTGGGCCATGTGGATGATGCTGCCGCCCGGCACCCCCGACGGCGTGGTGGCGGCGATGCGCAAGGCCTACGCGGCGAACTGGGCCGACAAGCGGACGGTGGCGAATTTCAGCAAGGCGACGAAGTCGGAACCGTTCTGGCTCGCCGGAGAAAAGGCCGGCGCTCTGCTCAGCGGCTACACCGATATCGGTGACGAGGCGAAGGCCTACCTCAAGTCGATCATCCGCTGATCGGCGGAATTCCGCTCCTCCGCTGGGCGGGTCCGACCGGGTGCCGGGCGACAGGAACCCCCGGCATCCGGCCGCCCCGCCAGGGTAGCGCATGCTAGAGGCCCTGCTCACCGGCCTGGACTCGATCTTCGAGCTGCAGGTGCTGCTGTTCCTCGGGCTCGGGATATTCATCGGCATCTGGCTCGGAGCGGTACCCGGGCTCGGCGGCATCATCGGGATGCTGCTGCTGCTGCCGTTCACCTTCGACATGGAGCCGCTGAGCGCGATCGCGCTGCTGCTCGGGCTCTTCGCCGTGACGACCACCAGCGACACCATCGCCTCGGTCATGCTCGGGATCCCGGGCACGGCGGCCTCCCAGGCGACTATTCTCGACGGGTACCCGCTTGCCAAGCGGGGCGAGGCGCCGCGCGCCTTCGGCGCCGCCTTCGCGGTCTCGGCCTATGGCGGGGTCTTCGGCGCGGTCGCGCTGGCGATCTCCCTGCCGATCGTCCAGCCGCTGATCCTGGCCTTCGGCTCTCCCGAGATCTTCGCGCTCGCGCTTCTGGGGTTGGCGATGGTCGGCGCGCTGAGCGGCGGATCGATGATCAAGGGCCTCGCCGCCGCCGCGATGGGACTGCTCCTGTCGACCGTCGGCGCGGCGCAGACCGTGGCCGAGGAACGCTATTCGTTCGGTCTGGAATATCTCCTCGACGACTTGCCGCTGATCCCCGTCGTGCTCGGCATCTTCGCGATTCCCGAGCTCATGGAGCTCGCCACCCGTAACATCGCGATCGCCCGGGAGACCCGAAACCAGGACGCCGACAGCAGCATCGGGGACGGCGTGCGCGATGCGATCCGGCACGGCTGGCTGGCGACGCGCTGCGCGGCCATCGGAACCTATGTCGGCATGCTGCCGGGGCTCGGCGCCGCCATCGTCGACTGGGTCGCCTACGGCCACGCCGTTCAGTCGGCGCGCGACAAGAGCCGCTTCGGCGAGGGCGACATCCGGGGCGTGATCGCGCCCGAGGCGGCCAACAACGCGACCAAGGGCGGCGCGCTGATCCCCGCCGTGGCATTCGCGATCCCCGGCAGCCTCGGCACCGCGATCCTGCTGAGCGCGCTCATACTCCAGGACATCCGGCCCGGCCCCGACATGCTCACGACGGAGCTTCACATCACCTTCTCGATGGTGTGGATGCTGGTGATCGCCAACGTGGTCGCCGCCGGTCTGCTGATGATGTGGAGCCGGCAGGTCGCGCGGCTCGCTTTCGTGCCAGGGCATTTCCTGGTGCCCGGCGTCATCGTGTTCGTGTTCATGGGCTCCTGGCTCGGCGGACTCTCGAGCATCGAGGCCTGGGTGACCTGCTTCGTATTCGGTGTCGTCGGCTATCTGATGAAGGCGGGAGGCTGGGCGCGGCCGCCGCTGATCCTCGGGCTGATCCTCGGGACCATCGTGGAGAACCGCTTCCTGCTCAGCATGAAGACCTATGACGGAATCGGCTGGCTCGCCAATCCCATCGTGCTGATCGTGCTGGCGCTGGGGGTCCTCACCATAGTCCTTTCGGCGCGCAGCACCGTCCGGTCCAACGCGCAGGCCGACGCTCCCCGGGCGGGCGAGGGGCGCGCTAGAAACCCGGCGATGTCGTTTCCCGTTTCGCTGCTGTTCTTCGGAACCTTCGCCGCGGCGGCCTGGACCGCAACCGGATGGGAGGCCGAAGTCGGCCAGTTCCCGCTGGTCATGGCCGCGCCCGGCGCCCTGCTTGCGGCGGTGGCCTTGTTTCGGGACAGCGCGTCCCTGACCGCCGGACATGCGTCGGTCGCCGAGGGGGCGCGGGAGGCGGTGCTGGCGCGGTCGGCGTGGTTCCTGGCCTGGCTGGGGGCGACGATCCTGGTCACGCTTGTCGTCGGGATGAAGATCGCGCTGCCGATATTCGTCTTTTCGTATCTGCTGATCTGGGGCCGGATGCGATTGGCGGTCTGCGCCGCCTACGCGCTCGCCGTATGGGGTCTGCTGGTCGGCTTCTACGACCGCATCATACGGCTGACGTTCCACGATTCGGCCGTCCACGCGCTGTTCGCGTCCGGTCTGCCCGATTGGTTGCCGGACTGGCTGATCCTGTGACGCCGGGCGCCCGGCCGGCCGGAGAGAGTCGAGCATGACCGGATTCGTGACGCCGCCGACCGTCGAGAAAAACCCCAACGAGCGCGTGCCGCTGGTCGCCTTGGTCCGTTTCGCAACCGACGAACCGGTTTCCGTCAGGCTCACCGTCGACGACGGACGGCGAACCCGCTCGGTCGTTTACGGCCCGTCCCACGATCCGGAAAAGGGGCTCCCCATCGTCGGCATGCGCGCCGACACCGAACACCGCATAACCGTTGCCGCCGGCGATGCCGGACCGGTGACGCTCTCCTACCGCACCCCGCCGCTTCCAGCCGACAGCGCGGTGTGGCCGACCATCTCGACGAAGGTCGCGCGGACCTCGGAGATGCAGCCCGGGTTCACGCTGTTGAGCGTGCGGCGGACGGTCAATGTCCGCCAGACCTTCATGACGCCGGCCCAGGTCCGCTTCACCACCCGCTGGGGGATGCTGATGGCCGTCGACGAAGAGGGCGAGGTGGTCTGGTATTACGTGTCGGACGCCCGCATCGCCGGCGTGACCCAGCTGGCGAATGGCAACCTCTTCTTCCACCATGTCGACTTTCGCTCGGTCGAGATGGACATGACGGGACGGGTGATCCGCATGTTCTACGCGTCCGGCCGGCCCTTCGGACCCGTCGAGGGCGCGATCCCGATCGAGGCGGCAAGCCTGCACCACCAGCCGCACCAGATGCCGAACGGCAATTTTCTGGCGATGACCGCCAACGCAAGGACGATCGAGAACTACTTCACCAGCGAGACCGACCCCCACGCGCCGCGCAAGACGCAGCCGGTGGTCGGCGACCGGTTCGTGGAATTCACGCCCGGGGGCGACATCGTCTGGACCTGGGACACGTTCGACCACCTCGACGTCTATCGCTGGTCCTACCATCTGCTGGAGGTCTACTGGCACAACCGCGGTTTCCCGCACCATCTCGACTGGACCCACGGCAACGGCATCACCTACGACCCGGCGGACGACAGCGTGATCGTTTCGCTCCGCCACCAGGACGCGATCGTCAAGATCGACAAGGCGTCCGGCGATATCCGGTGGATCCTCGGCGACCACGGGAACTGGAAGAGCCCGCAGAAGGAGAAGCTGCTGGAGCCGGCACACGAGCTGCGCTGGCACTATCACGGGCACAATCCCCGGGTGACGGAAGACGGCACGATCCTGATGTACGACAACGGCATCTGCCGCGCGCAGCCCTACGATCCGCAGGCGGCTCCGCACGAGTGCTTCGCCCGGGCGGTCGAGTACGAGGTCGACGAGGACCGGCGGACCGTGCGCGAGGTCTGGACATCCTCCGACGACGACGATCCCGAACGCGTGATTTCGTGGGCGATGGGCGATGCCCACCGCCTTTCCAACGACAACATGCTCATCGTCGATTCGATCTGTCTGCCGATGCGCGAACGACTCACCCTGAGCTGCAACGTCACGGACCTCACCTGGAACGAGTGGAAACGCGAGGAGTGGCACCCCAACGACATGCCCTACTGGACCAGGATCCGGGAAATGAAACGCGACGCTTCCCGCGAGGTCGTCTTCGAGCTTCACCTTGAGGATCCCAACGAGCTGGTCGGCTGGCAGACCTTCGGCGGCGCGCGGGTGGCCTCGCTCTATCCGCCGGGGCTCGAGGAACCGCGGCCGTCCTGGCCCGCCGCCGCGCATTGACTCGCAAGCGAGGAGACCCTATACAGCGTGCCTCGTTTCGGACCCGGTCCGAGCCTGGAGTTTCTCGCCTTGAAACGCACTTTTCAGCCGAGCGTGCTGGTCCGCAAGCGGCGCCACGGATTCCGTGCCCGACGCGCAACCGTAGGCGGACGCAGGATCCTGTCGAACCGCCGCGCCAAGGGTCGCAAGCGTCTCTCGGCTTGAGCGCGTGGCCGTGCTCCCAACCCTGAAGAAGCGGCGCGATTTTCTGCGCGCGGCGCGGAGCGGCGTCAAATCCGTCACCGATGGGGTTATCCTCCAGGCGCGCCCCAACGCCGACGCGGAAGCCAGCGCCGACGGCATTCGGGTCGGATTCACGGTCAGCCGCAAGGTCGGCAATGCGGTCGCCCGCAACCGGGCGCGCCGGCGCTTGCGCGCCGCGGCCGAGCATGTGCTGGCCGAGAACGCGGAGCGGGGCAGGGACTACGTGCTGATCGGGCGGCGGCAGACCGTTTCGCGTCCCTTCGCGGATTTGGTGCGCGACCTGGAAAAGGCGCTCCATCGGACCGACGCCGCGCTTTCGGACGCCAAGGCACCCCCGCGCCGGGCACGGGACAGAGCGTGATCGCCAAGGCATTCTCCCGCCTCTTGAAGGCGCCCATCTGGGCCTATCGCTGGCTGATCTCGCCGATCCTGCCGGTCAGCTGCCGTTATCACCCCACCTGTTCCGGCTACGCGATCCAGGCGATCGATCGCCACGGGCCGCTGCTCGGCCTCTGGCTCGCGCTGCTGCGCATCGTCAGGTGCAACCCCTGGGGCGGCTGCGGCTACGATCCGGTGCCCGAGCGCGTCCGCCTGCCCTGGCTTCGCGTGTCCTAGGCGGCGTCCCGATCATGGATCAGCGCAACCTCCTCCTCGCGATCGTCGTCTCGGTGTCGATCCTGCTGGGTTACCAGTTCCTGGTCGAGCAGCCGCGCCTCGAACGCGAACGCGCCGCCCAGCAGGCCGCCGAAGCGGAACGCAAGGCGGCCGGCGAGACGATCGAGACCGCCAGGCCGGCGACACCCTTGCCGGACGCATCCGGCGGCGTCCCCCCGCTGCTCGCGCCGCCCGGCGGAACGGTCGGCGTTCCGGGCGCCCCGACATCCACACAGCCCGCCGCCGCGTCGGAACCCCGGGTGCAGATCGTCTCGAGCCGGGTGGAGGGCTCGGTCTCCCTCAAGGGCGCCCGGATCGACGATCTCCTGCTCACCGACTATCGGGAGACGCTTGAGGAGGACAGCGCGCAGATCACGCTGTTCACGCCGCCGGGCGCGGGATCGCCCTATTTCGCACAATTCGGCTGGCTGTCCACCGACCCCAACGTCGCAACGCCCTCCCCGCAGACATTGTGGGAGACCACGAAGACCACTCTCGGGCCGGACAGCCCGGTCGTTCTCACCTGGAACAACGGCGCCGGGCTCGTCTTCACCCAGGAGATCGCGCTCGACCCCAACTACATGTTCAAGGTCACCCAGCGCGTGACCAATCGCGGCGATCGCGCCGTCTCGCTGCGGCCCTACGGGCTGATCTCGCGGACCGACACGCCCGACGTTTTCGGTTTCTGGATCCTGCACGAGGGGCTGCTCGGCGTTTTCGGCGAAACGCTGAAGGAAGTCGATTACGACGACGTTTCCGATGCCGACGACGGCAAGATCGCGCAGACCAGCGTCGGCGGATGGATCGGCATCACCGACAAATACTGGCTCGCGGCGCTGATCCCGGACCAGAAATCGAGCATCGCGAGCCGCTTCGTCCACACCCTCCAGGACCGGCGCGACAAGTATCAGGTCGACACCCTGGGCGAGCAGCAGACCGTTCAGCCGGGAGCGACGATCGAGGTGAGCGAGCGTTTGTTCGCGGGCGCCAAGGAAGTCCGCCTGCTCGATGCCTACGAGGAGAATCTCGGGATCGTCAATTTCGATCTCGCCGTCGATTTCGGCTGGTTCTACTTCCTGACCAAGCCGATCTTCTACGTGCTCGAATATTTCAACCGGATGATCGGCAATTTCGGGCTCGCGATCCTGCTGCTTACCGTGCTGATCAAGATCGCGTTCTTCCCGCTCGCCAACAAGTCCTACCGGGCGATGAGCCGGCTCAAGAAGCTCCAGCCCGAGATGATGAAGATCCGCGACCGTTTCAAGGAGGACCGGCAGCGCCAGAACCAGGAGATGATGGCGCTCTACAAGAAGGAGAACGCCAACCCGGTCAGCGGCTGCTTCCCCATCCTGATCCAGATTCCGGTCTTCTTCGCGCTCTACAAGGTGCTGTTCGTCTCCATCGAGATGCGCCACGCGCCCTTCTTCGGCTGGATCCAGGACCTGTCGGCGCCGGACCCGCTCGGGATCCTGACCGCGTTCGGGCTGATCGACTGGTCGGTGCCCGAATTGCTCCAGATCGCCAATGTCGGGATCTGGCCGCTCATCATGGGCGGGACCATGTACCTGCAGCAGAAGCTGAACCCGCAGCCGGCCGATCCGACCCAAGCCAAGATATTCCTGATGCTGCCCATCGTCTTCACCTTCATGCTCGGGCAATTCCCGGCCGGGCTGGTGATCTACTGGGCGTGGAACAACCTTCTCTCCATCGCCCAGCAATGGATCATCATGCGGCAGATGGGGGTGACGATGTCGGGTCAGACCGTTGCGCTGCCCGGAGGGAAGACCAAACCCGGTTCCGGTGCGCCGGCGGGCGGGAAGCAGTCGGCGGGACCGGCCAAGGCCAAGGCGAAGGCGAAACGGCGCAAGGAGGGTTCCGCGCAGGATACGCCGCCGCCGGGGCCGAAACGCCGCTCCGGCAACAACAAGCGCAAACGGCCGAGGCGCAGCGCGTCCTGAGCGGGAGCCTCGCGGTGAGCGATACCGTGGACCCCAGAGCGACGACCGGGAACGGCGACGATCCGGAAGCCGCGATCGAGCACGGTCGCCGTCTGTTCGCCGGGCGCTGCGACTTCGTTGCGGGCATCGCCTCCATCGGTGCGCTGCCGCCGCCCGGCCTTCCCGAGGTCGCTTTCGCCGGCCGGTCGAACGTCGGCAAGTCGACCCTGATCAACGCGCTGACCGGGCGGCGGTCGCTGGCGCGAACCTCGCGTACGCCCGGCCGAACCCGGCAGCTCAACTTCTTCGATCTAGGCGGCCGGCTGATGCTGGTGGACCTGCCGGGATACGGCTACGCCCGGGCTTCGAAAACGGATATCGCGCAATGGAACCGGCTGGTCCGGAACTATCTGCGGGGCCGGGCCGGGCTCAAGCGCCTCTGTCTTCTGATAGACGCGCGACACGGTCTGCACGACGGCGACCGCGTGCTGATGACGATGCTGGACGAGGCCGGGGTGGCGTTCCAGGGCGTGCTCACCAAGGCCGACAAGACGAGTGGGAGCGCATTGCGGGAGCGCACGGATCAGGTGCGCTCCGACCTCGCCAGACAGATTGCCGCCCACCCGCTGCTGATCGTCACCAGCGCAAAGACGCAGGCCGGAATCCCGGAGCTTCGGGGCGAACTCGCCGCGCTGGCGGGGGCGAAACCCCTGGGCTAGAGTGCCGCGCCATGACGAAGACCCCCCCATCGACCGGCAGGTCCGAGGGTGCCCGGCCCGGCGAGGCAGAGCTTGCCATGTGGCTCGAAAAGGCGGCCACGCTGTCCGAGGCGCTGCCCTATATGCAGGTCTATGCCGGGCGCACCTTCGTGGTGAAGTACGGGGGCCACGCGATGGGCGATCCGTCCCTCGCCGCGCAGTTCGCCCACGACATCGTGCTGCTCAAGCGGATCGGCATCGATCCGATCGTGGTCCACGGCGGCGGGCCGCAGATCGGCGAGATGCTGGAGCGGCTCAAGATCAAGAGCGATTTCGTGAGCGGGCTCCGGGTCACCGACCGGGCGACGGTCGAGATCGTCGAGATGGTCCTCAGCGGGTCGATCAACAAGCAGATCGTCACTGCGATCAACCGGGCCGGCGGGGTTGCCGTCGGCCTGTCGGGCAAGGACGGGGACCTGGTCCGCGCGCGCAAGCTGCGCAAGGTCGACCGGGAATCCGACTCCAACATCGAGAAGGTCCTCGACCTCGGCTTCGTCGGCGAGCCCGTGGCGATCAACGCCGAGGTTCTGCTGACGCTGGAACGGTCCTCGATCATCCCGGTGGTGGCGCCGATCGGCGTCGGCGAGGACGGCACCACCTACAACATAAACGGGGACACGGTGGCCGGCGCCATCGCCGCGGCCATGGGCGCGGCCAGGCTCTTCATGCTGACCGACATCGAAGGCGTGCTCGACGGCGACGGCAATCTGATCTCCGAGATGACCGCAAGCGAGGCGCGCGAGGGCATTCGCGAGGGGACGATCACCGGCGGCATGATCCCCAAGGTCGAGACCTGCGTCGAAGCGGTCGAGAATTCCGTGGATGCCGCGATCATCCTCGACGGGCGGGTGCCGCACGCGATCCTGCTCGAAGTGTTCACCGAGCGGGGCGTCGGAACCCTCATCCGTTCCGAGCCCAGACCGTCGGCCGCCTGAAGCGGGCGGGTCGGGGCTTCGAAGTGTCGGACGGCACTGCCATGGGACAGAACCGGGATTTCGGCTATCGCGCCGTGGCCGACGCCGAGACGTGGGTGTTCGATCTCGACAACACGCTCTACCGGGTGCCGCCGCCGATGTATGCCGAACTCGACAGGCGGATGCGCGATTTCGTATCGGAATTCCTCGGCGTCGACCGGGAAGCGGCCTACGCGATCCAGAAGGAGTATTTCCGCAAATTCGGCCTGACGCTGCGCGGGCTGATGGTCGAGCATGGGCTCGATCCCAGGGAATACGAGAGCCATATGGGCGGCGGGCTCGACTATTCCGACCTGAAGCCCGATCCCCGGCTGCGGGACGCCATCGCGGCGCTCGACGGTCGCAAGGTGATCTACACCAACGCGTTCGCGAGCCACGCGAGGCTGGTCCTCGATCTCATCGCGTTGAGCGAGCATTTCGACGCGGTCTACGACATCGAGGCCGCCGGCTACCGGCCCAAGCCGGCGATCGAAAGCTACCGGGATCTGTGCGGGCGGTACGGGATCGATGCGCAAAGGGCGGTGATGATCGACGACATACCCTACAACCTGGAGCCGGCGGCCGAGATGGGGATGACCACGGTCTGGGTGCGCACCGGCGCCGCCTGGGACGAGGACGAGGCGGCGGGGCCGCATATCCACCATCAGACCCACGATATCGCGGCCTGGCTGGAGGACCTCGTGCCGCCATGTTGACAGGATCGGCCCGGCGGTGATTTTCTGCCGCCCCGCATCCCCATGAGGCCCCAAGACGCATGAGCGAAGACTCGCTGCGATCGACCATCGACGACGCTTGGGAAGAGCGCGAGACGATTTCTCCCGCGACCGGGGGCGCCCTGCGCGACGCGATCGAATCCGCGCTCGACGGGCTCGATTCCGGATCGCTCCGGGTCGCCGAGAAGATTAACGGAAGCTGGCAGGTCAACCAGTGGCTGAAGAAGGCCGTGCTGCTGTCCTTCCGGCTTTACGACACGGCGCCCATGCCGGGCGGGCCGAACGATCCTCATCGCGGCGCGACGCCATGGTACGACAAGGTCTCGCCCAAGTTCGCCGGCTGGGACGAGGCGCGCTTCCGCGAGGCCGGGTTCCGCGCGGTGCCCAACTGCGTCGTGCGGCGCTCCGCCTATATCGCCCCCGGCGTCATTCTCATGCCGAGCTTCGTCAATCTCGGCGCCTATGTGGACCGGGGCACCATGATCGATACCTGGGCTACCGTCGGCTCCTGCGCCCAGATCGGGCGGAACTGCCACATCTCGGGCGGAGCGGGGATCGGCGGTGTGCTGGAACCGCTCCAGGCCGATCCGGTGATCGTCGAAGACGATTGCTTCATCGGCGCGCGGTCCGAGGTGGCCGAGGGCGTGCTGGTGGAGCGCGGCTCGGTGCTTTCCATGGGGGTGTTCATCGGCGCTTCCACGCGGATCGTCGACCGGGCCACGGGCGAGGTCCATTACGGCCGGGTGCCGGAATACTCGGTGGTGGTGCCGGGCTCGCTGCCCGGGCGGCCGCTGGCCGACGGCTCGCCCGGTCCCAGCCTCTACTGTGCGGTCATCGTCAAGCGGGTCGACGAGGGGACCCGCGCGAAGACCTCCATCAACGATCTGTTGCGCGATTGAGCGCTGTCATCGACGCGGTCGAGCTGGCCCGGGCGCTGATTCGCTGCCCGAGCGTCACGCCCGAGGACGGCGGATCCCAGGAAACGTTGGCCCGGGCGCTGGAGTCGCTCGGCTTCGTCTGCCATAGCGTGACGTTCGAGGCGCCGGGAACGCCGGACGTGAAGAACCTCTACGCGCGTCTCGGCACCGGCTCCCCGAATTTCTGTTTCGCCGGCCATACCGACGTGGTCCCGGTGGGCGACCTCGACGCATGGACGGTGGACCCCTTCGGCGCGGAAATCCACGACGGCGTCCTTTATGGCCGCGGCGCCGCCGACATGAAGGGCGCGATCGCCGCCTTCGTCGGAGCCGTCTCCCGCTTTCTGCGCGCGAGGGGCGGCTCGTTCGACGGCTCGATCAGCCTGCTGATCACCGGCGACGAAGAGGGGCCGGCGATCAACGGGACGGTCAAGATGCTCCGCTGGATGGACGAGCGGGGAGAGCGGATCGACGATTGCCTGGTCGGCGAGCCGACCAACCCGACGCGGCTCGGCGAGATGATCAAGATCGGGCGGCGCGGCAGCCTCTCCGGCTGGATCACCGTGCGCGGCGTGCAGGGCCACACCGCCTACCCGCAGCTTGCCGACAACCCGCTGCCCCGGCTGGCGCGGATGCTGTCCGCGCTTGCCGATACGCCCATCGACGACGGGACGGACCATTTCCAGCCGAGCAATCTGCAGCTGACCACCGTCGATGTCGGCAACGCCGCGACCAACGTCATCCCGGCGGTGGCGCGCGCGGCGTTCAACATCCGCTTCAACGACCTGCACAGCGGGGAGAGCATGCTCGCCTGGGTTCGCGACCGCCTCGATTCGGTGGGCGGCGAATACGAGCTGGAGACACACCTGACCGGCGAATCCTTCCTGACGCCGCCCGGCAGGCTGAGCGACCTGATCCAGCAAGCGATCGGCTCGGCGATCGATGGCGAGACGGCGCTCAGCACGACGGGCGGCACCTCGGACGCGCGCTTCATCAAGGACTATTGCGCGGTCGCCGAATTCGGCGCGGTCGGCCAGACGATGCACAAGGTGGACGAGAGGGTCTCGCTCGACGACCTCTCCGCCCTCGGTCGGATTTACGAGGGTGTGCTCCAAGGCTACTTCCCGGGCTGAGGGCGGGATGGTCACCGGCGCCGAAGTCACCCGCGCAGTCTACGGCGCTTGGCGCCTGGCACTGCTGGACCGGAAAGGCCTCGATTTCTTCGACGGAACCGTCGAGGCCTATTGGAATTCCTTCTACGCCGCGGCGATTGTCGCGCCCGCCTACGCCTTGCTCCTGGTCCTTCGGCTGAGCGAGGTCGAGACGCGAGCCGGCCCTGTCGCGATCGTGGCGATCGAGGCTCTCGCCTACATCATCGGCTGGGTCGCGTTTCCGCTGATCATGATCTACGTGTGCGACCGACTCGGCCGTTTCGACCGCTATCTCCGCTACATCGCCGCCCACAACTGGTCGAACGTCATCCAGATAGCGGTGTTCCTTCTCGTCACGATCTTCGCGAAAGGGTTTCTCGGCGGCGGGCTGGCGGTATTCCTGGGTCTCTCGGCGACCGTCGCCATCCTGTTCTACCAGTGGTTCATCGCGCGCACCGCGCTTGAGGTCTCCGGCGGCCGGGCGGCGTCGATCGTGGGCCTCGACCTATTGATCAGCATCCTGATCAACCTGATGAGCAACCGCTATTTATAGGACGCGGCCCGTCAGTAGAGAACTTCCGTAAGGAAGAGCCCGCAGGCCGGCGCCGTGGGGCCGCCCTTCGAACGGTCCCGGGCCTCCAGCGCGGCGGTCACGTCGTCGGCGCTCCACCTGCCTTCGCCGACCAGCTTCAGCGTTCCCACGATGTTGCGGACCTGACGGTGGAGGAAGGACCGCGCGCGGACCTCGATGCGGATTTCCTCTCCCTCCCGCGCGACGTCGAGAACGTCGAGGGTCTTGATCGGCGAGCGCGCCTGGCAAAGGCTCGCCCGGAAGGTCGAGAAATCGTGCTTGCCCACGAGCCGCGCCGCCGCCTCGTTCATGGCCCGGGCGTCGAGCGGGGTCTGGACCGGCCAGGCGCGGTCGCGGTCGGTCGTCAGGGGCGCCCGGCGGTTGACGATGCGGTAAAGGTATGCGCGCTGCCGCGCGGAAATCCGGGCATCGAAGGTCGGCTCGACCGCCGCCGCGTCGAGCACCGCGATCGGGTCCGGTCTCAAATGCGCGTTCAGCGCATCCGCCACGGTAGCGGCTCCAGTCGCCTTTTCGAGATCGAAATGGGCGACCTGTCCGCTGGCATGCACCCCCGCATCGGTTCGTCCGGCGCCGAACACGCGCGGCGTCTCGCCGGAAAACCGTTCGATCGCGCTTTCCAACGCCTCCTGGATCGACGGGCCGTTTTCCTGGCGCTGCCAGCCGACGAAGCCGGTTCCGTCGTACTCGACGGTGATGCGCCAGCGGGTCACGCCGACTTCACGGGCAGGACCGTTCCCGCGGGAATCGGGAAGCCCCGCAGGAAGGCGCCGATGTCCACCGCCTGCTTTCCCGCGCGCTGAAGCCGTTCGAGCCGGAGAGCGCCGGAGCCGCAGGCGATCGCCGTCCCGTCGCCGATCGCCGTACCCGGCGGTAGCGCGGCACCGGGCGCCGGGTGGGCCGCCAGCACCCGGACCCTGGTGCCGCCGGCCTCGAACCACGCGCCCGGGTGCGGGCTGAGCGCGCGCACCTGCCGGTGGATCTCGACGGCGGGCCGGCGCCAGTCGATCCTGGTCTCCGCGCGGTCGATCTTGTCGGCGTATGTCGCGCCTTCGTCCGGCTGCGGGCGGGCCCGGAGCCCGTCCTCCGTCATTTCGGTCAGCGTTTCGACGATGAGGCCGGCGCCCAGCGCGGCGAGCGCATCGTGAAGCACGCCCGCGTCGTCCGCCGGTCCGATGGCAAGCCGCCGCTGCGAGAGGATTCCGCCCGTATCGAGCCCTTCGTCCATCTGCATTACGGTGATCCCGGTTTCCTCGTCGCCGGCCATGATCGCCCGCTGGATCGGCGCCGCGCCGCGCCATCGCGGCAACAGCGAGGCGTGGATGTTGATACAGCCGAGACGCGGCGCTTCCAGCGCGGCGGGCGGCAGAATCAGCCCGTAGGCCGCGACGACGGCGATGTCGGGAGAGAGAGCGGCAAGAGCGCCGGCATCGGTGAGCCGCACCGGATGACGAACCCGCAGGCCCCGGCGGTCGGCAAGCTCATGCACCGGGGATCGCCGCTCGCGTTGGCCGCGTCCGGCCGGGCGCGGCGCGCGGGTATAGACGCAAACGATCTCGTGTCCGGCGGCGATAAGAGCCTCGAGGGCGGGCACGGCGAAGTCGGGCGTGCCCATGAAGACGATGCGGAGCGAGCCCATGGTCAGGCGCCGGCCCTGGCCTCCGCGCGTTTCGTCTTGACGAGCTTCTTGACGATCATGTCCCGCTTGAGCTTCGAGATCCGGTCGACGAAGAGAATGCCGTCCAGATGGTCGATCTCGTGCTGGATACAGGTCGCGAGCATCCCTTCGACCTCGATCTCGCGCCGTTCGTTGTTCTCGTCGAGATATCGGATCGTGGCCTCCGCCGGCCGCGTCACCTCCGAATAGTGCTCCGGCAGGGAAAGGCAGCCTTCCTCGTAGCTGGCGAGTTCCTCGGACACACGGACGACCTCCGGGTTGGCCATCCGATAGGGCGACCGCTCTTCGCCCTCGCGGGCGATGTCGACCACGATGACACGGCTCGCGATGCCGACCTGGGGGGCGGCGAGCCCGATACCCGGGGCGGCGTACATTGTCTCCAGCATGTCGTCCATCAGGGTCCGCACCGTTGCGTCGACGGCCTCGACGGCCGCGCACTTGCGCTTCAGGCGCGGATCGGGCGCAACGATGATCGGAAGTCTGGCCATCGGAATTCCGGGCGTCTCGGGTCGGTCCTGCGATCCGGGTTAGGTATGCCGCGCCCTGCCCGCCGTCAACCGAACCGTCTTACGACTCGACCGGCCGGCGCGCCCTTAACGCCGCCGACAGGGTGCCGTCGTCCAGATAGTCCAACTCGCCTCCGACCGGCACGCCGTGGGCCAGCCTGGAGACGACGACGCCGCAATCCGCGAGCCGGTCCGTCAGGTAATGCGCCGTCGTCTGTCCCTCGACCGTGGCCGAGGTGGCAAGGATGATTTCCTTCACGGTTTCCGCACCGGCGCGGCGAACCAGCGCGTCTATGTTGAGCTCGTCCGGGCCGCGCCCGTCGAGCGCCGACAATGTGCCGCCGAGAACGTGGTAACGACCTTTGAAAATCGCCGTCCGCTCGAGCGCCCAAAGATCGGCGACATCCTCCACGACGCAGACGGTCGTTCCGTCGCGCGTTTCCTCGGCGCAGATGGCGCAGGGATCGACCGTGTCCAGGTTGCCGCAGACGCCGCACCGCCGGATCGACTCAGCGGCCGCTGCCAGGGCCTGCGCCAGCGGTTCCAGCAGGCCGGTCCGCCGCTCGATCAAGTGCAGCGCCGCGCGCCGCGCCGAGCGGGGCCCGAGCCCGGGGAGTCTCGCGAGGAGCTGGATCAGCCGGTCGATTTCGGAAACGGCCATTGCCGTAACCTGGCGGGAGCGCCCTCAAAACGGAAGATTGAGGCCCGGCGGCAGGTTGAGGCCGCCCGCGATCTTCTGCATTTCCTCGGAGGCCCGGCCTTCGGCCTTCCCCCTGGCATCGGAAAAGGCCGCCACGACCAGGTCCTCCACCACCGAAACGTCCTCCGCGTTGAACAGGGACGGGTCGATTTTCACCCCTCGGACCTCGTTCTTGGCATTCATCGTGACCGTGACGAGGCCCGCGCCGGACTGGCCCGTCACCTCGATATCCGCCAGGCGGGATTGCATGTCCTGAATCTTGGACTGCATTTCCTGAGCCTGTTTCATCAACTGGCCGAAATTCTTCATGGCGGCAGCTCTCCATGTGCACTCTTGGCTTCCGGGTCGTCTTCGGTGTCGGTCGGCGGCTCCTGCGGCGCTTCGCCGAGGATGGGTGCGGGCGTCACGCTGCGCACCGCTTCCACGGTGGCGCCGGGAAACGTCTCCAGCGCCGCCCGCACCGCCGGATGGTCTATCGCCTGTTGGCGCTCCGCCGCCTCGCGCTCCTCGCGCTGTTGCCGAAGGCTCGGCGCCGCGTCGTCGCCGTCGACCGCCTCCACCGACCATCTCCGCCCGGTCCATTCGTCGAGCATGCGGCGGAGCCGGTTCTCCAGGCCGTCGGGGGCGTGCTGGCCTCGACGGTAGCGCAATCGCCCGGGTGCGTAGTCGACAAGCCCGACATCGTTCGCCAGATGCGCGCCGAGCACCATTTCCTTTCTGCTCCTGAAGAGCGCGACCAGCGCCTCGAAATTCTCCGGCATCGGCTGAGTCGCTTCCGGGGCCGGGGCGGGGGACGGCGGCGCGGGTTGCGGCGGGGCCGCCGGCTCGCCGCTCTCGACGGCCTGAACGATCTCCCCCGGCGTGGGCAGATCGGCGGCGTAGGCGAGCCGGATCAACACCATTTCCACTGCCTGCCTCGGATCGACCGCCATGTGGGTCTCCGACACCCCCTTGAGGAGGATTTGCCAGCAGCGGGTAAGGACCGGGATCGACAGCGCGGCGGCGAGCGCTCGCCCGCGCTCCAGCTCGATGTCGGAGACCGCGCCGCCCGCCCGCGCGTCCTCCGGCGCGGCCTTGAGCCGGGTCAGCCAGTGCGTGAATTCCAGCAGATCCTGGAGAACCGCGATCGGGTCCGCGCCGGCCTCGTGGAGGGAGTCGAAGAGACCGAGGGCGGGCGCCGCCCGGCCCCGCATCAGGGCCTCGAGCAAATCGGCCGTCTGTAGGCGGTCCGCGAGGCCCAGCATTTCGCGGACCCGGTCGCCGTCGATCGCCGCGCCCGCGGCATGAGCGATCGTCTGGTCGAGCAGCGAAAGAGCGTCGCGTACCGAGCCCTCGGCCGCCCGAACGATTTGCCGCATGGCATCCTCGGCGATTTCGACACCCTCGCGCCCGGCAATGCCCTGGAGATGCGAGAACAGGGTCTCGCCGTCCACCCGGCGCAGGTCGAAGCGCTGGCAGCGCGAAAGGACGGTGACCGGCACCTTGCGGATTTCCGTCGTCGCGAAGACGAACTTCACATGCTCCGGCGGTTCCTCGAGCGTCTTGAGGAGCGCGTTGAAGGCGTTGCGCGAAAGCATGTGCACTTCGTCGATAATGTAGATCTTGAAGCGCGCCGAAACCGGGCGGTAGCGCACGCCCTCGATGAGCTCCCGGATGTCGTCGACGCCGGTGCGGCTGGCCGCATCCATCTCGATCACGTCGACATGCCGGTCCTCGCCGATCGCGATGCAATGGTCGCAGCTTCCGCACGGGTCGGGCGTCGGCCCGCCGGTGCCGTCGGCGCCGACGCAGTTAAGCGCGCGCGCGATGATCCGCGCGGTCGTGGTCTTTCCGACGCCCCGGATGCCGGTCAGGATAAACGCGTGTGCAAGCCGGCCCGACACGATCGCGTTGGCCAGCGTCCGCACCGTCGCTTCCTGGCCGACGAGGTCCGCGAAACGGCTCGGCCGATAAGTGCGCGCGAGCACCCGGTAGGGCCGGGTTTCCGATGAGCCGTTCATGCCTCGCGCAAACCGTGCTGCACTTCCGACGATGTCTAACGATGGGGCCGGTCGATGAGGCGGGAGGCCGGCGAACGACCCGGAGCCATCTCGTTACGGCTGCTTCCTTCCGGACCTGACCGGGTTGGCGAGCGCCCCGTCCGCGACCAGCCTCCCAACCCACTATATCAGCAATCGAAATTGCGTGCCACGGAACCCTGTGGCAGGTTGCCCGCCGACCGAGCGCGGCCGCCGTTCCGACGCATCCCCCCGGAGTCCATGAGAGCGCCCAACCACTACGCCGATTACGGGCTTTCGCGCCACGCGGAACGGCGCGTGGACGAAGAGTGGCTCGATTCCCAGTTCGACAATTCCGCCTGCGTGCTTGCGGTGTGGCGGTCGCGTGCGTTCGTGCGGTCGGCGGAGGAACCGCGCGCCGTCTGCTTCGAACCCGCCGAGATCAGCTCATTCCTCGACCGAAGGCGGGACGCGGTGTTCCTCGGGATGAAGGGCGGAACCCCGCATTTCGCCTTCGATCTTTCCCATGTCGAAGACCCGGAGACCCGGCCGCCCTTCGCCCGGCGCGGGACGTTCGTCGACCTGCGCAGCGTCGGTACCCTCCTGCCGCCGGACGAGGGCGGCCTCCTCGCCTACGCCAAGGGCATCCTTCACTGGCACGAACGGCACCGGTTCTGCGGCAATTGCGGGAAGCCGACCGAGAGCCGGGAGGCCGGCCATCTCCGGGTCTGCGGCGACCCCTCTTGCGGCGTTTCCCATTTTCCCCGCACCGACCCCGCGGTGATCATGCTGATCGACCGGGGCGACCGGGCCATTCTCGGTCGCAAGGCGGAGTGGCCCGACGGTATGTATTCCGCTCTTGCCGGGTTCGTCGAGCCGGGCGAGAGCCTGGAGGAAGCGGTTGCCCGGGAGGTGAAGGAAGAGGTGGCCATCGAGGTCGCCAATATCCGTTACCACTCTTCCCAGCCATGGCCGTTTCCCGCCTCGCTGATGCTGGGGTTCTACGCGGATGCGCTGTCCGACGAGATCGACTTCGACCCGGACGAGCTGGAAGATGCCCGGTGGTTCACCCGCGCCGAGCTCAAGAAGGGCGGTGCCGGGCTGGTGCGCCGGGCGCGTTCGGATTCGATCGCCCGCCGCCTGATCGACGACTGGGTGCACGAGCGCTGAAAAGGCGTCCTAGGCGGGGTCGATAGGCTCGTTGGTCGACCGGAACGCGTCCGCCGGATAGGTGCCGAGGACCTTCACCCTGTGCGAGAAGAACCCGAGCTCTTCCAGCGCGAGGCGCACGTTTCGATCCCTCGGGTCGCCCTCGATATCGGCATAGAACTGGGTCGCGGCGAAGTCGCCCCCCATCATGTAGCTCTCGAGCTTGGTCATGTTGACGCCATTGGTCGCGAACCCGCCGAGCGCCTTGTAGAGCGCCGCCGGCACGTTCCGGACCTGGAATACGAAAGTCGTCACCAGCGTGCCGTCGTCGCGCCGCCGCCGCCGCGGCGATCGGGAGAGCACGAGGAAACGGGTCGTGTTGTGCTCCGCGTCCTCGATATTGGCCGCGAGCGAGGCAAGCCCGTAAACCTGGCCCGCGAGCGCCGAGCCGATTGCCGCCTGGCTGGGATCGCCGCGTTCGGCGATCTCGGCGGCGGCGCCCGCGGTATCGGCGTGGACGATCGGGCGGAGGTTCATCTTGCGGATCATGTTGCGGCACTGGCCGAGCGCATGGACGTGGCTGTGCACCGTCCGGATCGTTTTCAGCGTCGCCCCCGCCGGCGCCAACAGGTGATGGTTCACGCGGACGAAGTGCTCGCTGACGATGAAGAGTTCGGATTCCGGCATCAGGCGGTGGATGTCGGCGACGCGGCCGGCAACCGAATTCTCGATGGGAATCATCGCATAGCGCGCCTTCCCGTCGCGGACCGCCGCGAAAGCGTCCTCGAACGCGGCGGAGGGCTGGGTGGCCATGGCCGGAAATATCGAACGGCAGGCGAGCTCGGAATAGGCGCCCGGAACGCCCTGAAAGGCAATCGTGTTCCGGGGAGCTTTCGATTTGGTCATCTTCGTCCCGCGGGGCCGCGGCAATGGGCGGCGGAGTATCGAATTCGCCCCTGCCCGTGTCAAACGCCCGCGCCCGGCCCATCCCGGGAGTCGTCAACTTGCAAAGGGGAAACCCGTTCTGCTAATGACGCCTGCGTTGCATGGCCGCAGCGGCGTAACGGGTGGCGGGCCGTCCAGGGGAAGACGAACCATGTCGTCAATGTTGTTCAACAAGATCGCCGGCGCCGGATTGCTTGTCGCCCTGGTGCTGGTCGCCATCAGCACGATAGGGAATGCCCTGGTCCACCCCCGGGACAGCGACAAGGGCGCGGCGGTCGTGACCGCGGCCGCGAAGCCGGAGCCCGCGGCCCCGGCAAAGCCGGCCGAGCCGCCGGTGCCGATCGGAACGCTGCTCGCGGCAGCCGATACCGGCGCGGGGGAGAAGGTGTTCAAGAAGTGCCGGTCCTGCCACACCGTCGACAAGGGCGGCAAGAACAAGATCGGCCCCAATCTGTGGGAAGTCGTGAATTCGGAGGCCGGCAAGCGGGCCGGGTTCTCCTATTCCAAGGCGATGGCCGCGAAGGGCGGGACGTGGACATACGAGAATCTCGCAGCCTTCCTGGCCAAGCCCAAGGCGTACCTTCCCGGAACCAAGATGGCCTTCGCCGGCCTCAAGAAGGCGAAGGACCGGGCCTCGGTGATCGCCTATCTTCGGTTGCTGAGCGACTCGCCGGCTCCGCTGCCGCAATAGCGACGGCTCCGCCGCCGTAGGAACGCGGCGCGCGATGTCCGACATTTGTCCGCAAGACTATATCGACTTCGCCCACGCGCTCGCCGATGCCAGCGGCGCGGCGATCCGGCGGCACTTCCGCACGCCCGTTTCTGTGGAAGACAAGGCCGATGCCTCGCCGGTCACCGTCGCCGACCGGGAGGCGGAGGCCGCCATGCGGACGATGATCGCCGAACGGTATCCGGCCCATGGAGTCGTGGGCGAGGAGTTCGGCAACCGGGACGAGGGAGCCAACGAAGTCTGGGTACTCGATCCCATCGACGGCACGCGCGCGTTCATCGCCGGAAAGCCGCTCTTCGGCACGCTGATCGCCCTGCTCCGCCAAGGCCGGCCGCTGCTGGGCATCATCGACCAGCCCGTGCTCGGCGAACGCTGGATCGGCGCCGCGGGACGGGCATCGCTCTTTTGCGGCGAGCGGATCGAGACGCGTTCCTGCGCCGGCATCGACGGGGCCCTCCTGAATACCACCTCGCCCGACCTCTTCCATGGCGCCGACCGCGAGGCGTTCGGGCGCGTTTCCGCGTGCGTGCGCGACGCTCTCTATGGCGGGGATTGCTACGCCTACGGGTTGCTGGCCGCCGGCCATATCGACCTCGTGGTCGAGGCGGGCCTGAAGACCTACGACTATTGCGCGCTCGTCCCCGTCGTCGAGGGCGCCGGCGGGTGCATCAGCGATTGGCAGGGGAACGCGCTCGGCGCGGGATCGGACGGCCGGGTGATCGCCGCGGGCGACCGGCGGGTTCATGCCGGGGCCTTGGAATTGCTGTCCGGCGGCACCAACTAGGATCGGGTGAGGGCAAGCCCGCTTGAAGGCACCCGCCTGCGTGCACACAATCGCCCACCGCGCAGGCGCCGCCCGGAGAGGATCGCCATGCAGAGATCGAGGTGGGTTGCAGTCCGCGCCACCGGCGCCCTGGCCGGGGCGATGCTGTTGCTGGGCGGGGCGGCGGCGGCCGAAAAGGCCGACAAGCGCCACGGTCTCACCCTGGTGGGCACGCTCGGATACCCTGCCGATTTCACCCATCGCGGCTACGTCAACCCGCGTGCCCCCAAGGGCGGGACGATCAAGCTGCACGCGATCGGCTCGTTCGACAGCTTCAACCCCTATATCGTCAAGGGCGATTCCGCGAGCCTCGCTTTCGTCGTCGATACCCTGATGACGTCGCCGCGCGACGAGATCTCGGCGGAATACGGGCTGGTCGCGGACACCGTCGAGGTGCCGGACGACCTTTCCTGGGTGATCTACAATCTCCGGCCCGAGGCGCGCTTTCACGACGGCAAGCCGGTGACGGCGGACGACGTCATCTTCAGCTTCAACGTCCTGCGCGAGAAGGGCCAGCCCTTCTACCGCTACTACTACAGCAACATCGCGAGGGCGGAACGGCTCGGCCGCCACCGGGTCAAGTTCCATTTCACCGGGCCGCCGAACCGCGAGCTGCCCCAGATAACCGGCCAGTTGCCGGTCCTGCCGAAGCATTACTGGGAGGGGCGCGCCTTCGACCGGACCACGCTTGAGCCGCCGCTCGGCAGCGGACCTTACCGGATCGCCCGCTTCGAGCCGGGGCGCTTCGTCGAGTTCGAACGGGTCAAGGACTATTGGGGCGAAAGGCTCCCGATCAACCGCGGCATGAACAATTTCGACCGCATCCGGATCGACTATTACCGCGACCAGACGGTCGCGCTCGAAGCGTTCAAGGCGAACGAGTACGACTACCGCTCGGAAAACTCGTCGAAGGACTGGGCGACCGGCTACCGGTTTCCCGCCGCGGGGGCCGGGCTGGTGCATACCGAGCAGGTGCGCCATGCGCGGCCGACCGGCATGCAGTCTTTCGCCTTCAACCTGAGAAGGACGAAATTCCGCGACATCCGGGTGCGCGAGGCGATCGGGCTCGCCTTCGACTTCGACTGGTCCAACCGGAACCTGTTCTACGGCCAGTACAGCCGGACGACGAGCTTCTTCTCCAATTCCGAGCTTGCCGCCGCCGGACTCCCGGGACCCGGCGAAAAGGCGCTGCTCGAGCCGTTCCGGGGCCAGGTCCCCGAAACCGTGTTCACCGGCGAGTTCAAGCCGCCCCAGACGGACGGCTCGGGCAATATACGGCGCAACCTCCGCCGCGCCGTCCGGCTGCTCAAAGCTGCGTCCTGGACGATCGAGAACGGCCGGCTGACCCATGCGGCGACCGGCGAGAAGATGGAGATCGAGTTCCTGCTGGTCAGCCCCGCTTTCGAGCGGGTCGTCGCCCCGTTCATCCGCAATCTCAAGCGGCTCGGCATCGAGGGACGCATCCGGGTCGTCGATTCTTCGCAGTACATCAACCGCTTGAATGCCTTCGACTTCGACATGGCGGTCGCGAGCTGGGGCCAGTCGGACTCGCCCGGCAACGAGCAGCGCGACTTCTGGAGCTCGGACGCGGCCGGCCGCCAGGGCAGCCGCAACCTCGTCGGCATCCGCAACCCGGTCGTCGACGCCCTGATCGAAAAGCTGATCGCGGCGCCCGACCGAGCCCGGCTGGTCGCCGCGACGCGCGCGCTCGACCGTGTGCTCCTGTGGAATCACTACGTGATTCCGCAATGGCACATACGCTTCGACCGCATCGCCTATTGGGACAAGTTCGGCAAGCCGGAGAAGAGCCCAAAATACGGCAACGACCTGATGAGCTGGTGGGTCGACGCCGGCAAGGCAGCGAGCCTCGAAGAGCGCAAACGTAAGCTGGGCGGCGGGCAATGAGGGCGGGCCTTCTCCGCTATGCCGGCGCGGCGGTTCTGGCGTTGCTCGCGTGCCAGGCGCTTGCCGGCACGGTCAAGGTCAGCCATGGCGTCTCCGTCTTCGGCGACCTCAAATACGGCGCGGATTTCGGCCATTTCGATTACGTCAATCCGGACGCGCCCAAGGGCGGGACGCTGAAGCTCTGGGGACTCGATACGTTCGAGACCCTCAACCCCTTCATCCTCAAGGGCCGGAAGGAGGCGTGGAACGCGCTTGTGTTCGACACGTTGATGGCCCGCGCCTTCGACGAGCCGGATGCGCTCTACGGCCTCGTCGCCGAGGCGGTCGAGCTCCCGGACGCGGGCGGCTGGGTCGCCTTCCGGCTCAGGCCCGAGGCCCGGTTCCACGACGGCACGCCGATCACGGCCGACGACGTTGCCTTCACTTATCGGACGCTGGTCGCGAAGGGGCATCCGCAGTTCCGTATCCTGTTTCGCGACGTGGTCGGGGTGAAAGCGGTCGACCGCCACAAGGTCCGGTTCGATTTCAAGCCCGGGCGGCACCGCGACCTGCCGGTCCAGCTCGCCGCGCTGCCGGTCCTGTCGAAGGCGTATTTCGCCACGGTCGCGTTCGACAAGACGACTTTCACCCCGCCGCTTTCAAGCGGGCCCTACCGCGTCGCCAAGGCGGAGCCCGGACGGTCGGTGACCTATGAGCGGGTGGCCGACTACTGGGCGCGCGACCTGCCGGTCAATCGCGGGCGCTACAATTTCGACCGGATCAAGATCGACTATTACCGCGACCGCGACATCGCCTTCGAGGCCATCTTCGCCGGCCAGTACGACTTCCGCGAGGAGTTCACGTCGAGAAGCTGGGCGACGCAGTACGACAAGCCGCCGGTACGCAAGGGGCTGATGGTGCGCGAGACTCTGCCGGACGAGACGCCGTCCGGCGTGCAGGCATTCTTCTTCAACCTCAGGCGCGACAAGTTCAAGGACCGGCGGGTGCGGCGCGCGCTCGACCTCGCGTTCGATTTCGAGTGGACCAACAAGAACCTGTTCTTCGGGCTCTACGAGCGCACCAACTCGATGTTCGAGAACTCCCCGCTCGCGGCCCACGCGCCGCCGAGCGAGGCCGAGCTTGCCCTGCTCGAGCCGCTGCGCGGCAAGGTCCCCGAAGGGGTCTTCGTCAAGCCGTACAAGGCCAGCGTCACCGACGGCAGCGGCAAGATCCGACGCGAGCTGCGCAAGGCTGCCCGGTTGCTGCGCGAGGCCGGGTTCCGGGTGAAAGACGGAAAATTGCTGGATTCTTCCGGCAAACCGCTGACGATCGAATTCCTGCTGTTCGAAGCCTCGTTCAACCGCATCGTTTCGCCCTATATCGCCAATCTCAAACGGCTCGGGATCGAGGCGACGATCCGCATCGTCGATTCGGCCAATTTCAAGTACCGCACCGACAACTACGACTTCGACGTTATCGTCCGCCGCTACGTCCAGCCGCTGACGCCGGGGCTGGAACAGCGCAATTTCTTCGGCTCGGCGGGCGCGGGTACGCCGGGCTCGTTCAATGTCGGCGGCATCGAGGACCAGGCGGTCGACGTGCTGATCGAGAAGGTCATCGGGGCGACCTCGCGCGAGGACCTGACGACCGCGGTGCGGGCGCTCGACCGGGTGCTGATGTGGAACAACTACACAGTGCCGCAATGGTTCAAGGGCGTGCACCACATCGCCTACTGGAACAAGTTCGACCGCCCCGCGACCAAGCCTCGATTCGCCCGGGGCGTTGTCGACACCTGGTGGTACAACCCGGAGAAGGCGGCGATGATCGCGGCGGGGAAAGCGCCGCCCAAACCGTGATACCGGCGCCAGGCGGAGCTCTTTCCGGATGCTGAACTATATCGTCCGGCGCCTGCTGCTGATGATCCCGACGCTTGCCGGGATCATGGTCATCAACTTCCTGATCATCCAGGTCGCGCCCGGCGGGCCGGTCGAGCAGATCATCGCCCAAGTCACCGGCACCAGCGTCGCACCGACCAGCCGTTTCGGCGGCGGAGGCGGGACCGAGACCGGAGCGTCGCCCTCGGCGGCTCAGGCCGACGCGGCGTCCTCGGCGGTGACCGGCAAGTACCGTGGCGCGCGCGGGCTCGACCCCGAGTTCATCGCCCAGCTCGAAAAACAGTTCGGGTTCGACAAACCGATGCACGAGCGCTTCGTGCTGATGATGGGGAACTTCCTGACCTTCGATTTCGGCACCAGCTATTTCCGCGACGAGACCGTGGTCAACCTCGTGCTGGAGAAGATGCCGGTTTCGATCTCGCTCGGGCTCTGGTCCACGCTGATCCTCTACGTGGTCTGCATCCCGCTCGGGATCCGGAAGGCCGTGAAGGACGGGACGCGGTTCGACCTGTGGACGACCATCGTGATGACCATCGGCTTCGCCACGCCGTCCTTCGTGCTGGCGGTGCTGCTGATCGTCTTCTTCGCGGGCGGCAGCTTCCTCGACTGGTTCCCGCTGCGCGGCCTGACATCGGAGAATTTCGACGAGCTCGGCTTTTTCGGCCAGATCGCCGACTATTTCTGGCATCTGGCGCTGCCGCTGGTCTCGCTGGTCGCGGGCGGTTTTCTCGCGCTCAGCCTGCTCACCAAGAACTCCTATCTCGACCAGATCAACATGCAGTACGTGCTGACCGCGCGGGCCAAGGGGCTGACCGAGCGCCGGGTGCTCTACGGCCACGTATTCCGCAACGCGATGCTGATCGTGATCGCGAGCTTTCCGGGCGTCTTCGTCGGCATCCTGTTCACCGGATCGCTCCTGATCGAGGTGATTTTCTCGCTCGACGGGCTCGGGCTGCTGGGCTTCGAGGCGCTGATCAAGCGCGACTATCCCATCGTCTTCGCAACCACCTATTTCTTCACCCTGCTCGGGCTGGTGATGCGCCTCGCCGGCGATCTGACCTACACCATCGTCGACCCGCGCATCGATTTCGAGGTGCGCGGTGGCTGACTCCGGAGAACGGCGCGCGTTCGGCGTCCGACTGACGCCGCTCACCCGGCGGCGGCTCAGGAATTTCTGCAACAACCGCCGCGCGTTCGTCTCGCTCTGGGTATTCCTTGCGCTGTTCGCGGTCACCCTGCCGGCGGAGTTCATAGCCAACGACAAGCCGCTGCTGATCCAGTACGAGGGCGGGTACTACTTCCCGGTCTTCGCGACCTATCCCGAGACGGAGTTCGGCGGCGATTTCGAAACCGAGGCCGAGTATCGCGAGCCCGACGTCCAGGATTTGATCCGCGACAAGGGCGGCTGGATGGTCTGGCCGCTGATTCCCTACAGCTACCGCACCGTCAACTACGACCTGAAGGTCCCCGCCCCGTCGCCGCCCTCGGCCGACAACTGGCTCGGTACCGACGACCAGGCGCGGGACGTGCTGGCGCGCGCGATCTACGGCTTCCGCATCTCGGTGCTGTTCGGGATTTCGCTCACCGTTCTGGGCTCGATCATCGGCGTCGCGGTGGGCGCGGCGCAGGGCTATTTCGGTGGCTGGACCGATCTCGCCTTCCAGCGCTTCATCGAGGTCTGGCAGGGGCTGCCGACCCTGTTCCTGCTGATCATTCTGGCGAGCATCGTCACACCCAATTTCTGGTGGTTGCTCGGCATCATGGTCCTGTTCGGCTGGACCGCGCTCGAGGGCGTGGTTCGCGCGGAATTCCTGCGCGCGCGCAACTTCGACTATGTCCGGGCGGCGCGCGCGCTCGGCGTGAACAACATCACCATCATGCGCCGCCATGTGCTGCCCAACGCGATGGTCGCCACGCTCACCTTCCTTCCGATCATCCTGACGGGCTCGATTACCAGCCTGACGGCGCTGGATTTCCTCGGCTTCGGTTTGCCGCCCGGTTCGCCGTCGCTGGGCGAGCTTCTGGCCCAGGGCAAGGCGAACCTGCAGGCCCCGTGGCTCGCGGTGACGGCCAGCCTCACGATCATCATCACACTGTCGCTGCTGATCTTCGTCGGCGAAGGCGTTCGCGATGCCTTCGATCCGCGCAAGACGGTGAACGAGTAGGCCGGGCGATGGCTGACATGCTGCTCACCGCCGACGACCTCTCGGTCTCATTCGGCACCGGCGAGCGCGAAGTGCGGGCGGTGCGGAACATCTCGTTCGAGATCGGCCGCGGGGAGACCCTGGCCCTGGTCGGCGAGAGCGGCTCCGGCAAGTCGGTCTCCGCGCTCTCGATCCTGCAACTCCTTCCTTATCCGCTCGCCCGCCACCCGAGCGGAAGCATCCGCTTCGCGGGCGATGAGCTGATCGGCTGTCCGGAGCCCGCGTTGCGCGGGGTGCGCGGCAACAGGATCGCGATGATCTTCCAGGAGCCGATGACCTCGCTGAACCCGCTCCACACGATCGAGAAACAGATCGGCGAGATCCTCAAGGTGCACAAGGGGTACGGCCGCGCGGAGGCGCGTTCCAGGATCCTCGACCTCCTCAACCAGGTCGGCCTGCCGGAGGCGGAAAGCAGGCTGCACGCCTACCCCCACCAGCTTTCCGGCGGGCAGCGCCAGCGGGTGATGATCGCGATGGCGCTCGCCAACGACCCGGAGCTCCTGATCGCGGACGAACCGACGACCGCGCTCGACGTGACGATCCAGGCGCAGATTCTCAAGCTCCTGAAGGATCTGCAGCGCGAACGCGGTATGTCGATTCTCCTGATCACCCATGACATCGGGATCGTACGCAAGGTTTCCGACCGGGTTGCCGTGATGACCGAGGGCGAAATCGTCGAGACCGGCCCGACCGCCGAAATCTTCGAGAACCCGCGACACGATTACACCAGGCATCTGCTCGCCTCCGAGCCGAAGGGGAGTCCCGCCGCCGCCGACGGAAAGGCCGGTGCGGTCATGGAGGCGGACGGGCTGAAGGTCTGGTTCCCCGTCAAGCGCGGTGTCATGCGGCGGGTCGTGGGCCACATCAAGGCCGTCGACGGCGTCTCGGTTACCGTGCGCGAGGGGCAGACTCTCGGGGTCGTGGGCGAGAGCGGGTCGGGCAAAACCACGCTCGCCATGGGGCTCCTGCGTCTCGAGAAGAGCACGGGCCCCATCCGCTTCCGGGGGCGCGACATCAGCGGCATGAGCTGGTCCGAGATCAGACCGCTGCGGCGCGAAATGCAGATCGTGTTCCAGGACCCGTTCAGTTCGCTTTCCCCGCGGTTTTCCGTTGGACAGATCATCGAGGAGGGTCTCGTGGTCCACGGCATGGCGGGCGATTACGATCGACGGCGCGCGGTCATCGCCGACGCGCTCACCGAGGTCGGGCTCGACCCCGAGGCCCAGGACCGGTACCCGCACGAGTTCTCCGGCGGCCAGCGCCAGAGGATCGCCATCGCGCGCGCCATCGCGCTCAAGCCGCGCTTCATCGTGCTGGACGAGCCCACCTCGGCGCTCGACATGTCGATCCAGGCGCAGATCGTCGACCTGTTGCGGGCGCTGCAGGAGCGCCACGGGCTCGCCTACCTGTTCATAAGCCACGACCTGAAGGTGGTCCGTGCGCTGGCCGACGAGGTGATCGTCATGCGCCACGGCCGCGTCGTCGAGCGGGGCAGCAGCTGCGAGATCTTCGAATCGCCCGCCCAGCCCTACACCAGGGCGCTGATCGCGGCCGCGTTCGATATCGAGGCGGTCGAGACCGACGCGGTCGCGACCTGACGGATCAGCTCCTGCCCCGGCGCTTCTTCCTGCCGAACCGGCGTTCGATCAGCGCATACAGCGCGCGCATGCCCTGCGCCTCGCCGCCGACCGGTCGGCCCGGTCGGGCGGTGGGGTTCCACGCCATGATGTCGAGATGGATCCAGGGCGTTGTCCGGTCCACGAATTCCTGCAGGTAGAGCGCGGCGGTGATCGCCCCGGCCATCCCGCCCTCGGAAACGTTGTTGATATCGGCCGTCTTGCTGTCCAGCATGCGGCGATAGGGTTGCCAGAGCGGCAGGCGCCACAGCGGATCCGAAACTGCCTCGCCGGCGCTCGACAATTCCTCCGCGAGCGCATCGTTATTGCAGAAATACGCCGGCAACTCCGCCCCCAGCGCGACCCGCGCCGCGCCCGTGAGCGTCGCGAAGTCGACGAGGAGGTCGGGCCGCTCGGTCTCCGCCTCGGTCAGGGCGTCGCAAAGGATAAGCCGCCCTTCGGCGTCCGTATTGCCGACCTCGACGGTAATTCCGCTCCGTGTCTTGACGATGTCGAGCGGCCGCAGCGCGTTGCCCGAGATGCTGTTCTCGACCGCCGGTATCAGCACGCGCAGCCTGACACCGAGCTTCGCCGACATGATCATCCGGGCGAGCCCAAGCGCATGGGCCGCACCGCCCATGTCTTTCTTCATGCGGAGCATGCCCTGGGCCGGCTTGATGTCGAGACCGCCCGAATCGAAGCACACGCCCTTGCCGAGAAGCGTGACCTTCGGGGCGCCCGTCCGGCCCCAGCGGAGATCGATCAGCCGCGGCGCGTTGGCGCTGGCCCGCCCGACTGCGTGGATCGTCGGATAGCCGCGCCGCAGCAGGGCGTCGCCCTTGATCTCGGTGACCCTGGCGCCGCCTTCGTCGGCGATCTTCCGGGCGGCCAAGGCAAGCTCCGCCGGACCCATGTCCCCGGCCGGCGTGTTGATCAGGTCCCGAACCTCGGTCGTCGCTTCGGCCGCCGAGCGCACATGGGCGCGGTCGGCGCCCTCCGGCCAGACCAGGGACGGAACCGGCCCGGCGGACTTGGCGGCGTAACGGTCGAAGGCATAGCAGCCGAGTGCCCAGCCGAGCGCCGCGCCGGTAGCGGCCGCGCGGTCCATCCGCGCATCGATCCGGTAGGCACCCGCGGGCAGCCGACCGGGGAGGTCCGCGTAAGCCCAGAACTCGTCGTGCGACTCGACACCCAGAAGAACGCTGCCGAGCGCATTGTTATCGCCGGAAAGGAAGCTCAGGCTCCGCGGCGCGGCCTTGAAGCCGGTGCTGTCCACCCAGGCGCGTATCGCCTCCGGCCGATCCGCGCGCCACGCATCGAACACGTCCTTCTCGATCGGAATAATCGGGACGGTCTTGGCATCCGCCCTCGTCCTGAATCTGGCGCGCACGACTCCCCCAATTCGGCATCCCGACCGTGCGACGATGGCGCGCGCGAGGCGCCGACGCAAGCCGGCCCGGACCCGTCCCGAGGTCGATCAGGTTCGGATGCCCGCTCGCTCCAGAATGCCGCGCACCCTGGCTCTCTGCTCGTCCGCGATGGTCAACCGCTCGGCGAAGTCGCGCCCCGACGGCTTGGTCGCATCGATGCCCACCTTGGTCACCGTACGAGTCTCCGGATCCGAGGTCGGATCGAGAATCGCGCCCATCGCGCCCGGGATGTAGATCACGTCGCTCTCGGCGCGGGTGCGAGTGATCACCGCCCACATCACGTCCGAAAGATCGAACACGTCCACGTCGTCGTCCACGACGACGACGCACTTGACGTAGAACTCGGTGCCGAGCGCGCTCATTATTGCCTGGCGCGGCTGACCCTCCGCGGTCTTTCGCATCGACACGATCGCCATCAGAGCGCCCACCGTGGTCGTCGGCACATGGACGGCACGCACGTTGGGGAGGTTGCGCCTAAGCGCGTTGAGGATCTCCGCCTCCCGCGAAATGCTCGAAATCAGGATATGGTCGGGCGCCGTACCGGAAGCGACCGAATGGAACATCGCGTCGCTCCGCATCTGGATCCGCTCCGCGACGAAGACATTCTCGGTCGAACGATAGGAGGCGTATCCGGTGAACTCTCCGAACGGACCCTCCGGCTCGTGCACCCCGGCGAGTATCCGGCCCTCGATGACGATCTCCGCCCCCCAGGGGACTTCGAGGTCCGCCGTGCGGCATCGGGCGACGCGGTAGGGTTCGCCGAACAGGGCGCCGATGATCTCCACCTTCCGGACGCTCGGCGGATAGTGATAGGCCATCGAGCCCATATAGTGGATCGGGTGGATGCCGAGCGTGATCGCCGCCGGCAGGTCTTCCCCGCGTTCCTCGGCGCGGCGGTGGTACTCGTACATGCGGCGCCGCGAATGGAGCGACAGCCCCAGCCGGTCCCGGCCCCGGAGCATCAACCTATGGAAGCCGGTGGTGTCGACGCCGGTTTCCGGATCGCGCGCCGCGATTTGCCCCGCGGTTATGTAGGGTGCGGCGTCGACCCCGAAATGGAGCGGGATCGGCAGCTTCCCAAGGTCGACCGAGTCCCCTTCCAGCACCGTCTCCTGCCAGGGAGCGTCCGAGGCCGTTTCCACCGGCTGGTAGTTCTGGCAGCGTTCCCGATACGCGCCCGGCAGGTCCGCCGGCGCAACGCCGAGGGCGAGGCCAAGCAGCTTCCGGTTGCCGGCGACGTTCGTGACCACCGGCATGTCGAACCCTTCGACGTTCTCGAAGATCGCGATGGGGCTGCGGCCCGCCCGTTCGAGCTCGAACACCGCGGAGGTGATGTCCAGTTCGCGGCTCACCGGTTCGGCCACGCGCAGCACCTCGTCCGGCGCGACGTTCTCCACCTTGTCGATGAAGCCTCTGAGACTCTGTTCTTCCAAACTGCCCGATCCCTGCGTTCCCGTCCGCGTCGAGCATGCAGCCGCCGCGTCGCCGTGACAAGCGGCGCCCGGTTGAACCGGCGGGGCAATCCCGACATTCTTGCGCCCGGCAAGCGTCGGCGGAGAGACAAGGTGGCGGAACCGCACGAAGTCAATATTCCCGAGGTGGTCGCGGAGGTGACGGCGGCTTTCGAGCGCTATGAGCAGGCGCTCGGCATCAATGACGTCGACACGCTCGCGACGCTATTCTGGGACAGCCCGCTTACGCTGCGCTACGGTCCGAACGGCACCCTGCTGGGCCACCGCGCGATCGACCTGTTCCGCCGCAACCGCAATATCGCGGGCGTCGAACGGACGCTGCGCAACACGGTGATCAAGACGTTCGGACGGGACTTTGCTATGGCCGATACCGAAGCGACCCGGCCCGACGGGCGCATGGTCGGCCGCCAGAGTCAATGCTGGGTACGGATGCCCGAGGGTTGGCGGATTGTGTCCGCCCACGTCTCCGACATTCCCGACGAATAAACCCGGCCGGAAAAGGGATAGACGGGTGCAACCGAAGGTCCATGTTTATGCCGCCGTCGATGCGAGCGGCGGGTCTTACGAGCGGATGCGCGAGGCGGGGCTCGACGTTCGGGTTCCCGACGAGCCATGGTCGCAGGCCGCCAACAGGTCCGGCGAATCGACCGAGCTCGTCTTCGCCCCGTCGACGGTCGCCGCCGCGGGGGTCGCCAACCGCCTCAACATCCTCACGCGCCGCACTCTCCGATCGGCGCCCGACCTGCGGCTGATCGCCAAGTATTCCGTGGGCTACGACAATGTCGACGAGGCGGCGGCGACCGAACTCGGCATTCTGGTCGTCAACAGCCCGACCGAGAGCAACTGGGGCGGCGTCGCGGAAGGGGCGGTCACCTTTCTGCTCGCGCTCTTCAAGAAGGTGCGCGAGCGCGACCGGAGCGTGAAAGACGGGCAGTGGCGCGACCCCTCCCTGATGGGAACCTATCTCGGCGCGCGGCTGACGGACGACTACCCGGGGATCGCGGTCGGGATAATCGGCCTGGGGCGCATCGGCTCGCGCGTGGCCGACTTGCTGGCACCCTGGCGCGTCCGCCTTTTGGCCTACGATCCTTACGCCCACGACTCGCAGTTCGTGAGCCGCAACGTGCGCCGCGTGTCGCTCGACGAGCTGTTGTCCGAAGCCGACGCGGTGACGATCCACTGCAACCTCACCCCGGAAACGGACGGCATGATCGGGGCGCGCGAACTCGGGCTGATGAAGCCGGGCGCGGTCCTGATCAATTCCGCGCGCGGCCCTATCGTCGATATCGACGCGCTGTTCGACGCGCTCCACTCCGACAGGCTCGCCGCCGCCGCGCTCGATGTCCTGCCCGAGGAGCCGCCCCCGCCGCAAACGCCGCTGCTCGGGCTCGGCGACAAGGTGCTGCTGTCGCCGCACATGATTTCAAACAATGTCGGCACCGGCTTGCAGATGGCGGTGCCGTGGGTCGAGAAGGCGATTTTCGCAGCCGTCAGGGGCGAGGTTCCGGAGAATGTCTGCAACCCCGACGCAATCCCGCTGTGGCGTCAGCGGTTCGCCGGCGACAGCCTCATCTGACACCGAACGGAAAGGACCGGTCATGATCTACGAAGCCAGGAGCTATCGCGTATCGCGCGGCAAGGTGCCCGAATTCCTCAAACTCTTCGCGGAAGGCTACGAGACGCGCGGCAAGCTCTCGCAGATCAGCGCGATGCTCTATACCGAGATCGGGCCCCTCAACCAGGTCATCCACATCTGGCCCTATGCCGACATGGGCGAGCGCGAGAGGCTCCGCGTCGAAGGCGGCAAGGACCCCAACTGGCCGCCCAAGGTCTCCCATCTCCTGGAGACCATGCAGTCGGAGATTTTCACCCCTCTGCCCTTCACCCCGACGATGGGGAGCGGCGACCTCGGGCCGGTCTTCGAATGGCGCGAATACATGATGCGCGCCGACGGGCAGCCGGCCCTGATCGAGAATTGGTCCACCGCCATCGAAGAGCGCGTCAAGAGCTCGCCGCTGGTCATGGCGATGGTCACCGAATGCGGCGTGCTCAACAAGTTCGTTCACATCTGGGGCTATGAGAGTCTGGAGCACCGCCGGGAGGTGCGCGAAGAAGCCAGGGAGAAAGGCATCTGGCCGCCCAAGAACGTCAGCGGCGGACCCGACCCGATCCTCACGCAGGAATGCAAGATCTGCTTTGCGGCGGACTACTCGCCGGTGAAGTGAATCAGGCCCAGAGGTCGGCGAACTCGGTCGCGACCGCCTGCCCGTACGGGACCGGGCGGTCGAGGATTCCCATGTCCAGCGCGAAAGCGTTCATGCCTTCGACGAAGCTCTCTGAGATCGCCGGGTCGTAATAGGGCAGGTCGCGTTCCACCACCCGCGCGATCAGCTTCGCTTCGTCCGGTCCGAAAAGCTTCTCGCCGATGGCGGTCGCGCGGCCGACATCCTGTTTGAGCTTGTCCTGGGTCGAGACGATGGCGCGGACCGCGGCGGCGGCATCGTCCGGTCGGTCCGCGATAAATCTGTCGGTCGCGACCAGGACCGGCTGGGTGTAGTTGAACGCGGGCTTCGGGCCGTCGCCCCGGCGCACGTCCGCCACGACGGTCCCGACGCCGCGCGTGACCGCGATCTCCGCCCCCATGCCGTTGGCCCAGAAACCGTCGAGGAGACCTTCTTCGAGCGCCCGCGCCGCGGTCACGCCGAAGCTCACCCTCGGCCCCGAGGTGCCCGGCACCGGAGCGATTTCGACCTCGTCGCGCTCAAGGTCGATTCCGCCCTCCCGCAGCATCCGCTTGAGCCCGCAATCGACCCAGGGCGCGGCGCCGATCTTCTTTCCCCTGACGGCGCCGAGATCGCCGCGCCGGTGGCTTTCGTCCGCGCGCAAGACGAGGAACCAGTACATCCCCTGGGAAAGCGAACAAAGCAGCTTCGCCCCCTCCCAGCGGGGGAAGGCGGAGAGCACGGCGTGTGCCGAGCCGCCGATCAGATCGACCTCGCCGTCGCGGAGCGCCCCGTAGCACTTGTCGACGGGGTAGATCAGCTCGTGGCTCACGTCGAGCCCCTGTTCCGCGAAATCGCCGAGCTCGACCGCCGAAATCGCCGGGAAGTAGGAGTTCGAGATCATGTCCGGTACGGCGAGGCGCATGGACGCTCTCCTTTGCGGTTAAGGTGCGTAAACCCAGAGATCCATCATCACCGAACAGCCGGGAACCGGAAGCGGACCCGGAACCTCGACCGCCGAGAACGGGATCGGCCGGCCGGGAAGGCGGCGTTGCCAAGCCTGGTGCACGGCATAGAAATCGGCGATGTCGGTCTGGAACTGCTGCACTCGGACGACATTCTCCAGAGAAGTGCCCGCCGCTTCGCAAAGCGCGGCCGCGGCATCCAGGATCGCCTCCGCTTCGTCGCCCGCGCGCTCGGCGAAGTGAGGCTGGCGCGGGTCGGGTGCCGTGAGCGGGCCATCCCCGTCCGCCGCCATCAGAGCGGAGAGGAACAGGAGGTCGCCGCAGCGCACGGCCTCCGCCTGGTTCTCGAAAGTGGGCGGCACGCCCGCCGCCACCGCCGTCTTGATCGTTTTGCCGTCGCGGTGAGCGAGGATGTTGATCTCGATCCTGCCGTCCTCGATCACCAGGCCGCGCGGCACGCAGGGGATCACCGAAACCGCGGCGCCGGCACCGAAATGCTCCGCCCAGACGTCGTGCACGACCGCGCAATCCCCGGGATCGGTCAGGTAGATCTGCGCCTTGACCACATCCGCCGGGCCGAGCCCCGCGAGGTCGAGAGAGGGAAGCAGCCGGCGCCTGACGATGAACTCCGCCTCGAGCCGGAGCCGCTCGCCGCCCCAAAGCTGGCCCTGCTTGATCAGGGCTTCGGCGGCGACGCCGTTGCGCGCCTCTTCGCCGGCGACCGCCGTCGCGGTGTTGCCGGGCACGAAGACGAAGTCGCCGGCCGTGAGCGCCGCCGAATAGCCCGAGGTCGGCTGACCGCTGAGCGTTTCGTGGTCGATATGTTCGACCGGCGGGCCGTCTCCGGCGACCGCGACGACCTGGAGGTCGAGCGCGGCGCCCGGCAGCAGCAGCCCCTGCTGGACGATCGACGTGGAGGGCGGGATCAGCACGCCGAATCGCTGCCGCCGCGCGGCCTGGTAGGGCGGCACCATGGCGACGGTGGTGTAGTACTGGTCGGTGCGGACGACCCGCTCCAGGCTGGCCCCGCCCGCCGCGAGTACCGCCTCGACATTGTCGAACACGCGCGCGGCCTCGCGCGCGGCCTTCGGCCCGGCGGCGTTGGGCGCGCCCTCGCGGAGCACCGAGGCGGCGATGCCATGCCCGTAATCCTGCGCCATGTGGCCGCTCGCGAATACCCAGGACCCTGCGCGCACCCCCGGCGCATAGTGGACCCGGCCGTTGCCGAGGGCGACCGGTAGCAGGGGTTCGACGGACATGCGTGCCTCCTACGCCGCCATGGTGGGATCGAGGATCACCTTGCCGATCGCCGAGCGGTCCTCTTCCAGCCGGCGATGTTGCGCGGCCGCGTCCTCCAGCGGGTGGACCGAATCGATCAGCGCCACGAGGTCTCCCCGGGCGGCGGCGGAGAACGAGTCTTCGGTGTTTTTCTCCGTCACCCCGGCCGATCCGATCAGCCGAAGCCGCTTCGAATAGAGCTTGCGGACGTCCAATGAGACCTTGCCGCCGCCATGCGCGCCCATCGTGACCAGCCGCCCGCGCTGGGCCATGCTGTCGAAGGCGCCGTCCCAGAGGAGCGGGTCGCCGATGTTCTCGCACACCACGTCCGCTCCCTCGCCGCCGGTGAACCGCCGGACGGCTTCCGCCAGGTTTTCCGCACGGTAATTGACCCCGCGATCCGCGCCCAGCGCGAGCGCCGCCTCGACCCGGCTATCGGATCCCGCCGCGGCGATCACTTGGCCGCCAAGAGACTTGGCCACCTGGACGCAGAAGCTGCCCAGCGCGCCGGCCGCGCCCATCACCAGCACCCACTCGTGCGGCCGGAGAGCGGCCTTGTCGATCAGCTGATTGTATGCGGCCGGTGCGTGCCGGAGGACGACACAGGCATCGGCGGCGGAAATTCCGTCCGGAATGCGATGGGCGCTGGCTGCCGGCACGGCCACCTGCTCGGCGTACCCGCCCCAGCGATGGACGCCGATCATGACCGGGGCCCGACACGCGGCCTCGTCCCCGTCGACGCACTCGCGGCAGTTCTCGCAGCGAATGGTCGAGGAAACGGCGACCCGGTCGCCGGACGAGAATTCGTCCACGTCGTCTCCCACCGCCGCGACGGTGCCCGCGGGGTCGGCGCCCAGCACATGCGGCAGGACGATGTTGCGGTTGTTGCCGTCGCGCCTGACCAGTAGGTCGAAGCTGCGGTTGATCGAGACCGCCTCGACCGCCACCACGACCTCGTTCGGCGCAGGGTCGGGCGCCGGCACCTCGGCGGGCCTGAGCACTTCCGGCCCGCCAAACCTTTCCATGATTACAGCGCGCATCCACTACCCCAGCGCAGCGGACCAGTCGGTCCGCTCGAGTATCTCGCGCACGCGGCCGAGGAAGCCGGCCGAGTAGGCGCCGTCGATGGCGCGATGATCGAAGGACTGCGCGAGCACGCCGATCGGACGGATGGCGATCGCCTCTTCGCCCGCTGTCTCGATCGCCGCGGGCTTTCTCCGCACTCCGTCGGTCGACAGGATCGCCACCTGCGGCTGGTTGATGATCGGCGCGGTGATCAGGGTGCCGAACGTGCCCGAGTTGGAAATCGTGTAGGTGCCGCCCACGAGATCGTCCGGCCCGGCCGAGCCGTCGCGGGCCGCCGCCGCAACGCTCCGGATAGCCCGGGCGAGGGTGGGCAAGCCCATCTCCTGGGCCTCCCGTATTACCGGCGCCACCAGCCCGCCGGGGCCGAGATCGACCGCGATCCCGAGGTGGATCCGGCGGTGGATGCGCAGATTGTCGCCCTCGACGCTCGCGTTGACATGCGGGAAATCGGGGATCGCCTGGCACACGGCGGCAGCGATGAAGGGCAGGTAGCTGAGCGAGAACCCCTCTTTCGCCTTCCATTCCTCGCCGTGCAGGCCGCGGGCCCGTTCCACGGCGTGGAAATCGACCTCGACGGCCTGGAGCACGTGCGGGCTGGTCGCCTTGGAGCGGACCATGTGTTCGGCGATCTGCTTGCGCATCCGGCCGAGCGGAACGAGGTCCGATTCGGCCGGCTCCGGCGCGAGAAGAGCCTCGACATCCTGGCGCGTGATCCGGCCGTCCTTGCCGGTGCCGGAAATCGCCGTCGCGTCGAGCCCGTGCTCGGCGATCAGCCGACGAACCGCCGGGGACAGCGGTCGCCCGCGGGCATCCCTACGCGGCACCGAGTCGAGCGGGATCGAGCGGCTCACGACCCGCGTATCGGCCGGTGCGGCGGCCGTCGGCTCCGGAGCGGCGGCGGAATCTCCGGCACCGCCGATCACCGCGAGCCGAGTGCCCACCGGGACGGTCTTTCCCGCCTCCACCAGGATTTCCGAAAGCACCCCGTCAGCCGGGGCCGGCACCTCGGTATCGACCTTGTCGGTCGAGACCTCGAAGAGGATTTCGTCCGACTTGACCGTGTCTCCCGCCGCCTTGTGCCAGGCGATCACCGTCCCCTCGGTCACGGTCTCCCCGAGCTGGGGCATCAGGACGTCCATCGCGCCCTCAACCCATGTTCACGCGAACGGTCTCCGCGATCCGTTCGACCGAAGGCAGCGCCAGATCCTCCAGATTGTCGGCGGACGGCAGAGGGATGTGGGGCGTGGTTATGCGGACGATCGGACCGTCCAGGTCGTAGAAGCACTCCTCGCTCGCGATCGAGGAAATCTCCGCCCCCCAGCCGCAAAGCCTCGGGTTTTCCTCGACGGTGAACAGCCGGCCGGTCTCCGAAACGGCGGAGAGGATCGTCTGCGTATCCAGCGGCACCAGGGTCCGAACGTCGATCACCTTGCAGGAAATTCCTTCCTCGGCCAGCCGGTCGGCCGCTTCCGCGGCGCGCGGAACCATGGCGGCGAGCGCGACGATGGTGGCGTCGCTCCCCTCGCGCACGACTTTCGCGGTTCCGAGAGTGTCGACATGCTCACCGTCGGGGACCGCCCCCTTGGTGCCGTAGAGCGATTTCTGCTCGAAGAAGACCACCGGGTCCGGATCGCGGATCGAGGCCGCCAGCAGCCCCACGATGTCGGCCGGATTGGACGGGGCGACGACCTTCAGCCCCGGGATCATCATCGCCCAGTTCTCGATCGCCTGGGAGTGCTGGGCGCCGAACCGGGCGCCGCCTCCGTTGGCGCTTCGGATCACCAGCGGGAACGAAACCTGGCCGTTGGTCATATAGCGCGACTTGGCGATCTCGTTGGCCACCAGGTCCCAGCACACCGCGAAGAAATCGGAGAACATGAGCTCCGCGATGGGCCGCAGCCCGGTCATCGCCGCGCCCATCGCGGCGCCGACGATCGCCTGTTCCGAGATAGGCGTGTCGCGCACACGGTCCGGACCGAATTCCTCGAACAGCCCGACGGTGGTCTTGAACACGCCGCCCGCCGCGCCGATGTCCTCGCCGAGGAACACGACCGAGGGGTCGCGCCTCATCTCCTGCGCGATCGCCGCCGCGACCGCCTCGCGGCAGGTCAGTTCCGCCATGCCGCGCCTCCGTCGGCATAGACCTCGGTCTCGAGGATTTCCCGCGGCGGCGGCGGCGAGGACCTGGCGACATCGGTCGCCGCGTCGACCGCCGCCAGCACTTCGGTCTCGATGCCGTCGACCGCGGTTTCGGCGAAACCGAAATCGAGCAGCCTCCGGCGATAGGCCGGGATCGGGTCGCGGGCGAGCCATTCCGCGACTTCTTCGTCCGGCCGGTAAGCCCCCGGATCGGCGCGCGAATGCCCGCACTGGCGATAGGTCTTGGCCTCGATCAACGAGGGACCGCCGCCCGATCGCGCCTTCTCGTAGGCCGCCCGGGCGACGCGGTAGACCGCATCCGCGTCGTTGCCGTCGACGATGATCGAATCCATGCCATAGGCCTGCGCGCGGTCCGCCGCGGGATGCTCCACCGCCGTCACGTCGCCGATCGGCGTGTATTCCATGTAGAGGTTGTTTTCGCAGACGAAGATCACCGGGAGCTTCCAGACCTGCGCCATGTTGAGCGCCTCGTGGAACGCTCCGATATTGGTGGTGCCATCGCCGAAGAAGCAGACCGAAACCTGGCTCGTGCCGCGGTACTGCGCCGACCATGCCGCGCCCATGGCGATGGGCAGGTGCGCGCCGATAATGGCGTAGGAGCCCATCGCGCCGTGCTCGACGCTGGTCAGATGCATCGAGCCGCCCTTGCCGTTCAGCAATCCGCATTCGCGGCCCATCAGCTCGCCCAGGACCCCCGACATCGAGGCGCCCCTCGCGAGCGTGTGGGCGTGGCCGCGATAGGTGCAGAACGTGTAGTCGCCTTCTTCCATCGCCACCGCGAACCCGGCCGCCACCGCCTCCTGCCCGAGCGACAGGTGCACCGTCCCCTTGACGAGGTTCTGCAGGAACAGGTCGTGGGCGCGCTGCTCGACATGGCGGATTTCGAGCTGCGAGCGCCAGAGCGCGAGCCGGGCCTCTTCCCCGATATCGTCGTTAGCGAGGTCCGGCCTCGCCTCTTCGGTGGCGTTTGCCAAGGACTCTCTCCCTGTCAGGTTCAGTATTTGGCGGAGATCGGCAGATCCTCGGCCGGGTAGAGGCTGATCACCTGGGGTCCCTCGTCGGTGACGACGACCTCTTCCTCGATGCGGGCGGCGGAATAGCCGTCTTTCGCCGGGCAGTAGGTTTCCAGCGCGAACACCATGCCTTCCTTGATCTCCTTGGGGTCTTCCATCGAGATCAGACGGCTGATGATGGGCCGCTCGTGGATCGAGACGCCGAGCCCGTGGCCGAACTGGAGCCCGAACGCCTCCATCTCGCCGGCGAAGCCGAACTCTTCCGCTTCCGGCCAGACGGCGGCGATCTCGTCTGTCGAGACGCCCGGGCGGACCAGCTCGATCGCGGCGTCGAGCCATTCCCGGCACTGCTTGTACGCGTCCTCCTGCACTTCGCTGGCGCGTCCCACGTTGAAGGTGCGGTAATAGCAGGTGCGGTAGCCCATATAGCCGTGCAGGATGTCGAAGAACGCCTGGTCGCCGGGGCGCACCATACGGTCGGTGAAGTTGTGCGGGTGCGGGCTGCAGCGCTCGCCGGAGATCGCGTTGATCGCCTCGACGTCGTCCGAGCCCATCTCGTAGAGCAGCTTGTTGGCGCGGGCCACGATGTCGTTCTCCCGCACGCCCGGTTTCAACTCCTCGCCGATCATGTGGTAGACGGCGTCGACCATGCCGGCGGCCTGGTTGAGCAGCACGATCTCGTCGATATTCTTGACCTCCCGTGCATCGAGCATCACTTGCTGGCCGTCGCGAACCTCGATGTTGCGCTTCTGCAATTCGAACAGCATTGGCGGCTCGCAGATGTCGACGCCGATCGGCATGTCGCCCACGCCCGCCTCGTCGAGCATCGACTTGATCTGCTCCGCCGCCCTGGTCATCAACCCGGCGTCCGGCGGAACCGTACCGCGCAGCCCCAGCATGCCCGCGTGGATGTTCTCGTCCCTGAGCCACGGCGCGTGGATCCGGTGGTGGGAGGCGGCCGAGCCGAAATCCCAGACATGCGGCTCCTCGCCCTGCATCAGCAGCGCATAGCGCGACATCTTGTCCCGCGACCACTCGCCGATGGCGGTTCCGGTGAGATAGCGGATGTTGTTGTTGTCGAAGCAGAGCAGCGCGCCGAGACCCGAGTTTTCCAGTGCCTGCTTGGCGCGCGCCAGGCGATAGCCGCGCAAACGGTCGAAGTTGACGCGTTCTTCCGTATCGACTCCGCTGTGACCCGGTGCCGGGATCGCCCGGCCCCAGTCGTAGTGCGGTTCCAGGTCGGCCGGTGCGATGTCGGCGGGCTTGGCGGTATCGGCTGCCATTGGCGGTCCTTTCGCATGTCCCCGACGCCGATCCGCGCCGGTACGGTTATCGTCAAGATTTCACATCGCCGCCACGGCATCAATCGCCGCTATTCGAGCCCGCTTGCGCGCGCCTGATCGCGCGCGACGACCGCCCAGTCGCGTTCGCCGTCCCCATGCGCGATGGCCCCGATCAGCCGGTCGCGCCAGACGTTCGCCGACGGCAGCGGCACCCCCGCCGCCTCCGCGGCCGCGAGCGCGAGGTTCGCGTCCTTGAGGCCCAGCGAAGCCGTCATTCCGACCCGGTCCCAATCCTCCTTGGCGATGATGTCGCCATAGACCCTGTAGCCGGTGCAGTCGAATATTCCGTCGGTCAGCATGTCGTACAGGGTTTCCGGATCGACGCCGTAGCGTCGCACGAGCGAGAACGCCTCGCCCATCGTCTCGATTGCGCAGCCCAGCACGAAATTGTTGGCGAGCTTCATGGAGGCTGCGGCTTCCGGCGCCTCTCCCGCATCGAACGAGCGCCGGCCCATCGCCTCGAACAGCGGCCGGCAGGTCTCAATCGCCTCGCGCGGCCCGCCGGTGAGGATGCCGAGCTGCCCCGCCGCGGCGGCGTCGGGGCGGCCAAGCACGGGGGCGGCGACATAGATCTGGCCCGCATCCGCGTGCACGGCCGCGGCCCTGCGGCTCATGGCGACGCTATGGGTGCCCATTCCGAGATGGATCGCGCCGCCCGGCATCGCCGCGACCAGCCCGTCCGTTCCGTCCATGACCTGAGCCAGATCGTCGTCCGATCCGAGCATGGTGATCGTTACCTCGCGGCCGGAGGCGGCGTCCGCGATGCTGCGCACGACCTCCGCTCCCGCCGGGGTGAGCGCGGCCGCCTTCTCGTAGGTCCGGTTGTATCCCGTAACCTCGTGCCCGGCCTTGAGCAGCCGCCGCGCCATGCCCTGCCCCATGCGTCCGAGGCCTATGAACCCGATCTTCATGTTTCTTCCTTTCGCGGCGACCCGCGGTCGAACGCCGACACCCTATGCGGCATGGTCCGCGGCCTTCAAGTAACGGGACGGCCCCGCAGGACCGCGACGCCCGATACCAGGGCGAGCGCGGCGAAGACGATGAAACCGTGGCCGAAGGATCCGGTCAGCGCGGCGATCCCGCCGAAAATCGGCGGCGCCGTGACGACCCCGAAGAAGGTGATGAACAAAGCTCCGCCCGTCGCCTGGCTTGCCCGGTCGCCCGGCGCGATGCGGGCGACCTGCGAGAGGAACACCCCGTTCCACCCGACCCCCGTCGCGCCCAGCACGATGCAGACGCCGACGACCGCCCAGTAGGGCCAGTCGGGCGTGAACCACGCCGCGACGAATCCCGAGATGCCCATGGCAACGCCCAGCGCGCCCAGCACCGGCTGCGGCCGACCGATCCAGTCCGAGAGCCCGCCCCAGACGATGCGTCCTACGATTCCCGAGAGTTGCGCTATGGAAAGCGTCAGCCCCGCCTTGACGAATCCCATGCCGAGACCGTTCACGAGATAGGTTACGAGGAACACACTGAAGCATTGCTGGATCGCGGCGAAGAAGAACGAGGCGAAGCAGAGCCGCCGCAGCACGGGATGCCCGAGCACCAGCCGGAGCGGGGCGACGACGCTGCCGCGAAAACCCTGTGCGTCTCGTCTCAGCTCGATGTCGAAATGCCGCCGCGTCGGATGAATCGCGAGGATGCAGAAGAAGCACATCGCGGCCACCGCCCAGGACGCGCCCCGCCAGCCGAACTCGATGACGAACAGGGGCACCAGGGCGCCCGCGAGCATCCCGCCGAGCGGCACGCCGGTCTGCTTGATGGAGAACACCAGCGAGGAGAACCGCGCCGGCGTGTGCCGGGCAAGGATGTGGGAGCTTCCGGGGGTCGCCGGTCCCAGCCCCACGCCGAGCAGGAACCCCGCGACGGCGAGTACCGGCCACCAGGCGGTCGTAATCAGCGCGAGCGCCGCGATGGAGATCAAGAGTCCCGCCTGGCTCATGCGGATCGGGCCGTAGTGCGGCACGATGCCCCCGCTCAGCAGCGAGGCGGTCATCGCGCCCGAATAGACCAGGGACGCAAAAATCCCGATGTTAGCGGCGTCGAGCCCGATGTCGCCCGCCGCCTCGGGGGCGAAGACCGGCACGGTCAGCGTCGCCATGGTAACCATCGCCTGCACCGCAAGCGTGGCGGCGAGCGCGCGCACGACTTGAACGGCGGCCGGGCTCATGGCGCCAGCTTACCGTCCGGGGGCGTCGCGCTATAGTGATCCCATCCAGAGCGGGGGCGCGAATGGCGGACGCAACGTCCAGCATCCTGATCCGGGGCGGCCGGGTCTACGACCACGGCGGAGACACCGATCTTCCTCCGGTCGCCGACGTGCTGGTCGAGGGCGACCGGATCGCCCGTGTCGGACCCGCGCTCGGACCGGCGGAAAGGACGATCGACGCCTCGGGCAAGCTCGTCATGCCGGGTTTCGTCAACGCGCACTACCATTCGCACGACGTGCTGCTGAAGGGCTGTTTCGAGACCCTGCCGCTGGAGCTCTGGGTTCTGGGTGCCCTGCCACCCGCGTATCCGAAGCGTTCGACCGCCGAAGTGCGGGCCCGGACGCTGCTGGGCGCGGCCGAATGCCTGCGGTCGGGAATGACGACCGTCCAGGACATGCTGACGCTCTTCCCGTTCGATCCGGAACATCTCGAAACCGTCGTAGCGGCCTATGAGGAGATCGGCATCCGCTGCACTTTCTCCCTCCAGGTCGGAGACATCCCCGGGATCGAGCGGGTCCCGTTCTGGAAGGACGTGGTGCCGGAAGAGTATCGCCGCTTTCTCGGCGCCTCGGTCGAGCCCGGCGGTTTCGATCCGCTTGAGCATGTCCGCGGCCGCTATCTCGACTATCGCGACGCGTCGCCGCGCTTTCGCTGGGCGCTTGCCCCGACCAGCCCCGAGTTCTGCACGCCGGCGCTGCTCGAGGGGCTGGCGGGGCTTTCCGCCGAGTTCGATCTGCCGGTCATCACCCATATCTACGAGTCGCGAAGCATGGCCGTCGCAGGGCGCATGTTCATGCCCGAGCACGACGGCTCGCAGGTCAAGTATCTGCGCTCCACCGGGCTGCTGGGCGCCAATGTCGGGCTCGCGCACAGCGTCTGGATGCGCCCCGACGAGATCGGGATCCTGGCCGAGACCGGCACCAACGTGATCCTCAACCCCGTGGGCAACCTGAAGACCCGGTCCGGCGTGCCGCCGATCCGCGGCTATCTCGATGCCGGGGTGCCGACCGCGATCGGCTGCGACAACTGCTCCTGCGGCGATTCCCAGAACATGTTCCATGCGATGAAGGCGTTCGCGGGGCTCGCCGCGGTGACCAATCCGGAACCCGGCCCGCCGACCGCCGCGGACACCATCGCCTGCGCCACGCTCGGCGGCGCCCGCGTGCTTGGGCTCGACGGAGAAATCGGCGCGATCCGTCCCGGCATGAAGGCCGACCTTTCGGTGATCGACCTGTCCGCGCCGCAATACGTCCCGTTCAACAGCGCGGCCCGCCAGACCGTGTTCGCGGAGAGCGGGGAAAGCGTCGAGACGGTCGTCGTCGACGGCCGGATCGTGCTGGAGAACCGGCGGCTGACCTTCGTCGACGAGGCGGCGCTCAGGGCCGAGGTCGAGGCCGTCATGCCCGGTTTGCGCGCCGACATCGAAGCGGTGGCCGCACGCAACGCGAAGATGCGCGAGCCGCTGCTCGAAGCATGGCGGCGCGGCTGGCGGGAGGATGTCGGTATCAATCGTTTCGTCGACGACGGCGGGCGTTAGGGAGGAATGCGTTGAAAGCGGCGGTCATCGAACGACAGGGCGCGATCGAGAACATCGTCTACCGCGACTGGCCCGACCCCGAACCGGGTCCGGGCGAGGTCCGCGTGGCGGTGAAGGCCTGCGGGCTCAACCATCTCGACATTTTCGTGCGGCGGGGGATGCCGGGGTTCCCGGTGCCGATGCCGTTCATCTCCGGCGGCGACGTGGCCGGCACGGTCGATGCGCTCGGGTCGGGAGTCGAAGGCTGGTCGCCCGGTGAGCGCGTGACCATGAACCCGCAGACCGACGGCGGCATGATGGGCGAGGAGATCCCGGGCGGGCTTGCCGAATTCGTCATCGTGCCCGCCGAGAATCTGGTCCGCCTGCCCGACGATTTGTCCTTCGAGACCGCGGCGGCGATCCCCATCGCCTACGGCACCGCGCATCGCATGCTCTATACGCGGGGAAGGCTCGCGGCGGGCGAGACCATGCTGGTGCTGGGAGCGAGCGGCGGCGTTGGAATGGCCTGCCTCCAGTTCGGCAAAATGACCGGAGCGACGGTGATCGCCGCGGCAGGCTCGGCGGAGAAATGCGAGCGCCTGACGGCCCTCGGCGCCGATCGCGTCATCGACTACTCGGAAGAGGATTTCTCGAAGGCCGCCTGGCTCGCCTCCGGCAAGAAGGGGTGCGACGTCGTGGTCAACTTTACCGGCGGCGATACCTGGGCGCCCTGCCTCAGGACCGCGAAGCGTGGCGGGCGGGTGCTTACCTGCGGCGCCACGGCGGGTCACGACCCCGCCACGGACCTGCGCTATATCTGGGTCCGCGAGCTCGACGTGCTGGGTTCGAACAGCTATTCGCAGGAAGATGTCGAGCGTTCGGTCGAATATGTCGCCGGAGGCCGCCTGGCGCCGGTGGTGAGCCATACCTTTCCGCTGTCGGAGACCGGCACGGCGGAACGTTTGATGGAAGAGCGCGGCTTCTTCGGAAAGATCGTCATCCTGCCGTGATGCCGGGGAACAGGGCGAGCGCGTTGTCGCGCTCGATGCCCCGCAGCACGTCCGGTTCGAGGCCCAGTTCGATCAGCCCCTTGACCGTCGCGGCCATCGTGGCCTCCGGCGCGAACGGATAATCGCTGCCGAACAGCACCTTGTCGGGCGTCACCAGCTCCAGAAGGCTGCGGAAGGCGAGCCGGTTGGCCGAGAGCGCGGTGTCGTAGTAGAGCCGTTCCAGTTCCGGCAGAACGCCGTTGGGCACCATTTCCTTGAAGCCCGGCCGGGCGCCGAGCCGGGCGATGCGCTCCGCCAGGAAAGGCACTGTCCCGCCGGCATGGGAAAAGACGAAGCGGATGTTCCGGCAGCGCGCGAAGGTTCCCGAATAGAGCAGACTCACGACTGCCCGCGTGGTGTCGAACGGGAAGTCGAGCGTCGCCGCCGGGATCTCCGGCAGGCACTGGCTGCATGGCGCGTTCGTCGGGTGGAAATAGACCACGGCTCCGCGCCGGTCGAGCTCGTCGAACACCGGTGCGAACGCCGGATCGCCGGGATAGCGGTCCCCGTAGCTCGTCAGCAGCCCGATCCCGTCCGCGTCAAGGGTATCCAGCGCGTACTCGATCTCGGCGAGGCTCGCCTCGACATCGGGCAGCGGCAGGCTCGCGAATAGGCCGAAGCGGCCTGGATGGTCGCTTCGTATGGCGGCGGCATACTCGTTGCACAGCCGGGCGAGGCGGACCGATTCCTCGTCGTCGCCGAACCACAGCCCCGGCGCGGAGATCGAGGTCACGGCGGTGGCGATGCCATGGCGGTCCATCGCCTCGACCGACATCGCCGGCGTCCATTCCGGCGTTCGTCCGGCAAGGATCAGCGGTCCGATACGGTCGTCGCCCACGGCCGCGACATAGTCGGGCGGGAGGATGTGGTGGTGCACGTCGATCCGGTGGGCTTCCATGGGTCGTTCCTTCCTCCCGGACAGAAAAGCGCCGCGCGATCGAACGCGCGGCGCTGAAGGGGTTGCGGTCCGAACGGTTCGGGTCGGGGTCGGCCTACTCGGCCGCCGCCCGTGCGTCGCCGAAATGCGGCATGACCTGCTCGCCGAACAGGCGGACGGAACGTTCGGCTTGGTCCAGGCTCATGTCGTGGAAATTGACCTGGAGCGAGGCGTCGTCGATCCCGCCGACCATTTCCGCGTAGGCGCCGATCCGGTCCACCAGCTGGCTTGGTGTGCCGACCCAGGCCGCGCCCTTCTCGACCTGGGATTCGAAGTTCTCCCGCTTCAGGGCGTCGATCATCTTATCGTAGCCCTTATAGTCGGCGGAAGAGGTGCCGCTGATCCAGTCCGACGCCGCGTCGACCAGCGAGGCGAGATAACGGTTGAGCGGGCCGCGCGCGATCTTCGCGGCTTCGCCCGCGTCCTCGTGGCAGTACATGTGGAAGGCGAGCATCACCCGGCCCTTGCCCTTGTGGCCCGCCTTGTCCCAGGCCTCGCGGTAGATGTCGCAGAGTTCGCGCATCGCCGCGCCGCCGATCGGGATCGCCATGATCCAGTTGCCCTGCCGTCCGGCTTTCTCGAAAGATTGCGGGGTGGTGAAGGCGGCCGTCCAGAATTTCGGGCGCGGCTTCTGGGTCGGGCGGGGCAGGGAGGTGACGTCCTCGAAGCTGTGGAACTGCCCCTTCTCGGTGACGTTCTCCTCCTCCAGCAGACGCCGGACCTGCGCCATCCCCTCGTCGAAGCGGACGACGGACTCGTCGAGGGAAATACCGAAGCGCTGATATTCGTGCGGCAGGAAGGCGCGCGCGAAGCCGACCTCCAGCCGTCCGCCCGAGATCGCATCGAGCATGCCGATCTCGCCGGCGAGTTTGAGCGGGTTGTTGAACACCGGCAGGACCGCGCCCGTCACCATGCGCGCGGTCCTGGTACGCTGCGAGGCGGCGGCGAGAAAAACGATCGGGTTGGGGCTGTATCCCCCGTAGGGGTGGAAGTAGTGCTCGACCGTCCTGATGTGGGTGTAGCCGTACTCGTCGCACAGCTCGCACAGCTTGAGGCAGTCTTCGAAATACGCGTCCGCCGGACGCTGATCCGGGCCCACGCACGGAAAGAACTGCATCCCGAATTCCATGATCGCCGCTCCGCTCCAATTCGCCGCCGATGTTGACATCCACTCTATCGGAGATTTTAATCCGTGTACAGATTAATATGGGATCGAGCATGCGCGGCGCCGCCAACCCGAAGGCTCCCGGGGACTCTTTCATCGACGCGGGGAGCTATGCGCTTCAGGGCGCGGTAGGCCATCTGTTGCGCCGTTCGCAGCAGCGCGCGGTGGACCTTTTCGTCGAGGAGGTGGGCGAGGACGGCCCCACGCCGCGCCAGTTCGCCGTCCTGCTCACCGTTCACCAGAAACCGGGCGTCAGCCAGACCGACCTGGTCAGGATGACCGGGATCGACCGCAGCACTCTGACCGAGATCCTCCGCCGTCTCGGGCGGCGCGGTCTGATCCGGCGCGAGCGCCAGCCTCAAGACCGGCGCACCAACGCGCTTCACCTGACCTCGGACGGGCGCCGAACGATGGAATCCGCCATCGATGCCGTGGAGCGTGCCCAGCGGCGGATTCTGGAACCGATTCCCGCGGCGGAACGGCCGGTGGCGATGCGCGTCCTCGAACGGCTCGCCGGCCTTGATGGATAGCGGCAAGCGGAAGGACAGGACATGAAGGTCGTCGAACACGAGGCGGTTGCCGTCGAGCGATTCCCGGGCGGCGCGACCTACCTCACCCTGGTCGGGGACGAGGACGGATCGACCCCGGTCCGCACCGGCATCCAGGTCTCCCCGCCGGGCTACGAGACGCCGGAGCACTCGCATCCCTATGTCGAGGTCATCACCGTCCTGGAAGGAACGGGCGAGGCCTGGGCAGAGGGCGAGGAGGGCACGGTGGCGCTTCGCCCTGGCGTCACCCTGATCCTGCCGCCGGGCCAGCGCCACGGGTTCCGCGTGACCGGCGGGACGCCCCTCAGGACGCTCGGCGTCCACGCCTCGCCCCACCGTATCGTCGATATCGGGGAGACGTAGGCGACAGCCGGCCGGGCGACGACAAGGGGCCCGAAACGAAGGCGCCGCCCGGAGGCGGCGCCCAACGCTCGTTCGATGTTCCCCGCGTCTACTTGTTCGGATCGTAGAGTTTCGACTTCAGGGTCTTGTAGTCGACGACGTACTTGTCGGCCAAGGCGTCGTTCTCGGCCCACTTGGCGCCGTAGATCGTCCGCACATAGGCCTCGCGGTATTCGCCTTCGAGATCGAGCCACTGCACGCCGGCCTTCTGGAGAGCCGCGTCGTCGCGCTTGCCGAGCCGAATCACCGCCTCGTCGGCGGTCTTCTCGTATTGCCGGGCCATCTTCTCGAGGAAAGCCTGCTCCTCGCTGGACATGGCGTCGAACTTCTTCTTGTTGACCAGCACCAGCATGGTGGCCCCGAAGAAGGGCGGCGAGACCCGGTATTTGAGGAACTTGCCCCATCCGTAGGTGTTGACCGAACCCCACGGCCAGGCGAGCCCCTCGACCACGCCGCGCTCCAACGCCGAGTACACGTCGCTCGGCGAAATCACGATCGGGGTCGCGCCCATCCTGCGCATGAAGGCCTTGTAGAGCCCGGTGGAGCGCATCTTCACGCCCTTCAGGTCGACCCCGGTCTCCTTGCTGAGCTTGGGCTTGAAGCGGGTATACATGTAGAACCGCTGCCCGTTCTGGAAGGTCCAGGCGAGGATGCGCGAATTCAGCCCTTTGCCCCAGGCCTCCTGCATCATGTCCCAGCCGCCGTTGGTGCGGATCTCATCCAGCGACTTGTTGTGCGCGCCGGGCAGCCGGCCCTCGGCGAGGATTCCGGAGTAATAGGTCCCCGGGCAGTAGATCATGTCGATCAGGCCGCGCTGGATGGCGCTTCCCTGGCCCTTCCAGGGGATCACCTCCGGCCCGCCCCGGTACTTGATGCTTACCGGCCCGCCCGCCTTGTTGAGCGGTTCGATGAAATGCTCATGCAGCGCGTTGACGTAATCGTGGTTGCGCTGGAAGCAGGCCAGGGCCTGTAATTCGGTGGCGGCGAGCGCTGGAATGCTCCAGGCCGTGAGCGCCGCGCCGGCCGCCGCGACCGCGACAGTGAGTTTCGATCTGGCCGTCATGAGTACGTTACCTCCCGTGTTTACCCCGTTGCAGACATCCGCGGGACCGGCATCCGAACCCCGCCGCGCCGACCGCAGCTTCGCGCTTGCCTTTGCGAGGCCGACGCTTCAGCCTATCATCCGGAAGCTTAGGCGGGCCCGGCGCAACAGACAAGCACGCCACGACGGGCCCCGCGGCGTCCGGCAGCGGGCCCGGGCGAAAGCCGACAGGGAAGGGGCCGAATTGGGCGTCGTCATCCGCGCGTACAACGCGCTCATCAACTGGCTGCGTTTCCTTGCCGGCGTTGTCGTCTTCGCGATCTTCGTGCTGATCTGCGTCGACGTGTTGCTCCGCCTGCTCGGCGGCTATGTCGGGATGCAGCCCTGGACCTATTCGGTGCCGGTGGTCGAGTACGGTCTCCTGTGGTTCGCCATGCTGGCCGCGCCCTACCTGGTGCGCATCAAGGGTCACGTCTTCATCGAGGCGGTGACCTCGATCGTCCCGCTCCGAACGAAATGGGTCATGGCGAAACTGTCCTATACGGCATGCATCGTCGCGTCCTGCGTCTTCGCCTGGTACTCCTGGGGTGTGCTGGTGGAGGCGATAGAGCGCGGGACTCTCGACATCCGCGCCGAGGAAATCCCCCTCTGGTACCTGGTATTTCCGATGCCGTTCTGTTTCGCGCTGGTGGCGGTCGAGTTCGCCCGCTACCTGATCGGCATCGACGACATGTACGGCGACCGGACCGAGGTGCGGGAGAACGTCTGACCGTGGAGTGGTACTGGGCATTCCTGATGCTGCTCGGGCTGATCGTCGGCATGATGGCGCTCGGCATGCCGGTCGCCTTCGCGTTCCTGTCGACCAACATCCTAGGCTGGCTCTACTTCAACGGCTGGAACCTCGACGTGGTGCCCCAGGTGGTCGAGAACTCGACCGTCCTGATCAGCCGGTTCACGCTGGGCCCGGTGCCCATGTTCATCATGATGGGATCGCTGTTCTTCCATACCGGGCTGGCGATCCGGGTGTTCGACGGGCTCGAGGTGCTGTTCGGCCGGCTGCCCGGCCGGCTGTGCTTCCTCACCGTTGCCGGCGGATCGATCTTCTCCACGCTCACCGGCTCGTCGATGGCCAACACCGCCATGCTGGGCTCGCTGATGGTCCCCGAGATGCAGCGCCGCGGTTACAGCCGGCGCATGTCGATGGGCCCCATCCTCGGCACGGGCGGGCTCGCCATGATTATCCCGCCGTCCGCGCTCGGCGTGCTGCTGGCGAGCGTCGCCAACATCGATGTCGGCCGCCTGCTGATCGCGGGGTTCATCCCGGGTTTCACGCTCGCCTTCCTCTACGCCTGCCTGATCGTCCTGCAGCTCTGGATCTCGCCGGGCTCGGCGCCGGCCTACGATGTCGAGCGGACCGGCTGGGGCGAGAAGGCGCGGGTCGTCGCCACCAACATCCTGCCGATGAGCTTCGTCGTCTTCATGGTGATCGGCTTCATCATTTTCGGCTGGGCGACCCCGACCGAGGCCGCGGCGATCGGCGTGTTGTCGGTGATGATCCTCGCCGCCGCCTACCGTCGCCTGACCCGCGAGGCGATCTTCGTTGCCGTCGACGCCACGCTCAAGGTCGGCGCGATGGTGTTCTTCATCTTGATGAACTCGACGGTCTTCAGCCAGCTTCTCGCGTTCTCCGGCGCGAGCCAGGGGATGCTCGAATGGGTGACCGGCTTCGAGGTCCACCGGCTGACCATCCTGTTCGCGATGTTCTGCGTCCTGCTGCTGCTCGGCATGTTCATGGACGCGACGTCGATGATGCTGATCACCGTGCCGATCTTCTTCCCGCTGGCGCAAACCCTCGGCTTCGACCTGATCTGGTTCGGCCTGTTCGTGCTCATCACCATCGAGATGGCCGGCACCACGCCGCCCTTCGGGCTCCTGCTCTATGTGATGATGGGCGTCGCGCCCAGGGGCACCACGCTGATGCACGTGGCGAGCGCCGCCGCGCCCTTCCTGCTGTGCGACACGATACTGATCCTGATCCTGGTCGCGTTTCCGCCGCTTGCGCTCTGGCTGCCGAGTCTCATGTGAGCGGTCGCGGCCGGTGCTCGCCGCAGCTGTCGTCGTAGCCCACCACCGGCCAGACCCCGCGCGGCAGGCCGTTGGCCTGCTTCTCCACCGCGACCGGAGGATAACGCCGGCAATGGCCGTAATTGGCCCCGCCGAACGCGGTGGGGTCGTAGAAACGGCACGAATTGCAGCCACCCTCGACCGGATCGTAGGTCTCGTCGAGCGCCGCCACCTCAGCCATCCAGCGGGAGCGACAGGAGCCCGTCCGCCAGCTTGGGCTCGAACCAGGTCGACTTGGGCGGCATGATCCCGCCGGCGTCGGCGACGGCGAAGAGCTGGTGCAGGCTGACCGGGTAGAGCGCGAAGGCCGCCGCCATCTCGCCGGAATCGACCCGCGCCGCGAGCCCTTCCAGACCGCGGCTTCCGCCCACGAAATCGATCCTCGGGTCGTTCCGGACGTCCTCGATCGCCAGCAGGGGGGCGAGCACGGTCCGGGACAGGATTTCCGCATCGAGCGCCGCTGCCGGGTCCTCGCCCGCCGCCGGCGCCGCCCTGAGCGCGATCTCGTACCAGCGGCCCGACAGATAGAGCCCGAACCGCCCCGGGCGGCCCGGCCGCACGGGCCGGTCCGAAGGCGCCACAGAGAAGCAGGCGTCGAGCGCCGTGAGAAACTCATCGGCCGAGCGCCCGCCGAGGTCGCGCACGACGCGGTTGTAATCGAGGATGCGCATTTCGCTCTCGGGAAAGCCGATCACGAGGAAGCTCGTTCCCGCGACCCGGGTCGCGGCCTCGGAACGATGGTGGCCGTCGGCGACATAGAGCGTATCGAGCCCCCTCACGGCATCGACGAGCGCCGCACCCGCGTCCCCGTCCGCGATCCAGACCGAATGGCGGACGCCGTCCACCTCGGCCTCCAGCGTTCGTGGCCCGGCCGCCACCGCGGCCACCGCTTCGGCCACGACCCGGTCGTCCCTGTAGGACAGCATGACCGGTCCCGTATGGGCCCCGACCGCCTCGATCTGCCGCGCCCGGTCCACGACCTTTGCGGGCCGGGTGAGCTCATGTCTGCGAATCCGCCCGTCGCGATAGGCTTCCACCGGCGCCGCACCGGCGATTCCCGTCTGGCGGCGGCCGTCGGCCTCCGCGCGATAGACGTAGAGATGCGCCCGGTCGGTGAGACCGATCGCGCCCGCGGCCTTCAGTCCGGCCATGTTCTCCGCCGCCTTGGCGTAGACCGCCGGATCGTCCGCGGCCACGTCTTCCGGCAGGTCGATCTCCGGCTTGGAGACATGGAGGAAGCTCAGCGGGTTGCCCGCCGCGCGCACCCGCGCCTCGGCGCTCGACAACACGTCGTAGGGCGGCGCGGCCACCGCCCGCGCATGCGCCGGCGTCGGCACGATCGCCCGGAAGGGCGCGATGAGGGACATCTATTCGTTCTTGGACATCACGTCCGCGACGGCCAGATCCTCGCCGACGCGGTGGAACGGGCGGCCCGAATCTCCGACCGCCACCACGACTACGATCTCGTCCGCGCGCGGGGCGTCGGCGACCGATACCTGCATCGCGTCGAAATGGCTGAACGTCCAGATTTCGTCCTTGTGATGCAGCGGGCAGTCGATCGCCGTCCCCGGCCCGCCGATCTTCTTGGTGGAAGGCATGACCGACTTCGCCGGGCCGACGATCTCGCGCACCGGCTTGCCCATCCGGGGGTGCATCACCGCGGCCGCGTGCTCGCGCTCCCCGTTCTCGCCCACGATAGCCGCCTTGCCGTAGCTGTCGACCGCGGCCCCGTCGATGCCGAGCGCGTCGATCGCGCGCCCGACGAGCAGGGCGCCGAGCTCGGCTCCCGCCTCCTGCAACTCCTCGAGCGTCTCGTCATAGACCCCGGCATACGGGTTCGCGATCACCGCGATCGCCGCGGCCTGGCGCGTCGCGGGCTCCACGGGCCGGCCGAGTTCCCGCCGGGTTTCCTCGACGACGGTGACGATCTTGCGGATCTGCATTCGGCTTCCTCCCGGCCCGGGCGCGGATGACTCGCTTCGGGCACTATGCCATCATCGATACTCGTTGCAACGCCCGCGTCCCGCTATCGCATGTCTTCCGAAAACCTCGATCCCGTGACCCTCGCCGTCATCCGCGGCCGGCTGGAACAGCTCGTCGACGAGATGGACGCGACCCTGTTCCGCGCCGCCTTCAGCCCGGTGATCGCCGAGGCGCGCGACGGCAGCCACGGCGTCTACGACGCGAACGGCGACACCGTCGCGATGGGCAAGCAGGGCCTGCCAGTCTTCATCGGGGCGATGAGCTACGCGACCAAGGCGGCCATCGCGCGCGCCAACGCCGACGGGGGGCCGAAAGACGGCGATCTCTACCTGTTGAACGACCCCTATGTCGGCGCGACCCATCTCAACGACATCAAGATCGTCAAACCGGTATTCCGGGATGGAGAGCTGTTCTGCTACCTCGCCTCGGTCGGGCACTGGCTCGACGTGGGCGGCAATGTAGCGGGAAACTACAACCCGACCGCCAGCGACATCATGCAGGAAGGGGTGCGCATCCCGCCGGTCAAATTCGCCGACGGCGGCGTCGTAAATCGGGACATCGTCGACATCCTGCTCGCCAACGGCCGCTTGCCGGGCAGCAATTACGGCGACCTCAACGCGCAACTCGGGGCTCTGGATCTCGGCACGGCGCGCCTGCACGACCTGCTCGACAGCTTCGGCGACGACACCGTCGCCGCCGCGATGGAGGAAATATCGAGGCGCGCGAGCCGCCAGATGCGCGCGCTGATTGCCGAGCTGCCCGACGGGACCTACTCGTTCGAGGACCATATCGACAATGACGGGCGCGGCGACGAACCGCTCAGGGTAGCGCTCGACCTCACGATCGACGGGGAAACGCTGACCCTCGATTTCTCGCGTTCGGCGCCGGCCTGCGCGGGTCCGCTCAACGTATCGCGCGCGACGACCGTCGCCGCGTCCTTCGTCGCGTTGAAGCACATCTTCCACGAGGTTCCGACCAGCGGCGGATGTCTCGAACCCATCGAGTTCGTCATCCCCGAGGGATCGATTCTCGCCGCCGAGCCGCCGGCGCCCGTTTCGGGCTACACCGAGAACATCATGCGGACCATCGACGTGATCTTCGGCGCGCTCGCCAAGGCCGCGCCCGGGCGGGCGAACGCCGCCTGTTTCGCGACCGTGAACGCACTCCTCATGTCAGGCAGCCGCGACGACGGCTCGAAGTTCATCCTGTTCACCTTCTTCGGCGGCGGGCTCGGCGGCAATCCCGAGGGCGACGGGTTGAGCCACGGCAACGCGCCCATCGGCATGGCCAACATCCCGCCGGCGGAGATCCTGGAAGCCGCCTACCCCGCTTGCGTCACCAACTGGGGGCTCAGGCAGGACAGCGGCGGGCCGGGCCGCAACCGCGGCGGGCTGGGGGCGATCTACGAGTTCGAGCTGATGGCGGACGAGGCCGATCTCGTGGTCTTCGGCGAACGCGCGCGGTTTCCCGCCTTCGGCATTCTCGGCGGGACTCACGGCGCGCCCAACCGGATCGTCTACCAGCAGGCGGACGGCGAGCACTCGCCCGAGAAGACCGGCAAGCTGTCGGGGATCGTGCTGCGCAGGGGCCAGCGGGTCCGCATCGAGAGCCCGGGAGGCGGCGGGTACGGCCCGGCGGCGGAACGCCCGGTCGAGGCGATCGCCCGCGACCTCGCCCTCGGCATGGTGAGCCCCGGGGCCGCCGAGCGCGATTACGGCGTCAGGATCGCCGACGGCGCGGTGGAGCGGTGATCGGGGCCTTACGGCAGCGCGTCGGGACCCTCGTTCCAGAATTCCCGGTCGTCGGCCAGGTCGTCCGCGTGGAACCGCGCCGAGACGATGCGCCCGTCCCGCACCTCGAACACGGCGAGCTCCCGGCCCTCGATCCGGCGGCCTTCCTTGTCGGCGGACCATTCGATGGAGGCGGCGACGTGCCGTCCGGTCTCCACGGTCGATGCGACCGCGAGGTCGAAGCTGCCGCCGGTGGTCTCGAGAGCGCGGCGGATCATGTCGAGAACGGCGTCGCGGCCCCGAATCGACCCCACATGCGCGCCGACATCCGGTTCGCTCCAGCGGACATCGGCGACCATGAAACGCCTCAGCGACGCTAGGTTGCCGGTGCGGCTGGCCGCCCGGCGGGCGGCGTAGAATTCGCGGACGAAGCGGCCCAGCGGGCCGGTGCCGTTCGGATCAGACATGCGGGAAGGTTCTGCACCGCGACAAGGCTGGGCGCAAGTGGGTGACGCTCGGAAGGGCGGTCGCTACAGTGACGGACGAAGCAGGTAGTCGCGCGCCCGCGCCCGCCGAGCTTTCGGGTGATTGCTGTCTCATTGCAGAGCGTTATGGACATTCCCGCAACCGGGTGTCGGGTCGGCGTCGATGTCGGCGGGACCTTCACCGACGTGTTCTGGCTCGACGAGCGGACCGGGCGGTACGGCATCGGCAAGGTGCCTTCGATCCGGGACGATATCGCCGAAGGGTTCCTGCACGGAATCTCCGCCTCGGTCGCCGAGCCGGGAGCGATCGGTTCCGTGGTGCACGGGACCACGGTCGGCACCAACGCGCTGCTCGAGCGCAAGGCGGCGCGCACCGGGCTGATCGTCACGCGCGGATTCCGCGACGTGCTCGAGATGCGGCGGCGCGACCGGCCGAATACGTGGGGACTCTGGGGCAGCTATCGCCCGGTGGTGACGCGGGACCTCTCCGTCGAGATCGACGAGCGCGTCCTCGCCGATGGGACGATCCGCACGCCGGTCGACGTCGACGAGGTGACCCGCGCCGCTCTTGCACTGCTCGAGCGCGGCTGCGAGGCGCTCGGCATCGTCTTCATCAACGCCTACGCCAACGATGCCAACGAGCGCGCCGCGCTGGAAGCCGTGCGCACGGTCTGGCCCAACGACTACGTCAACGCCTCCTCGCTGATCCTGCCCGAGATCCGCGAATTCGAGCGCGCGTCGACCACGGCGCTCAATGTCTGTCTCCAGCCGATCTTCGGCGCCTATCTGGAGGGTGTGGAGGCGGGGTTCGCGGCTCAGGGAATCGACGCGGAACTGCTGATCGTCCAGTCCAACGGCGGGGTGATGTCGGTCGACACGGCGCGGAGCCTGCCTGTCCGCACCACGCTCTCGGGACCGGCGGCGGGCGTCATCGCCGGGGCTCGCATCGCCGAGGCCGCGGGGTTCGCCAACGTGATCACCTGCGACATGGGCGGCACCAGCTTCGACGTCGCTCTGGTCGCCGACGGCAAGAGCGCATACAGCCTCCAGGCCGCGATCGATTTCGGCCTCGTGGTTCGCAGCCCGATGATCGAGATCACCACCATCGGCGCCGGCGGCGGCTCCATCGCGCGGGTCGACCGGGGCGGCTACCTCGCGGTCGGTCCGGAATCGGCCGGCGCCGATCCGGGCCCGGCCTGCTACGGCCGCGGCAACGACAGGCCGACGGTGACCGACGCCAATCTGGTGCTGGGACGGATCGACCCCGGCCGGCCGATCGGAGAGGGGCTGGACCGTCTCGACGTCGATGCCGCGGCGGCGGCGATCGGGGAGCATGTCGCGAAGCCGCTCGGCCTCGACGTTCCGCCGGCCGCCGAAGCGATCGTGAAGGTCGCCATCTCCAACATGGCGGGCGCGATCCGGCTGGTTTCCATCGAGCGCGGCTATGACCCCAAGATCTTCGCGGCGATGCCGTTCGGCGGCGGCGGCGCGCTCCATGTCGGCGCGCTGATCCGCGAGGTCGGGCTCGCCAGCGCGCTGATTCCGCGTTTCCCCGGCGTCACCAGCGCGCTCGGCTGCGTCATCGCCGACATGCGCCACGACTTCGTCCACACCATCGACCGGCCGCTCGACGATCTCGATGTCGCGGCGCTCGATGCCGAGATGGCGGAAACCGCGGAACGCGGGCTCGCGCTTCTCCGCCGGTCGGGCGCCGGTCTCGACCGGCTAGACGTCGCGTTCGAGCTCGACATGTCCTATATCGGACAGACCCACACGGTCCCGGTTCCGCTCCCGGCGCAACTCGCGGGCGGCGCCACCGACGTGTCCGCCGGAATGATCCGGAACGCCTTCGACACCGCCTACCGCAAGACCTACGGACGGCTGCTCGACGGGATCGGCGTGCGGCTGCTCTCGCTGAGGACGACGGTCATCGGCATCCGGCCCAAATTCGATCTCGGGGTTCTCGGTCCGGCGGACGGGGCTACGCTCAAGGCCGCGCGCACCGGATCGCGGCAGGTATGGTGGGAAGGCGGCTGGCACGAGACGGCGGTTTACGACCGCATCGCCCTTCCCGTCGAAGCCGGGATCCGCGGACCCGCGATCCTCGAACAGGACGACGCGACGACCTTCATCGACCCCGGACTTTCCGCCACCGTCGACCGCCTGGGCAACGTCATCGTAAGGCCGGCGGGCGCGGTATAGGCCCGACGACCATCTCAAACGCTGGAGGCATTACATGACAGATCGACTTCGCCCCCCCGCCCTCAACCCCTCGACCCTGCCGGCGGAGGAACGCCAGCCTTACCCGGCGCCATGGGACAAGGCGCTTGCGGGCAAGTTCAGGACGGTTCTGGGCGATGCGCTGGGGCTGACCCAGTTCGGCGTCGGACTGACCCGATTGCAGCCCGGCGCGGTCTCGGCGCTCCGCCACTGGCATACCGGAGAGGACGAGTTCATCTATATCGTTTCCGGAGAGCCGACGCTGGTCTGCGATTCCGGCGAACAGCAGCTCAAGGCCGGCCACGTCGCCGGCTTCCCCGCCGGCAGCGGGGACGGGCACCGGCTGGAAAACCGGACCGAGAGCGACGCGGTGTTCATCGAGGTCGGCACGCGGGCGCATTCCGACCGGGTTCACTACACCGAGGACGATCTGATCCTCGAAAAGACCGTCCGCCCGCCGGACAGACGTTTCACGCGGCGCGACGGCTCGGCCTATTGATCGCCGCCCGGCAACCGGAAGCGGCCCAGGGTTGAATACGCGCGCAGCCGCTCCGCACCCGCCTCTCGGCAAGTCCGCCGCCTACGGGCTGTTCGCGTTCTGCCTGCCGATCTGGGGAATCAACTGGCCGGTGCTCAAGATCGCGCTCGGGTCGATGCCCCCGAACTGGCTCAACTGCGCGCGCATGGGGCTTTGCGCGCTTTGCCTTTTCGCGGCGCTCGCGATCCTGCGCAGGCTGAGGCTCCCCGGCAGGGAGGACCTGCCGGCGCTCCTTTCCGTCGGTGTGGTCATGATGGGGATATTCCCCGCGACGATCGTGATGGGCCTCGAATTCGCCCAGGCCGGCCGGGCATCGCTGCTCTCGTTCATCGCTCCGCTCTGGGTGACGCCGGCTGCGATCCTGCTGTTCGGCGAACGCCTGACCCGGCTCAAGGCGACCGGGTTGGCGCTCGGTGTCGGCGGGTTGGCAGTCATGTTCAACCCGATAGGATTCGACTGGTCCAAAGGCGACGTGGTCTACGGCAACCTTCTGCTGGTCGCCGGCTCGATGGTATGGGCGACCACCATCCTCCACATGCGGCACCATGTATGGCGGCAGAGCCCGTTCCAGCTCGCGCCCTGGCACATGCTCGCGGCCACGCTGGTAGCCGCCCTGCTGGGCCTTGTCCTCGAATCGGGCGAGCCGGTGCGCTGGTCCGGCACGCTGGTCTGGCTGCTGGTCTACGCCGGTCCGCTGGCGACGACTCTCACCGTGCTGGGCATCGTCGCGATCGCCCGTTCGCTCCCCGCGATCACCTCTTCGCTGCTTTTCCTGGCGACGCCGGTGGCCGGAATGCTCGCTTCGACCGCGATCCTCGGCGAGGCGCTGACCGTCACCAACCTCGCGGGGCTTGCGCTGATCGTTCTCGGGCTCGGCGCCGTCGCGGTCAGCGAGACACGGTGACTTGCCGGATCGGGGGCGAGATGCGAGGGTCGCGGGACGGCCTGCGCACAAGGAGCTTCGAATGTACGGTTGGCGAGCTCGCATCGGCATGCTGCTGCCATCGGTCAACTCGGCCGCGGAACCGCTGATCCAGGCGATCGCGCCGGACGGCGTATCGGTCCACACCACGCGGCTCCGGCTGTCGGGCTCCTCCGAAGAGGACATTCTCGGCATGGTCGAGGGCGTCGAGGAGGGGGCGGGCCTGCTCGCCGATGCCGAGGTCGACCTGATCGTCTTCCACTGCACCGCGGCGTCGATGTTCCGGCCCGGCTTCGACGACGAGATCATCGAGCGTATCGAGAAGAAGACGGATACGCCCGCGACCTCGACCTCGAAGGCGGTGATGGACGCCTTCGATACCCTGGACGCACGGCGGATCGTACTGACCACGCCCTACACGCAGCAAACCAACGATCGCGAGGTCGCCTATCTCGAAAGCCACCAGATCTCCGTTCTGAGCGAGACCGGGATGGGGATTTCGGGCAGCGGCACGCAGATGATCGCGGTCGAGCCCGGCGAATGGTACCGCCGGGTGAAGCGTCAGCAAGACAACGATGCCGATGCCTATTTCATCTCCTGCACGGCGATCCGCGCCGCCGAGGCGATCGAGCCGCTGGAGCGCGATCTCGGCAAGCCGGTGGTGACCAGCAACCAGGCGATGGTCTGGCACAGCCTCAAGCGGCTGGAAGTCCGCGAGCCGGTGCCGGGATACGGCAGGCTGATGGACACGCTCGGCCGCGCCTGACCCCCGCGCATGAACAAGTACGGCGAACTCTGCCCGGCGGATGCGCGCCCCGATCTCCGCTTCGATCTGCCCGGGCTCGACTATCCCGCCCGCATGAACGTCGCCGAGGTGCTGCTCGAGGGCGCCATCGACGCGGGCTGGGGCGGCCGGACCGCCTACTTCCACCGCGACGAGACGATCGACTATCGCGCGCTCCGCGCGGCGGTCCACCGCCATGCGGCGGCGCTCCGCGCGCTTGGCGTCGCGCCGGGCGACCGCGTCGTGGTGCGGATCGCCGATACCCCTGTGCTGGTCTACGTTCTCCTGGCGGCGCATGCCGTCGGCGCCGTGCCGATCCCGACCTATGTGCAGCTCCGGGCGGACGATCTCGCTTACCGGATCGAGGATTCGGGCGCCCGCTTCGCCGTAGCGAGCGCCGGGCTGCTCGACGAGATGGAGGCGGCGGTCGCGGCGACGCCGGGCGTCACCCTCGCGGTCGCCGACGGGGAGGCGGGCGGGCGCTTCCCCGCGCTCGGCGCGCTGCTGCCCGCGGCCCCGCCCCGGGCCGACTACCACGACAGCCACGCCGAGGATCTCACGCTGATCCTCTACACCTCCGGTTCGACCGGACGCCCGAAGGGCACCTGCCATTGCCACCGCGACCTGATAGCGGCCGCGGATTCGTACTGGAAGCACTGCGTCGGCCCGACCGAGAATGACGTGATCGGCGGTCCGCCCTCGGTGCCGTTCGCGCTCGGCTACGGGTTGTCGGTGGTCTTCCCCGCGCGTTTCGGATCGGCCGCCGTGCTGGAGCCTGACAAGTCGGTCGAGGCGTCGCTCGCGGCCATCGAGCGCCATGGCGTCACCCTGTTCACGGCGGTCGTTTCGTACTACCGCCTGATGGCGGCGGCGCTCGACCGGGCACGGGTCGGCAGCCTGCGGCGCAGCATGACCGGCGGCGAGCCGCTGTTGCCGGAGACCGAATCGCTGTGGCGCGAGGCGAGCGGGATGACGCTCGAACAGTTCATCGGCACCACCGAGACGTTCCACTGCTTCGTCTCGTCGAGCGAGCCGGGTGGGCCCGCGCGATCCGGGACCATGGGACGCGCCGCGCCCGGCTACGAGGTCGCGGTGCTGGACCCGGAAACCCTCGCCCCGATGGCGGACGGCGAGCGCGGACTGATGGCGGTCAGGGGCTGCACCGGCACCGTCTACTGGCGGAACGAGGAGCGCCAGCGCGAGCTCGTCCGGGACGGCTGGAACGTCTTTCCCGACGTGGTCACCCGGGACGCCGGGGGATATTTCCGCTATGTCGGCCGCCACGACGACATGATCGTCTCGGCCGGCTACAACATCTCGCCGATCGAGGTGGAGACGGCGCTGCTGCGCCACGAGGCGGTGCTCGAATGCGCCTGCGTGCCCGCGCCCGACCCGGCCGGCGTGCGCGGCGCAGTGGTCAAGGCCTATGTCGTCGCCGCGCCCGGCCACGCGGTCGGTGGAGGCCTCGCCGGCGCGCTCCAGGCCCACGTCAAGGCGACCGCTCCGCCCTATATGTATCCGCGCGCCATCGACTTCCTCGATACCCTCCCCAAGACTGTGAACGGAAAGGTCCTGCGGTCCGAGCTTCGCGCCCGGGCGGCGGCCGGCGGGTAGGGGCGCGGCGGCGTTCCCCCGCTAATTCCGCGCGGCCGCCCGATCCGGCGTCCAGCCCAGCGGCACGTGGGTCGCGGTTCGCAGCCTTTGCCGTTCGATCCACGCGTTCTTGTGGGCGAAATCGTAGAACCGGGCGCGGAGCCACGGCGGCCAGCGTCCCGGCCAACCGTAGATCGTCGACACGCGCTGGGTGTGCTCGGTGAGGGGCCGCTCCCGTCGTTCCCACTCCGCCAATCCCGCGGCGACATCGTCATACCGGTCCAGATAGACCGCGAGCGCGAGCCCGTTCATCATCCCGCAGCCGCCGCCCTGGCCGAGATTCGGGGCCATCGCGTGCGCCGCATCGCCGATCGTGGCGACCCGTCCGCTCGACCAGCGCTTGAGGCGGATGACGACGAACGGGTCCCACCGTCCCCGGCCGCCGATCCTCGGGAACAGATGTTCGAGATGAGGGTAAGTCCGGGTCCAGAGGTCGACGTCGATCGGAACCCGGCGCGCGTCCGTATCCGTGACGGGGCATAGCAGGGCGAGATAAACCGCCTCGTCGGAGACCGGGGTGTAGAGGAGGCGGCGCCGGCCGGACCAGTACTCGATGTAGTTTTGGGTCTCCGCGTCTTCCCGTTCCTCTTCGGTGCGCGGAACGAGCAGCCGGATCGCCCCGTCGGGCAGCTCCCGGAACGACCGCATGAGGCCCAGCGAGTCGCGGACGGGAGAGCCCACCCCGTCGGCGCCGATCACGAGATCCGCCTTGTGGCGGCGGCCGTTGGCGAGCACCAGGACGCCTCCGGGCTCGGCGCCGGCGACTTCCGATCCGGTCACGATCTCGGCCCCGGCACCCGTCGCCGCCGCCGCGAGGGCGTCGATGCAGTTTTGGCGGACGATCGAGAACATCCGCATCGGCCCGCCCGCCGGCCATACGATGCGGGCGATGGTGTTGTTGGCGTCGTCCCGCATCTCGCGCGCGCGGCCGGGGAAAGCGCCCTGGGTGGCGGCTCGGTAGGCGCCCACCGCCTCGAACACCTTCAAGCCGTTCTCGTAGATATAGATCCCGGCGCCCGCCGTGCGCAGCCGGTCCCCCAGCTCGTGAACCCGGACGCTCCAGCCGCGCTGGGCGAACGCCGCGGCGGCGGTCAGTCCGGCGAACCCCGCGCCGGCGATTTCCACATGCCGCCGCGCCGCCGGCATCGGCGCTCCCGGTCAGACGGCCGGTTCGAGGGTTTTCCCGAAGAAGGCGAGCAGCTTCCCCTGCGCGTCCCTGGACTGCTCTTCCCGGTAGTTGGGGCCGAGGAAATTCTGGAACGCATGGCCCGCGCCGTCATAGGCGTGGAAAGTGTGGTCGATGCCGTGCTCGGTCATCGCCGCGTCGATCTTCGCCACGTCCTCCGGCGAGGGGTTTTCGTCCTCGTTGCCGAAGAAACCGATGACCGGGCAGGCGATCCGGTCCACGCGCGTAATCGGCGCCGGGTTCCCCTCGCCCCAGGGCTTGAAGATGTTGCCGCCGTAAAAGATCCCGCAGGCGGTAAAAGCGTCGTTGGTCGAAGCGCCGAGAAACGCGCAGCGCCCGCCCATGCAATGGCCCACGATGCCGAGCGCCCCGCTCCGATGGTCGTCGCGGCCCCGCAGATAATCCGCCGTGGCGCCGATGTCGGCGATCAGCTCCATGTCGTTCAGCGCCGCCATCGACTGCGTCGTCTCCTCGCCGTCCGGGCGGCGGTGGTAGAACAGCGGCGCCGCGGCGATGTAACCGGCCGCGGCGAGGTCTTCCACGAACTTCCGGGTGAAATCGTCGAGCGCGCCCCGGTGGTGGGTCACCACCACGCCCGGGTGCGGCCCCGGCGCTTCGGGTGCGTCGACATAGACGGGCATGGAACTCCCGCCGACGGTCAGGGTTTCGGTATGCGCCATCTCATGCCTCCTCGGAAATCGCCGCGGCCTGGGTGTCGGGAATGTCGGTTTCGTCGTAGCGGATGTCGCGGAATGCGCCCGACGTGACCGGGCGGTAGAGCGGCGGCCGGGCCGTGTCGGTGCAGGTCGGCAGGCAGGCTATCTCCGCGTCGTAGTTGGGCTGGTGGAAGAAGCCGATCGATATGCGCCGCGCGCTCGGGCCGATCTCCGCCGGCGGGTTCACCACCCGGTGGAAATTCGACGTCCATACATCGTTTGTCCAGCGTCGGAAGAGGTCGCCGACATTGACCACGAAGGTCTCCGGCCGGGTCTCCACGTCGTACCAGCGGCCGTCGCGGTCCTGGACCTGGAGCCCGCCGGGCTCGTCTTCGCCCATCAGGATGGTGAAAGTGCCGAAATCGGTATGCGCCCCGGCGCGGATCTGGCCCTCGGTTGGGGCGACGGGTTGCGGCGGGTAGTGGTTTATGCGCATGGCGGTGACGTGGCGGTCGATCTTGTCCTCGAACCAGTCCTCGTCGAGGTCGAGCGCGAGGGCTGCCAGGCGCATGAGGTGCCCGACCAGCTCCTCCATCGCCGCATAATATGCATTCGCCGCGCGGCGGAATCCGGCCGGGCGGTCGGGCCAGATATTGGGGATGAAATAGGCTTTGCCCTCTTCCCCGGTGTAGTAGGGATCGTCCGGCCAGGCTTCCCGGCCGAAGTGATAGAACTCCTTGAGGTCGGGCGGCGCCTCCCGTCCGGCGGCGCGGCCGAGCGCCTCGCCCTCGTAGACCCTGAGCCCCCTGGGCGTGCCCGCCACGGGGTGGACGCATTCGCGTTTTTCCGCATCCGGCAGGGCGAAATATTCGTGCGAGGTGCGGCGCAGGTCGTCGACGATCCCGGGGTCCACGCGATGGCCGGCGATAGAGAAGAACCCGATATCGGCGCAGGCCGCGCCGATTTCCTTGCCGACGCGGCGGCGCGAAGCGGCATCGCCGCTGAAAAAAGGCTCGACGTCTATCAGCGGCACACGCGCCCGATTCATCGCCTCCTCCCGGTGTTTCCGGCCGCAGGATGACTCGGGAAGGGCGGCAGGGGAAGTCCCCGCGCCTTTACAGGGACGGGGCCGGTCGCGACACTGTGGCCGCTTTCGAACCCGCCGGAGAAATCACATGAAGTTCGGTGTCGGCCAGCCGGTTTCGCGTACGGAGGATCCCCGTTTTCTCAAGGGCGAGGGTCGTTATGTCGACGACATCGTCCTTCCGGGGCAGGTCCACGGCTACGTCCTTCGCTCGCCCCATGCCGCGGCAGCCATCCGCTCGATCGATGTCGAGGCTGCGCGAAACGCGCCCGGCGTACTGCTCGTGCTCACCCGTGCCGAAATCGAGGAAGAGGGCATCGACGGCATTCCCCATTTCATTCCGCCCATGGCGTTCGGCGCGCCTCCGCCGAAGTTCAGCCCGCTCCATCCGATCCTTGCCGGCGACCGGGTGCGCCATGTCGGCACCCCCGTCGCGTTCGTCGTGGCGGAAACGCTCGACCTCGCGATGGACGCGGCGGAGACGATCGCGGTCGATTACGAGATATTGCCGTCCGCCACCGCGCCCGGCCGGGCGACGGCGCCCGGCGCGCCCGCGGTTTGGGACGAGGCGCCCGATAATGTCTGGTTCACCGTCGAGCGCGGCGACAAGGCGGCGACCGACGCCGCCTTCGAGAGGGCCGCGCATGTCACGCGGCTCAGCCTGTCGAACAACCGGTTGAGCTGCAACGCGATGGAGCCGCGCGCGACGATCGTGGACTACGTGCCGGCGACCGATCACGTGACGATGTACACCGAGAACCAGTCCCCGCACGCCCAGCGCAGCCACCTCTCGCACGTCTTCCACAAGCCGGAAGGCAATTTCCGGGTGATCAGCCCGGATGTCGGCGGCGGGTTCGGAATGAAGAACGCGGTCTATCCCGAGGACGCGCTCTGCGTGATCGCGGCCCGCCGGCTCAAGCGGCCGGTGCGCTGGACCGCGGATCGCACCGAGAGCCTGCAGAGCGACGCCCATGCCCGCGACGCCGTAACCGAAGCCGAGCTCGCGCTCGACGCCGAGGGCCGGTTCCTCGCCATGCGCGCCGAGACCGACCACGCCGTCGGCGCCTATCTCGGCGAAGCGGCCTGCGTGCCGGTCGGGCTCGGCTCGACCATGTATGCCGGAAACTACGACATTCCCGCCGCGTACCTCTCCATCGACGCCGTGTTCACCAACACCAACACGGTCGCGCCCTATCGCGGCGCCGGACGGCCGGAGGCCTGCTACATCATCGAGCGGCTGGTCGACGAGGCGGCGGTCGAGCTCGGCATCGATCCGGTCGAGCTCAGGCGGCGCAACTACATCGGGTCCGCCGACATGCCGTACCAGAACGCGATCATGACGGTCTACGACTCCGGCGAGTTCGAGAGGATCGCCGACATGGCGGTGGCGCTCGCCGACCGGGACGGGTTCGCATCCCGCAAGGCGCGGTCGGAAGCCGGCGGCAGGCTGCGCGGCCTCGGCATCACCTATTTCATCGAGATCGGCGCGCCGTTCAACGACCGCATGCAGCTCCATTTCGACCCGGCCGGCGGGGTGACCGTCGCGGCCGGCACCCACAGCCACGGCCAGGGCCACCAGACCGTCTATGCGCAGATGGTGTCGGAATGGCTGGGCGTGCCGTTCGAGAGCGTCCGCCTGGTGCAGGGCGATACCGATCACGTGGCCTACGGGCGCGGCACCTACGGCTCGCGGTCCGTCACCATCGGCGGGGCGGCGCTGAAGGACGCGGCGGACCGGGTGATCGCCAAGGCGAAGCGCATGGCCGCCCACCTGATGGAGGCGGCGGAGGACGATATCGAGTTTTCCGAGGGCGCGTTCACCGTCGCGGGCACCGACAAGTCGATCGGGATCGTCGACGTCGCGCGAGCGTCGTTCATGCCGATGGGATGGCCCGAGGAGTTCGGCATCGGACTGGAGGCGACCGGCACGTTCACCCCTACCAACGGCAACTTCCCCAACGGTTGTCACATCTGCGAGGTCGAGGTGGACCCCGAGACCGGCGAAGTGGATTTGCTTCGTTATTCGGCGGTCAACGATTCGGGGCTGATCGTCAACCCGCTGCTCTTCGAGGGCCAGGTCCATGGCGGGCTCGCCCAGGGGATCGGCCAGGTGCTGTTCGAGCACGTGGTCTACGACGACGAGTCGGGCCAGCTCCAGTCGGGCTCCTTCATGGATTACTGCATGCCGCGGGCCGACGACCTGCCGTCGTTCGTGCTCGACGATGTCGAGGTCCCCTGCGAGACCAACCCGCTCGGCGTCAAGGGCGCCGGGGAGACCGGGACGGTCGCGGCGCTGCCCGCGGTAATGCACGCGATCCTCGACGCGGTTCGCCCGCTCGGCGTCTCCGACCTCCAGATGCCGGCGACCCCGCAGGCCGTCTGGCAGGCCATCGAGAAGGCTAGGGCAGCCTAGAACCCCACGCGGAAAAAGCGGCGGCGAGGACCGGGAACGCCGCTTGCCGCTCTTCGGGCGGGTTGAATATATTGGCCGCGAATGCACCGCCGAAAGGAAAGAGCATGGCACTCGAACGCGGGCGCGGCGTCGTCGATCTGGACGGGCTCGCGCGCGAGGACATCGCGGCGCTCGCCCGGCGGGAGACGCCGGCGGGGCTCCCCTTCGCGGTTCGCAAGATCGGCCACGTCGTCCTCAAGGTGCGCGACATGGCCCGTTCGGTGGCGTTCTACACCGACGTTCTCGGCTTCAGGGTGTCGGACGTCTACCCGGAGACCATGATGCCGGGCGGCATGGTGTTCATGCGCTGCAACGCCGACCACCACGGCGTCGCGCTGGTCGGCGGGATGAGCGAAGAGGCTGACAATACCGAGCTCGACCACATGGCCTTCGAGGTCGCGACCCTCGACGAAGTGCTGCGAGCCCGCGATCACCTGGAGGAGCACGGCGTCCCGATCGACTTTCACGGCCGCCGCCGCGCGGGCTGCCAGATCGCGGTCGAATTCCGCGATCCCGACAATCACCGGCTCGAGATCTACTGGGGGCTCGACCAGATCGGCAATCCCGGACACATCCGCCCGCCCGACGAATGGCGCGAGGCGCAGTCGCTCGAGGAAGCGATAGAGAATCCGCCCCCCGGGCAGGATACGACCGTGCACGACCGGTCGCGTCTGCGCTCGTAGCCGCGCGCCGAACCACCGCGATGAAAATCCTCGCCGGCAACAGCAACCGCCCGCTCGCCGAGGCGATTTCGGCCTATTTGCAGCTTCCCCTGACCGACGCCAGCATCCGGCGCTTCTCGGACATGGAGTGTTTCGTCGAAATCCACGAGAACGTCCGCGGCGAGGATGTGTTCGTGGTCCAGTCCACGTCCTATCCGGCGAACGACAACCTGATGGAACTGCTGGTGATGCTGGACGCGCTGAAGCGTGGCTCGGCGCGGCGCATCACGGCCGTCATCCCCTATTTCGGCTATGCCCGCCAGGACCGGAAATCGGGGCCGCGAACGCCGATCTCGGCCAAGCTGGTGGCCAACCTGATCACCACCGCGGGTGCCGACAGGGTTCTCACCATGGATTTGCACGCGGGCCAGATCCAGGGGTTCTTCGACATTCCGCTGGACAATCTGTTCGCCGCGCCGGTCTTCGTTCGCGACATCGAGGAGAATATCGGTCGCGACCGGCTCACCATCATCTCGCCGGACGTGGGCGGCGTCATCCGCGCCCGCGCCGTCGCGCGGCGTCTCGACACCGACCTCGCGATCATCGACAAGCGCCGGGAACGGGCCGGGGTATCGGAGGTGATGAACGTTATCGGCGACGTCGAGGGACGGAACTGCATCCTGATCGACGACATCGTGGATTCCGCCGGCACGCTGTGCAACGCGGCCCAGGCGCTGTCCGAGCACGGCGCCGGCTCGGTCTCGGGCTACGTCACCCACGGCGTGCTTTCCGGCGGCGCCGTGGCGCGCGCCTCCACTTCCGCGCTGGCCGGGCTGATCACCACCGACAGCATCCTGACCACCGAGGCCGTGCGGGTCTCGGATACTGTCAGGCAGATATCCATCGCGCCGCTGATGGGGGAGGCGATGCTCAGGATCGCCGAGGAAAGATCGGTATCGAGCCTGTTTGACTAAACCCCGGCAAGGGGATAAAACCCGGCGCTCCACGAGACAATCGGGACCCGCGAAGAGCGCCGCCGGCATCGGCCGGCGCAATGGGCGGTCCGGCGCCGGGAGGCAGACGACATGGCGGATGTGAGCACCATCGCAGCGACGCCCCGCGGAGGCGTCGGCAAGGGCGCGGCGCGCGCCGCGCGTCGAAACGGGATGGTCCCCGGCATGATCTACGGCAACCAGCTCGAGCCGGTGCCGATCAATGTCGGCCGGCCCGTTCTCGACCGCGAGCTCGGCCAGCCGGGCTTCTTCATCCGGCTGGTCGATATCGAGGTCGACGGCGAGAAGCACCGGGTCCTGCCGCGCGAGGTGCAGTTCCATCCGGTCACCGACGCGCCGCTGCACGTCGATTTCCTGCGTTTCTCGGCAAGCCGCAAGCTCAATGTCGCGGTGCCGGTTCGTTTCCTCAACGAGGACGAGTCCCCCGGCCTCAAGCGTGGCGGCGTTCTCAACACCGTCCGGCACGAGGTCGAGGTGCAGTGCACCGCCGACAACATCCCCAACGAGTTCGAGATCGACGTCACGGGCCTGGACATCGGCGATGCCATCCACGCGAGCGCGATCACGCTTCCCGAGGGCGTCGCGTTCACCATCGTCGATCGCGACTTCACCATCGCGACCATCGCCGCCCCGACCGTGATGGCGGCGGACGAGGAAGAAGAAGAGGTCGAGGGCGAAGAGGGTGCCGAGGAGGGGGCGGAAGGCGCCGAGGATGGCGACGCCGGCGGCGATGCCTCCGGCGATGCCGCTCCGTCCGGCGACGGAGACTAGCGCGCGGCCGCGCCTCCGGGTCCCATGTTGATCGTCGTCGGGCTCGGAAATCCCGGGCCCAAGCACGCCCGCCAGCGTCACAATATCGGCTATGTCGTCGCTGACGTTATCGCTGCCCGCTACGGGCTGTCCCCGCCGAGGCGCCGGTTCCAGGGCCGCGCCCAAAGCGGCGAGATCGCCGGCGAGCGGGTGCTGCTGCTGAAGCCCGAGACCTTTATGAACGAGTCCGGGCGCTCGGTGCGCGCGGCGCTCAATTTCTACAAGCTGCGCGCGCGCGACGCGATCGTCATCCATGACGAGCTCGACCTCGCCCCGGCCAAGGTGCTGATCCGGAAGGGCGGCGGCCATGCGGGGCATAACGGGCTGAGGAGCCTCCATTCCCAGATCGGGCCGGATTACCGCCGTATCCGCGTCGGGATCGGGCATCCGGGCGACAAGCATCGCGTGCTGAGGCACGTGCTCGGCGATTTTGCGGCCGGCGAGCGACCGCTGTTCGCGCGGCTCGCCGAAGCCATCGCGGAGGCCCTGCCGCTCGCCGTGACCGGCGACGATCCGGGCTTCATGACCAGGGTGGCGCTGCTCTGCCCGCGGCCCAGGCCGCCCAAACCCGAAACCGTCGAGGGCGCGGAGACCGGCGGCTAGTGGGCTTCCGGTGCGGCATCGTGGGCCTTCCCAATGTCGGGAAGTCGTGCCTGTTCAACGCCCTTGTCCAGTCGGACGCCGCGGTTTCGGCGAACTACGCGTTTTCGACCGTCGAGCCCAATCTCGGCCGCATCGCGGTGCCCGACGACCGCCTGGCCGAGATCGCCGCCCTCGCCGAATCCGCGAAGATCACGCCGACCCAGCTCGATTTCGTCGACATCGCCGGCCTCGTGCAGGGCGCGAGCCGGGGGGAGGGGCTGGGCAACCAGTTCCTCGCCCATATCCGCGAGGTCGACGCGATAGCCCATGTTTTGCGCTGCTTCGAAGGCGATGACGTCGACCGGGCCGGGTCGGTCGATCCCGTCGCCGACGCGGAAACCGTCGAGACCGAGCTGATGCTGGCCGATCTCGACAGCCTCGCGCGGCGGCTCGAACCGCTGGTCAAGAAGGCGCGCGGCGGCGACAAGGATGCGATCGCCATGCGCGACATGGTGGAACGCGCCGCCGCGGTGCTGGAGGACGGCCGGCCCGCGCGCGACCTCCAAGTCGAAAAGGACGAGGAAAAGCTGTTCGATCGGATGCAGCTGCTGAGCGCCAAGCCCATGCTCTATATCTGCAACGTCGACGAGGATGCCGCCGCGGAGGGCAACGCGCACTCGGCCCGGGTCGCCGGCTGGGCGGCCGAGAAGGCCGCGCCGTCGGTGATTATCTCCGCCGCCATCGAAGCCGAGATCGCCCGGCTCGAGGACGAGGACGAGCGGCGGGATTTCCTCCAAACGCTGGGTCTGGCGGAAACGGGGCTCGGCCGGGTCGTCCGGGCCGGCTACGACCTTCTCGGGCTGATCACGTTCTTCACCGCCGGTCCCACCGAGACCCGGGCCTGGACGGTCCCGCGGGGGACGCGGGCGCAGGACGCGGCGGGCAAGATTCATACCGACTTCGCCCGCGGCTTCATTGCCGCCGAGACCGTCGCCTTTGCCGACTATGTGGAATGCGGCGGCGAGCTCGGCGCCAAGGAGGCGGCCCGGATGCGCCGCGAAGGGCGCGACTACATCGTCCGCGACGGGGATGTGATCCTTTTTCGCTTCAACGTTTGACGGTACAATTCCGCTATCGCCGGCCCGGTTCCGGGCCGCCATCATTTCCAATCGGGGGAGACCGGGGACATGGGACAGACCGTTACGCTTACCGCCGGAGACGGCCACACGCTCGCGGGCTATCGGGCGGACCCGTCCGGGGCCGCGAAGGGCGGCGTCGTCGTCATTCAGGAGATTTTCGGCGTCAACGGCCACGTCCGGCATCTCGTCGACATGTTCGCCGGCAAGGGCTATGCGGCGATCGCGCCGGCGCTGTTCGACCGCACGGAGAAGGGCGTCGAGCTCGGCTATGACGAGGTGTCGTTCGGCAAGGGGCGCGAGCTCCGCGGCAGCCTGTCGGACGAGTGGATCCTCGCCGATGTCGACGCCGCCGCGAAGGCTGTGTCGGGCGCCGGCAAGGTAGGGCTGATCGGCTATTGCTTCGGCGGCTATGTCGCCTGGATCAGCGGCTGCAACCTCGACAGCCTCGCCTGCTCGGTAAGCTGCTACGGCGGCGGCGTCGCCGCGCGCGCGGCCAACGATACGCCGTGCATGCCGATCCAGATGCATTTCGGCGACAAGGACCACGCGATCCCGATGGGCGACGTGCAGGCGATCCGGGACGCCCACCCCGACGTTCCGACCTTCATCTACGACGATTCCGCGCACGGCTTCTGCTGCGACGACCGGGATGTCTATAACGCCGGCGCCGAGGCGCGCTGCCACGAGCGCGCGCTCGCCCTGTTCGCCGAGCACGTCGGGTAGCGGAGATCGCGAAGCCCTCCTCCTCTTTTCGCCCTCCCCCAACCCCTCCCGCAAGCGGGAGGGGAGAAGGTAAGGAGGAGTCGGCCTGAATCCCCCTCTCCCCCTTGGGGGAGAGGGCCGGGGTGAGGGGGAGATTCGCGGACGACAGCCGGCTGTGACCGAGCCGGCCGAAAAATGCCCTACCTCAGCGCGGCGGCGATGTTGCCGCCGTCGACGGTGAGCACCGCGCCGGTCGTCTTTTCGGCGAGCGCGAGGTCGACGAACGCTCTGGCGGCGTCTTCCGCCGTTACCTCGCGTCCCAGCAGGTTGCCGGCCATGTATTCCTCGGTCGAGAGACCACGCGCCCTGGCGCGTTTCTCGATCATCGACGGCGTGAGCAGCCCGCTCCTTATGCGGTCGGCGTTGACCGCGTTGGCGCGAATGCCCTCCGCGCCGTGATCGAGCGCGTATTGCCGCATCAGGAACAGGGTCGCCGCCTTGGGCAGGCCGTAGGGGCCGAAATCGGGGCCGGGATTCACCGCCTGCTTGGACGTGTTGAAGAGCAGCACGCCGCCAAGCCCCTGCGCGCGCATGATGCGCACCGCGGCCTGCGCGGCGCGCTGGTGGCCGTAGAAGTTGAGTTCGAAGCTTTCGCGGATCGTCTCCTCGTCGACCTCGCCGATCTTTCCCTGCCAGGCGGCGCCGGCGTTCGAAACGAGGATGTCGAGCCCGCCGAAGGACTCCGCGACCGCATCGAAGGCCGCCGCGACCGAGTCCGGATCGGTGACATCGCAGGCGAAGGCGCGGGCTCCGATGGCATCCGCCGCTCCATCCGCCGCCTCCCGGTCGCGGTCGAGGATCGCGACCTCCGCGCCTTCGCGCGAGAATGCGGCCGCCGTTGCCCGGCCGATACCCGACGCCCCGCCGGTCACTGCGACAATCCGGCGGGAGAGTGCCTTCTCGCTGGTCTTGCCGAGTTTCGCTTGCTCCAGCGACCAGTATTCGACGTCGAAGATGTCGGCTTCCGGGATGCTTTCGAAGCGCCCGAAGGATTCCGCCGCCGTGACGACCCGGGCCGTCGTCTCCGCCAGGTCGGCGGCCACCGCCGCCGCTTTTGCCGAGTTGCCGAGCCCGAACAGCCCGAGCCCCGGCACCAGTATCACGCGCGGGTAGGGGTCGAGCGCCCGTTTGGGTTCCTCCTGGCGCGCGTTGTTGCGCTCGAAATAGGCCTCGTAGCCGCGCACGAAGGCGGCGGCCGAGGCCTTGGCGTCGCGCTCGAACCGGTCCAACGTGCCCGGTTGGGGCGCGGGCAGAATCAGCGGTGTCGGCTTGGTGCGGATCGCGTGATCGGGTGTCACCGGACCCGACGCGCGGCGCTCGAGCTCTTCCCCGTCGACGAAAGCGCGCACTTCGTCGCCGCCGCGAAAGTCGAGGACAAGGCGGCCGGCGCCGCTCGCGAGGCCCCTGAGGATCGGCGCGACAGCAGCCGCCGGCACCTCCGGCGGGGCCGCCGGCCGCACCGAGGTCGTCCGTCGTTCCAGGCGCGCTTCCGCCCTGCTGACGGCGGAGATCATCCGTTCGTAGGCTTCCTCCGCGGTCTCGCCGAACGTGAAGATCCCGTGCTTGAGGAGGATCAGCCCCTCGATCGAAGGATCGGCGGCGTGGGCGGCCGCGCAAGCCCTGGCGAGCTGGAATCCCGGCATGACGTAGGGGACGAGACCCATCGTCCCGCCATAAACCTCGCGGCAGATCGCTTCGCCGTCCGGCTGGTCGGTCAGCGCGAGGACGGCATCCGCATGGGTGTGGTCGACGAATCTGTGCGGCAGAAAGGCGTGCAGCAGCGTCTCGGTCGAGGGATTCGGCGCCTGCGGATCGAGCAGGTTGCCGCGCTGGTAGGCGACCATCTCCTCGTCGCCGAGCCTGTCGAGCGTTGCCAGGCGGCGGAGCGGTTCGAGCCGGACCGCGGGAAGGCCGGACGGCTCGATACGGGCCATGTCCCAGCCGCTTCCCTTGACGCAAAGCACGTCGACGGATTGGCCCAGCATGTCGGGCACGGCCGTCTTGACCGACGTATTGCCTCCGCCGTGAAGGACGAGGCGGGGGTCGCCGCCCAGAAGGCGCGTCGTGTAGACCCGGAGCGCGATGTCTTCCGGGACATCCTCCGCCTCGTAACGGGCGACCGTGGAAGCCGCGTCCCGTGCCGAATAGAGGCTTTGCATCCGACCTACCCCGCCGCCGCCCGCCGCCGCTCAGGGTAGAGCGACAGCAGGCCTTCCTCCGACGCCTCGGCGATGCCGCGCTCGGTGATAAGCGCCGTTACCAGGCGCGCCGGCGTCACGTCGAAGGCCGGGTTGAATACCGGACTCGCCGCCGGGGTCAGGCGGACGGTCCGGACCTCGCCGGTTTCCGTCTCGCCGGTCGCGGTGGAAACCTCGTCGCCCCCGCGCTCCTCGATGGGCAGTTCCGCGCCCGACTCCGCCGTCCAGTCGATCGTCGGGCCGGGCAGGGCGACGTAGAACGGAACCCCGTTGTCGGACGCGGCGAGCGCTTTCAGATAGGTGCCGATCTTGTTGCACACGTCCCCGTTGGCGCAGGTCCGGTCGGTACCGGTGATGCAGAGGTCGACCCGGCCTTCGCGCATCAGGTGCCCGCCCGCGTTGTCGACGATTACCGTGTGCGGAACGCCGTGCGCGGCGAGCTCCCAGGCGGTCAATCCCGCGCCCTGGTTGCGGGGCCGCGTCTCGTCCACCCAGACGTGGACATCGATTCCGGAATCGTGGGCGCCATAGACCGGAGCGAGCGCGGTCCCGCCATCCACGGTCGCGAGCCAGCCGGCGTTGCAATGGGTCAGCACGTTGACCGGGCCGGTCCTCCGATCCGCGGCGGAGCGCAGGAGGCCCAGACCGTTCTCGCCGATCGCCGCGTTGATCGCGACATCCTCGTCGCAGATTTCCGCCGCCCGCGCGAAGGCGGCTCGGGCGCGCCCGGTCTCGTCGAGCGCCAGCATCCGCGCCTTCATGTCGTCGAGCGCCCATCCCAGGTTGACCGCCGTGGGGCGGGTCGCACGCAGCGCGGCACAGGCGTTTTCGATCGACGCGAGCGACGGGTCGTCCCGGACGGCGAAGCAGAGCCCGTAGGCCGCGGTGGCTCCGATCAGCGGCGCGCCCCGCACCCGCATGTCGCGGATCGCCGTCGCCGCGTCTTCGAGCGTCGCGAGCCGCCGCGTTTCGAAGCGGTGCGGCAGTAAGGTCTGGTCGACGATCTCGACGGTCTCGCCGTCGGCGGCGAGCTGAATCGACCGCCGGGGGATCCCGTCGACCTTCATTGCCGGAGAACGCGCCCCGCGACAGCGTCGAGCCGCGCCGCAAGCTCGGGGTCGCGCGCCTCCGGAGGGGTGATGAGGGCGGTGTCGAGGACGGTGTGGCAGCCCGCCGGGCAGGCCGACCGTCTCCCGGCCAGCAAGGGTACGACCGCCGCCACCAGCGCCCGGGCACGGGCGGCGTTCTCCCGCAGGACCGCGATCACCGCCTCCACCGTCACGTCGTCATGGCCCGGATGCCAGCAATCGTAGTCGGTGACCATCGCCACCGTCGCGTAGCACATCTCCGCCTCGCGGGCGAGCTTGGCCTCGGGCATGTTGGTCATGCCGATCACGTCCGCCCCCCATTGGCGGTAGAGCCCGGACTCCGCGCGGCTGGAGAATTGCGGACCGTCGATCGCCACGTATGTGCCGCCCCGCCCGATCTCGATGTCGAGGCCGGCGGCGGCCTCCTCCAGCGCGTCGCCGAGCCGGGAGCATACCGGTTCCGCCATCGAGACATGGGCGACCAGACCCGACCCGAAGAACGTCTTGGTGCGCGCGAAGGTACGGTCGATGAACTGGTCCACGAGGACGAAGGTGCCGGGCGCGAGTTGCTCGTTCAGGCTGCCCACAGCGCTGAGCGAGAGGATCTCGGTGACGCCCAACCGCTTGAGCGCATCGATGTTGGCCCGGAAATCGATCTCGCCCGGCGGCGTCCGGTGCGCGCGGCCATGGCGGGGCAGGAAGGCGAGTTGCTGCCCGCCGAGGGTGCCGAGCAGGATTTCGTCCGACGGCGTGCCGAACGGCGTCTCCACCGCTTCCCAGCGGCGGCCGGTCAGCCCGTCGATGTCATAGAGGCCGCTGCCGCCGATGATCCCGATGACCGGTGGCGTCCCCGGTTCCGCCATGACGTCTCCCCGGCGGCGCGGGCCGCCGTCAGTGCGGGACGTTGGACCAGACCGCCCGCTTGACCGCGAAGAGCATCCCCGTGAGCAGGATCAGGAAGAGTACGACCTTGACCCCCATGCGTTTGCGCTCTTCGAGCTCGGGCTCGGCGGCCCAGACGAGGAAGTCGGTCACGTCCTTCGCCATCTGCGGCACCGTCGCCTCGGTGCCGTCCGCGTATTCGACCAGCTCTTCGCTCAGCGGCGCCGGCATCGCGATCTGGTGGCCGGGGAAGTACATGTTGTAGGCCATGCCCTCCGACATCTCCATGTCGCCCGGCGCGTCCCTGTAGCCGACCATCAGCCCGTAAATATAGTCGGGGCCGCCGATGCGCGACTTGGTGACCAGCGAGAGATCGGGCGGCAGCGCGCCGTTGTTGGCGGCGCGCGCGGCGTTGTCGTTGGGGAAGGGCGATACGAACCGGTCGCTCGGCAGGGCGGGGCGGTCGAACATCTCGCCCTCGGCGTCGGGGCCGTCGGTGACCTCGACCTCGGCGGCGATTTCCTTGACCTGGTCCTCCGTGAAGCCGATCGCCGTCAGGTTGCGGTAGTGGACCAGCCGCAGCGAATGGCAGACCGCGCAGACTTCGGTATAGACCTGGAAGCCGCGCCGGAGCGCCGCGCGGTCGAACGAACCGAACAAACCGTCGAACGTCCACTTCATGCTGGGCGGCGCGGCGGCTTCCTCCGCGGCCGGGGCGGGGTTCGAGCCGATCAGGACGAACGCCGCGACGATGGCACCGACGGTCCGCCTCATTGCGCCTTCTCCATCGGCTGTTCCGCCGCGGCGGGCGGCCCTCCGCTTCCGCCGAGCACCGGTTCGCCGATGCTGGTCGGCAGCGGCCGCGGCGTCTCGATGTAGGAGAGGAGCGGCATCAGGACCAGGAAGTGGGCAAAATAGTACAGCGTCGCGATCTGCCCGATGATCACGAAAATGCCTTCCGGCGGGTTCCCTCCGACCCAGCCCAGCACCAGGCAATCGATCACCAGCACCCAGAAAAGCTGCTTGTAGATCGGCCGGTAACGCGCGCTCCGGACCGGCGAACGATCGAGCCACGGAACCAGGAACAGGATCAGGATGGAACCGAACATCAGCACCACGCCGATCAGCTTGGCCGACAGGAACCAGACATCGAAGGTGATCGACCGCAGGATCGCGTAGTAGGGCAGGAAGTACCACTCCGGCACGATATGCGGCGGCGTCACGAGCGGGTCGGCCGGGATGTAGTTCTCGGGCTCGCCGAAGAAGTTGGGCGCGAAGAAGACGAAGCCGGCGAAAATCGTCAGGAACGCGCAGAGCCCGAACATGTCCTTCACCGTGTAATACGGGTGGAACGGGATCTTGTCCTGCGGCCCCTTGGCGTCGATGCCGAGCGGGTTGCCCGAGCCGTGCTGGTGCAGCGCGACCAGGTGCAGCGCGACGACGCCGACGATCACGAACGGCATCAGATAGTGCAGGCTGAAGAACCGGTTGAGCGTCGGATTGTCGACCGTGAAGCCGCCCCACAGCCAGGTCACGATGACGTCGCCCACGATCGGCACCGCCGAGAACAGGTTGGTGATCACCGTCGCGCCCCAGAAGCTCATCTGGCCCCACGGCAGGACGTAGCCCATGAACGCGGTCGCCATCATGCAGAGCAGGATGATCACGCCCAGGATCCACAGGATCTCGCGCGGCGACTTGTAGGAGCCGTAATAGAGCCCGCGGAAAATGTGGATGTAGACGATGATGAAGAAGGCCGAGCCTCCGTTGGTGTGGATATAGCGGATCAGCCAGCCGTAGTTCACGTCGCGCATGATGCGCTCGACGCTGTCGAAGGCGTAATCGACATGCGGCGTGTAGTGCATCGCCAGAACGATGCCGGTCACGATCATGATGACCAGCACGATCCCCGCCAGCGAACCGAAATTCCACCAGTAGCTCAGGTTGCGCGGCGTCGGATAGTCGATCAGCTCTTTCTCCATGAAGGAGAACATCGGCAGGCGGTAGTCGATCCACCGGACCAGGCGGTTATTCATCCAGGGCTGCGTCATGACCTTCCCCCCTACCCGATCCGCACGAGGCTGTCGGACAGGAACTCGTAGTCGGGGACCGGCAGGTTCTCCGGCGCGGGTCCCTTGCGGATGCGTCCGGAGGTGTCGTAATGCGAGCCGTGGCAGGGGCAGAACCAGCCGCCGTAGTCGCCCTTCCTGTCGCCGGTCGCCTGGCCTTTGGGAATGCAGCCGAGATGGGTGCAGACGCCGACGACGATCAGCCACTCCGGCTTCTTGGTCCGCTGGGCGTCGGTCTGGGGATCGGGGAGGTCGTCGAGCGCGACCGCTTGCGCTTCCTCGATCTCCTTATCCGTCCTGCGGCGAATGAAGACCGGCTTGCCGCGCCACACCACGGTGATGCTCTGGCCTTGCTCGATGGGCGACAGATCGACCTCCGTGGTCGCCAGCGCCAGGGTGTCCGCGGCGGGGCTCATCTGGTGAACCAGCGGCCACAGGGCGATCGCGCTTCCGGCGGCGCCGAACGCGCCGGTCGCCAAATAGAGGAAATCGCGGCGCGTTTCGCCGTGGCCGTGACCGGCCTTGGTGTCCTCGTAATCCGCCATAGAAGAACCTCTCGGCAGGGCAGGAAAACACGTCCGTTCTGCGACCGCGAACACTAGCTGCCTCCCGGAAGGGCGGCAACGCGGCCTTCGGACGCAGCCGGGCGGCCGCCTCCGAAACCGATGTCCGCACCGCAAATCGCGCCTTGGACAGGGGAACGGGTATAATCAAATCCGTCGTCGAATCAAGGTCGGAGCGGCAGCCCGATGCTTCCCGCGCCACACCGGGCCGACATCCCGCGATTCCCCGGGGCCCGCGCCTCGCGCGGGCGGAACAAGTGACCGTCGAAGTCCTGCAGGAACGCGCCGCGGCGTGGTTCAGGACTCTGCGCGACCGCTTCTGCGGCGCCTTCGAGGGGCTTGAGGACGACCATGAGGGCGGTTCCGGGGCGCCCGGCCGGTTCGAGCGCACCGTCTGGAAGCGGCCCACGGAAGACGGCGGCGACGGCGGCGGCGGCGAGATATCGATCATGAAGGGCCGTGTGTTCGAGAAGGTGGGCGTCAACTTCTCGGCGGTGCACGGCGCGTTCTCGCCTGAATTCCGGGACCGGATTCCGGGCGCGGCCGACGATCCGCGCTTCTGGGCGAGCGGCATATCCCTGGTCGCGCATCTCCGCTCGCCGCTGGTCCCCGCGATGCACATGAACACGCGGTTCATCGTCACCACGAAGGCGTGGTTCGGCGGCGGTGGCGACCTGACCCCGATCTATCCCGACGCCGACGCCGCGGCGGCGTTCCATGCCGCGCTCAAGGCCGCCTGCGATGCCTACGATCCCGCCTGCTACGCCCGATTCAAGGAAGCCTGCGACAAGTATTTCTTCCTGCCCCATCGCGACGAGCCCCGCGGCGCAGGCGGCATTTTCTACGACAATCTGGACAGCGGCGACTGGGAAGCCGATTTCGCGTTTACCCGGGGCGTGGGCAGCGCCGTTCTCGAAGCCTATCCCGAAATCGTCCGCGAGCGCATGGCGGAGCCCTGGACCGAAGCGCAGCGCGCCCATCAGCTCGTCCGCCGCGGACGATATGTCGAATTCAACCTCCTCTACGACCGGGGAACCGAGTTCGGGCTCAGGACCGGGGGCAATGTCGAGGCGATCCTGATGTCGCTGCCACCCATGGTCGCCTGGCCGTGACCGCGGCGAAGGGCGGCCCGCCGGGCGGTTCTTGCCGCGCCGGCGCCGCGCCGCTAGTCAACGCCTCAGGAACCCAGCGTTTACCGGAGGAGCCCGCCATGACCGGCGCCATCGACGCCCGCCTCGCCGAACTCGGCATCGACCTGCCCGAAGCCCCCGCCCCGGCGGCAAATTACGTGCCCTGGGTGGTGACCGGCAATCTGGTCTTCATCGCGGGACAGGTGCCGTACCGGGACGGCAGGCTGAGCCATGTCGGCAAGCTGGGGAATGCCTTCACCGTCGAGGAGGGCCAGGCCTGCGCGCGCATCGTGGCGATCAATATCCTCGCCCAGCTCAAGGCGGCTTGCGGCGGCGACCTCGACCGGGTGACCCGCTGCGTCAAGCTCGGCGGCTTCGTCAACGCGACGCCGGATTTCACCGACCAGCCCAGGGTCATCAACGGTGCCAGCGACCTGATCGTCGACATCTTCGGCGACCGCGGCAAGCACGCGCGCTTCGCCGTCAGCGCCCCCTCGCTGCCGTTCGACGCCGCCGTCGAGATCGACGCGGTGTTCGAGATCCGGTAAGGCCGCCGCGGTCCGGCCGGCGGGTCAGCGGGTCCAGAGGCGGGGGAAGATCTCGGCGTCGATCGGCCCGCCTTCCACCAGGTGCGGCGCGTCGTAGAAGGTCGGCGAGTGGCGCCCCGGATACCAGGTGATGTCGTCTCCCGTGAAGCGCAGCGAGACCGCGCGGCGCGCCGTCGGCAGCGGATTGCCGCTTGAGGAGTGCAGCGTCGCCCCGTGGAACACGGCGACGTCGCCCGGCTCCAGATCGAAGCAGACCGTGGGGTACTTTTCCGGATCGCCGTCGATATCGGGCACCGTCTCGTCGAACTGCTCGGTCTCGGCGACGAAGTCTCCCTGGCCGATCTTCACCGGGCGGAACAGCTTTCCCCACGCGTGGGAGCCCACGGCGAACCGGAGCGAGCCCGTCGCCTCGGTCACCGGGTCGAGCGGGACCCAGAAGCTGCAGATCTGCGAGCCCTTGATGCGGAAATAGGGCAGGTCGTGGTGCCACCAGGTCGGGGTATCGGTGCCCGGTTCCTTGACCAGCAGATGCTCGTCGTAAAGGTTGATCCGGGTCGCCCCCATCAGCTCGGCGGCGAGCCGCGCCATCGGCGATTCGTGCATGAAGCGGCTGAACTGCTCGAAGCGCAGGAACATGCCGTGGTCGGTGCGGAACCGGCTCTCGCCTTCGCCATAGGCCTTGGCGACGTCGCTCGGATCGCCCATCGCCGCGTCGATCCCCTCGGCGAGCGTTTCAAGCCATTCCGGCGCCACCACGCCCCGCAGGCAGAGCGCGCCGTCGCTTTGCCAGACAGCGCGTTCCGCGTCGGTGATGTGTCTTTCTTCGAGAATCGTGGCCATCCCTTCGCTCCACCCGACGCCCGCGCGGATTGTCCCCGCCGCCGGAACCCATGGCAAGCCCGTCGGTGTCGAGTCTTCCAACTCCCCGTCCTCCCGCAAAGCCCGCCCGCCGCATCATGGCCGGATTTGTCCCGACGCCCGTTGCGCCGAAGGCGGCAGCGATTCGCCGCTCAGCACGAATAAATCGGTGAGAGGCAGCGAGAACCCGTAAGTTCAGCCGGCTTCGTCGATCATGTCCGGCGCAACGGTTTCCCGATCCCTGCTCAGCGGGCGGAGCCGCAGACCCAGAGCTTCGAGGACGTTGAGCACGGTCGCAAAGCCCGGATTGCCGTCTCGCGAAAGCGCCTTGTACAGGCTTTCCCTGCCGAGCCCGGCCTTCGCCGCCACGGCCGTCATGCCCTGGCGACGTGCGACGTCCCCGAGCGCCGCGGTAATCACTTGCGGATCGCCGTCCTCGAAGGCCGCTTCGAGATAGGCGATTGCGTCGTCCGCGGTCTCCAGATACTCCACGGCGTCCCAAGGCCGCGTTTTCGCGCCGGCAGCCGATACATCTTTTCCAGACCCGGTCATCGATCCCCTCCTTTCGCCAGCTCCCGTGCAAGATCGCGGGCTTTCCCAATGTCTTGGCGCTGGGTGCTTTTATCCCCGCCAAGCAACAGCACGGCCGTTTCCTCATCGGGATGAAACCAATACACGCGATACCCCGGCCCGTGGTCGATCCGAAGTTCGGAGATGCCTCCGCCCACCGGGCGCACGTCTCCTGGTCCTGGGTTCCCCAGCGCCAGCCGCCTAACCCTGACGAGAATCCGCGCCTTCGCTTCCCTGTCGCGAAGCCTCCGGAACCAGTTCTCGTACGCATCCGTCTGGCGGACTTCGGTCACTGGCCATTTGTATCCCACACGATACAGGGACCGCAACGCTTCGCCTGGGCGTGGGGACGCATGACAAGTATCAACGCCCCAGAAGAAGCCCGAATACGCCGCATCGTCGACACGGGTTTCCGGCGATCCACTGCGGGCGCCGTGAACAGAGGCCGAACCGGGTCGTGCGCGCCCGAAATCGGCCGATAAGCCGGAACCGGTGAGAAAGATCGGGTTAGCCGGCCTCGAGCTCCGAATCCCAGTAAAGGAAATCGCGCCAGCTGTCGTGCAGGTAGTTGGGCGGAAAGGCGCGGCCGTGTTGTTGCAGCAGCGCGTTGGACGGCTCCACCGGCGCCTGCCTCGGGTGAAGACCGCACTCCCTGGGCAGCCGGTTGCCCTTTCGCAGGTTGCACACGGTGCAGGCGCTGACGACATTGACCCAGCTGGTCCGCCCGCCGCGCGACCGCGGCACCACATGGTCGAAGGTGAGCTCCGGCGTGCCGGGCGCGGTCCCGCAATACTGGCATTCGAACCGGTCGCGCAGGAATACGTTGAACCGCGTGAAGGCCGGGCGCCGCGACATCGGGATGTAGCGCTTGAGCGCGATCACGCTCGGCAGCCGCATCGAGAAGCCCGGCGAACGCACCTCCCGCTCGTATTCCGAGATGATATTGACGCGCTCCAGAAAGACCGCCTTGACGGCGTCCTGCCACGACCACAGCGAGAGCGGAAAGTAGCTGAGCGGACGGAAGTCGGCGTTCAGCACCAGAGCCGGGCTATCGTTCATCGCAACCACCGATCGTTCCCCGGCCAAAAGCGCCGGTCCGCGGCGCCGTTTAACATATCCACAGTCTAGCCGACGGCGCGAAACGCGGCAATCGACGGCGGTCCTGGAGGTTGTACCGGGAGCGGTGCACCGTTCCGGTGCAATTTCGATTGAGCGGCGCCGCTGCTTGCCCGAAAATCCCCCATCCAGCCGCAGGAGATACCGCCCATGTCCGCCCGCCGCATCGAGCTCGTCGAGGTATCGCCGCGAGACGGACTCCAGAACGAGCCCGAGATCCTGTCGACCGAGGTCAAGCTGGAGCTCATCCGGCGCGCGGTGGCCGCGGGCGTGCGCAGGCTGGAGGCCGCGAGCTTCGTCAACCCGAAACGCGTCCCCCAGATGGCCGACGCGGAGGCGGTGATGGCCGGCCTGCCGAAGGACGACGGCGTGACCTATATCGGACTGGTGCTGAACCGGCGCGGCTTCGACCGCGCGGCGGAGGCCGGCTGCAGGGAAGTCAACTACGCGCTCGTCGCGAGCGATGCGTTCTCCGAAAAGAACCAGGGCACCACCATCGAGCAGGCGGTCCGGGTGCTCGAGGACATCGCCGCCGCCGCGCGGGCGGCCGGGATCCGGTGCAGCGCCACGATCAGCGCGGCCTTCGGATGTCCCTTTCAGGGCACGGTGAAGCCCGAGCGCGTTCACGGGCTGATCGCCGACTGCGCCGGCCTCGGCCTGTTCGAGATCGGGATCGCCGACACCATCGGTGTCGCCGCGCCGGGCGAGGTCGCGGAAATGTTCGCCGAAGCCGCGCGGCTTGCGCCCGACGCCCGGCTTCGGGGGCATTTCCACAACACAAGAAACACCGGTATCGCCAACGCCTTCGCGGCCGTCGAGGCGGGGGTGCACGCGCTCGATGCGAGCATCGGCGGTATCGGCGGCTGCCCGTTCGCTCCCGCGGCGACCGGAAACATACCGTCCGAGGACCTGATCTACATGCTCCACCGCCTCGGCGTGGAGACCGGCATCGATATCGACGGGCTCATCGAGACCGCCCACTGGATCGAGGCGCGGCTGGGCCGTACCGTGCCCGCGATGGTGAGCCGGGCAGGCAATTTTCCTCCCGCCGAGCTGAGGGCGTAGGCACTCCGATGCACGAGCCCAGGGCGACGCCGGCCGCCGGACCCGGGGCTTGGTCCGCCTATTACGAGAAAACCGGCGCCCGCCCGCCGCGAGACACCCTGATCCGCGCCCTCGATGCCTTCGACCGGGTGCCCGCGCGAGACCGCCTGGCGGTCGATCTGGGCTGCGGCGGGGGGCGGGATGTCGTCGAACTCCTGCGCCGCGGCTGGACCGTGCTCGCGGTCGACGCGGAGAAAACGGCCATCGAACGGCTCGCCGCGCGCGACGACCTTCCCGGGACCGGCAGGCTGGAGGTAAGGGTCGGCCGTTTCGAGGAGGTCGAATGGCCCATGACCGACCTTGTCAATTCCAGCTTCGCGCTCCCGCTCTGCCCGCCGGCGGCGTTTCCCGGTGTGTGGTCGCGGATGGTCGCCTCGCTCGCCCCCGGCGGCCGATTCGCCGGCCAGCTATACGGCGACCGCGACGAGTGGGCGGGCGATCCCTCGATCGCGTTTCATACGGCGGATGAGGTCGAGGCGCTGCTCGACGGGTTCGACATCGAGCATCTGCGGGAAGAGGAGGACGAAAGCGTCACGCCGCGCGGCCGGCCCAAACGCTGGCACATCTTCCATATCGTCGCGCGGAAAAGAGGCTGAGCGTCGCGCCTCCGCGGCCGACGTCAAGCCTCAGCCGTGGCTGTCCGACGTCCGGATCAGGTGCATGACGAACAGAAAGCAGATGGCGAACATCGCGAGCCCGCCGTAATAGCCGACGGTGCCGGGCCCCGCCTGCGCGGCGACGAACAGCCCGCCGACGCCGAGCACCGCCGAACTGCCGCCCAGCACCCAATTGCCGACATTGTTCATGGAAGTCTTCCGTGATCCCGGGGCGAACTGGAGCGGGTGATCGGATTCGAACCGACGACTTCAACCTTGGCAAGGTTGCGCTCTACCCCTGAGCTACACCCGCACGCGCAGCTTCGCTACCGACCCTTTGCAAAAGCCTCGTTTCCGCTCCCCGAAACCGCATCTGGGGAACGGATCTCGCACCCTTCCGTTTCCCGGCCGCAACCGGGAGAAGGCGCATGGCCAAAGTTACCCTTGCCCGAGCCCGTGTCAAGGCGCTGCCGGCGGTACGCGATCTGTCCGGTCCCGGAAGGCTCCCGGGCCATGGGGGGCTTTACGCCCCGTCGAAGCCCCCGTTACCGCCAGTCGACCTTCAGCCCCTCCCGGAAGGCAAAGCGTTCCAGATGGGAGGCGAGGACCCCTCTGAGTCTTGCCAGGTCCTCCTCGTTTCCGGCCAGGGCCGTCATCGTCAGACCGTCCGGCCCCGCCTCCAGTGCCGCCCGACCGAATTCGAACGCGATCGATCCGGTTTCCGGCGTGAACTCGACTTCCAACTTGTGGCCGAAATGTTTGCAAAGGCGCTGCAGGTAGCCGCTGGCGTTTCCGGTTTCGACGAGGACGGCGGAAGAGAGGTTCACGATCGTTTCCGTTTCGTTGGACTTGACAGTATTTTATGGACGAATATGATTGTGCATCCTGGTTAAACTCACTAAAAAAGTCAATCTCTAAATCGCTTGGGAAAGCACGCAAGATTTAATTTTCCGGGAAATAAAATACCCCAAGAGAGAAAATAATGTCACTGGAACTCTACTACCTCGAAGAGACCGACTCGATCTGTTCCAACCGGGCGATAGTCACGCTGTCGGAGAAAGGCATCGTCGATTGGACTCCCGTCAAAATGGTCCTGATGAACCGGGACCAGTTCAAGCCGTCGTATCTGGCGATAAACCCGAACGGAACCGTTCCGACGCTGGTCCATGACGGTGCCGTAATACGCGAATCTTCCCTGATCTGCGGTTACATCGATACCCTGAAACCCGATCCGCCGCTCGTTCCCGACGATCCCGTGGAGCGCTTTCACATGGCCGAATGGGTCAAGCTTTTCGACGAGCGCGGATTCGAGGCCTGCGCGGTGATCAACATGCTCACCAAATTCCGGCTCACCATTCCGCGGGACGAGTTCATGGAACGCTGGAAATACGTTCCCAACATCGATCGCCTGTACCGGCAGAAGTCGGTCGTCCTCGACGGTCTCGACTCGCCTTACGTGCCGCGGGCGATCGGCGCCCTGGAGACGATCTTTCGCAGAATGGAGAAAGCCCTCGACGACGGCCGGCCGTTTCTGATGGGCGACCGGTTCACGCTGGCCGAGGCCAACCTGGCTCCGTTCGTCAAGGTGATCGAGATGGTCCGGTTCCTGGACTTCTGGCTCGAGCCCTATCCGCTGACCAAGGCGTGGTGGGATCGCGTGACGAGCAGGCCGAGCATGCGCCAGCTCGACGATTTCCCGTGCAATGCGATTTCGGAAGAGTCTCCGCATGCCCGGGCGGGCCGCGAAACCGAGCCGGGCTTCCGCAAGAAACTCGCGGAGTACCGTGAGACCTTCGCCCATGCGTTCTGAAGCGATCGCAAACCGCAATCGGGAGAATCGATCGAATGGGAATCGTGGTTCCGACCAACGAAGCCGTCCGCTCGCTCGAAGGACTCCATCTATATCACGCCAACCGATCGAACTGTTCCGCGCGCGTGCGGATGCTACTGGAGGAAAAACGCCTCGACTGGACCGGTCATCACATCGATCTCGGCAGGAAGGAAAACATTTCCGAGGACTATTTCGGCATTAACCCGAAAGGACTCGTCCCATCGCTCGTGCATGACGGCACGGTCGTCGTCGAATCCAACGACATTATGGTCTATCTCGAAGAGGCGTTTCCCGAGCCCGGGTTCCGGTCGGTGCCCGCCGACCGTCAGGCGGAGATCGATTACTGGCTGAAAAAGTCGGGCGACATGCATTTGCCGGCGATCAAGACCTTCCAGTACAGCAAGGTCAATTCCAGGCTGGTGAAGAAGACGGAAGAGGAAGAAACGCGCTATTGGAAATTGCAAACAGATCCCGAACTGCTGGCCTTCCACGGCAAGCACAGCCGGGGCAAGAGCTTCTCGGACGCCGATCTGGAGGGTGCCACCGCGCTTCTTGACGAGATTTTCGCGGAGATGGACCGGGCCCTGACGGATAGCGCGTGGCTGGTCGGCGACGCCTATACGCTCGCCGACATTTCCTGGGCGCCGACGATCACCACGTTGATGGGCGGCGGCTACGATTTCACGCCTTACCCGGCCGTCCGACGCTGGTATGGCGTCGTCAGCGCACGCCCCCAGTTCGAGAAGGCGGTCACGGAGTGGCGCAAGAAGGCGGCCTATGCCGCTGCCGTCGACCCGACGGTGTCGGACCCCGCGCAGACGACGCGAGGGTAAGAGCCGGACGTCGAACCTCCGCTCGCCGGTTCGCCGGCTTATCAGGACTCGTAAGGCAGGCCGGCGTATTGCTCGGCGAGCGCCGCGTGCGCGTGGTCCGACATCGACAGGAATTCGAGCTCGTTCTCCCTGCTGCGTTGATCGAACTCGGTGTCGTCCGGGAAGCGGTGCATGAGGTTCGTCATCCACCAGGACAGCCGCTCGCAATGCCAGACCCGCCGGAGCGCCATGTCGGAATAGCTGTCCAGGTAACGGTCGCCGCCGCCCTTGTAGTGCTCGACCAGCGCCCGGGACAAATAGAACACGTCCGAGAACGCGAGGTTCAGCCCCTTGGCGCCGGTCGGCGGCACGAGGTGGGCGGCGTCCCCGGCCAGAAACAGCCGGCCGTAGCGCATCGGCTCGCTGACGAAGCTGCGCAGCGGCGCGATCGACTTCTCGATGGTCGGGCCGGTGACGATGGCATCGGCGATCTCGCTCGGATACCGGGACTTGAGCTCCTCCCAGAAACGCTCGTCCGGCCAGTCCTCGATCCGGTCGTCGAGCGAGCACTGGATGTAGTAGCGGCTGAGCATCGGGTTGCGCTGCGACGCCAGCGCGAACCCGCGCGGGTGGCTCGCATAGACCAAATCCTCGAGCGGCGGCGTCTCGGACATCACCCCGAGCCAGCCGAACGGATAGACCTTCTCGTAGACTTTCGTCAGCCCGGCCGGCATGGACGGCCGGCTGACGCCGTGCTTGCCGTCGCAGCCCGCGATGAAATCGCAGTCGATGCGCTCCGGCCTCCCCTCGCGCTCGAAGGTGACATGCGGCGAGGCGCCGGTCAGCCCGTGGAGCTCGACGTCGTCCACCTCGTCCAGGATCTCGCCGCCGGCGGCTTCGCGGGCGGCGTACAGGTCTTCCGTGATGGCCGTCTGGCCGTAGGCCATCATGCGCTTGCCGGTGTATTTCCTGGTGTCGATAAAGAACCGCCCGTGCCCGGCCCAGACGATCGCGGCCCCGTCATGCACATGCCCTTCCCGGTCCATCCGCTCGCCGAGGCCAACGTCGCGCAGCAGCTTCACCGAACCCGCCTCCAGCACGCCGGCGCGGATGCGCTTCATCACATGGGCCTTGGAACGGCTTTCGAGGACGATGCTCTCTACCCCCTCCAGGTGCAGGATGTGGGACAGCAGGAGGCCCGCGGGCCCGCCGCCGATGACTGCCACCTGAGTTCGCATGACTCTCTCCCCGATACTGCGGCTCCCGGAATAACCCACCCCGCCCCCGGGGTCCACCGGCCCCTCCCGGCCAGAGGCGCCGGGCCTCCGCGCCGGTGTATATTCCTCGCCGCAAGTCGGCAGCACGCGCCGCGTTGAACGGGGGAAGGGATGATCGAAGCGGTTTCGCCGGAGGCCGTCGCCGCCCGGCAGAGGGTCCTGTTCGAGCGGCTGGAAGAGCTCGGGATCGTCACCGAGACCCAGACCCATGCGCCGGTGTTCACGGTCGAGGAGAGCCGCCGGGTACGCGGCCGCCTGCCGGGCGCGCATTGCAAGTCGCTGTTCCTCAAGGACAAGAAGGGGGCGCTCTGGCTCGTCGTCGCGCTGGAGGACCGGCGTCTCGACCTCAAGGCGCTCGCGCCGCTGATCGGGTCGGCCAGGCTGTCCTTCGGCAGCCCCGAGCGGCTTGCCGCCCATCTCGGCGTCGTGCCGGGCGCGGTCACGCCGTTCGCGCTGATCAACGACGGCGAGCGCGCGGTGCGGCCGGTCATCGATTCCGGCGTGATGCAGTCCGAGCGCGCGCATTTCCACCCGCTGTCCAACGATGCGACCACGGCCATCGCGCCGTCCGACCTGCTGCGCTTCATCCGGGCGCTCGGCCACGATCCGGCGGTCGCCGACCTCGGCGAGGCGACGGCGGGATAACCCGCCGGGCTTGCTTCCGCATGGCTCCTCACCCATCTTGTCGCCGACCCAGTCGGCGGGGCTGACGCAGGGGGCAGGACGATGGAACCGATCTTGGGACAGGCGGGCGCCGCGCCCGCCGATGCGATCAAGGACGGATCGACCGAGACGTTCATGGCGGATGTCATCGACGCCTCGATGGAGACGCCCGTGGTGGTCGATTTCTGGGCCCCGTGGTGCGGTCCCTGCAAGCAGCTCGGGCCGATCCTCGAAAAGGTGGTTCGGGGCGCGAACGGAGGGGTCAAGCTGGTCAAGATCGACATCGACCAGAACCCCGAAATCGCCCAGCAGCTGCGCATCCAGTCGATTCCCGCCGTCTTCGCCTTCTCCGGCGGACGCCCGGTCGACGCGTTCCAGGGCGCGCTTCCGGAAAGCCAGGTCAAGGCGTTCGTCGACAAGCTCGCGAAGGCGGCCGGCACGACGGTCTCGTCCCCCCTCGACGACGCGCTCGCCCAGGCGGCCGAGCGTCTGGACGCGAAGGACTACGGCGCCGCCGCGTCGGTCTACGCGCAGGTGGTCCAGCACGCGCCGGACAACGCCGCCGGTATCGCCGGGCTGACGCGGGCGCTGCTCGGCCAGGGCGAAGTCGCACGGGCGCGCGAGGTGTTCGACACGCTTCCCGAGGACGCGCGCGGCGACGCGGAGGCGGAGGCCGCGGCATCCGCGCTGGCGCTGGCCGAAAAGACGGCCGAGACCGGGGACCGGAGCGAGCTGCTGGCACGGCTCGAAGCGGATCCCAACGATCACGCGGCGCGGTTCGATCTCGCGCTGGCGCTCCACGCCGAGGGCCGTAACGAGGAGGCGATCGACGCGCTGGTCGAGATCGTCAAGCGGGCGCGGGAGTGGAACGAGCAGGCGGCGCGCAAGCAGCTTCTGGAGCTGTTCGAGGCGCTGGGTCCCACCGACCCGGTGACCGTCGCGGGACGGCGCAAGCTGTCTGCGATCCTGTTCTCCTGATGCCCGGCCCGTTCGATCCCGAATTCGAGGATCTGCCGGACGAGATTCCGATTTTTCCGCTCGGGGGCGCGCTCCTGCTGCCGCACAGCCGGCTGCCGCTCAATATTTTCGAACCGCGCTATCTGAACATGACGGCGGCGGCGCTGGCGGCGCCGCAGCGGCTGATCGGGATGATCCTTCCGCACGAAGGGGCCGGCGGCGGCGAGCCCGACATCTACCGGACCGGCTGCGCGGGACGCATCGTCTCGTTCGGCGAAACGGAGGACGGGCGCTATCTGATCACGCTCAAGGGGTTGATCCGCTTCGTGGTCGAGAGGGAGTTGAGCCTGCGCGACGGGTACCGCCGGGTGCGGGCGCGCTTCGGCGTCTTCCGCGACGACCTGCCGGAGCCGCCGGCGCAGATCCCGCTGGACCGGGAACGGTTGTTGAACGCGCTCCGCGCCTATCTCCGCCAACAGAACGTGGAGGCGAACTGGGAGGCGATCGAGGGCACCGGAGATTCCCGGCTCGTCGATTCCCTGGCGATGATGTGCCCCTTCCGCACCAGCGAGAAACAGGCGCTGCTCGAGGCGCCCGGCACCGCCGAACGCGCCGAAATCGTCGTGACCCTGCTCGAAATGGCACTGCTCGAGCGCTCCGACGACGAAGGGCGCACCAGGCAATAGGGCGCGGCGAAGGAGGAGAGATGGCAGACCGGCCCGTTTCGGAAGCTCCCCCGGCCGATACCCGGACGGACCGCGGACGGCCCATCGATCCGAAGCTGCTCGAGATCCTGGTCTGCCCGCTCACCAAGGGCCCGCTCCGTTATGACGCCGCCGCGCAGGAGCTCGTCAGCGAGAACGCCGGCCTCGCCTTTCCGATCCGCGACGGCATTCCCATCATGCTGGTCGACGAAGCGCGCCGCATCTCCGGGGACTAGCATTGGCGGACCCCCACCGACCCGCGCCATGGCCGACCGCGCTGCGGCTCAAGTCGGCCGAGAAACTGCTCGAAATCGACTTCGACGACGGCACGTCTTTCTCCCTGCCCGCCGAGTTCCTCCGGGTGGAGAGCCCGTCCGCCGAGGTGCGCGGGCACGGGCCGGGACAGAAACAGCTGGTCGCGGGCCGGCGCCACGTCGGGATCATGAACGTCGAGCCGGTCGGCAACTACGCCGTCCGCATCGTGTTCGACGATCTGCACGATACCGGCCTGTACTCCTGGAGCTACCTCCACGAGCTCGGCCGGAACCGGGAACGGCTCTGGAACGACTATCTGGGGGCGCTCGAAGCCGCCGGGCTGAGCCGCGACCCGTAAACGTCCGTTTCGAACCCAAAGGAGAGGAAGGCGTGCTCCAACTCTACCATCACGGCTCATCGGTCTGCGCGGCCAAGGTGAGGCTGTTTCTCGAGGAAAAGCAGCTGCCCTGGGAGGGGCACTATATCGACATCCTCAAGGGCGAGCAGTTCACGCCCGAGTACAGGAAAGTCAATCCCAAGGCGGTGGTGCCGGCCCTGATCCATGACGGGAAGGCGATCAGGGAGTCGTCCGTCATTTGCGCCTATCTCGACGAGGTCTTTCCCGAACGGCCCGTGCGGCCCGCCGATCCGGTGCTCCGCGCCGAGGAACGCTACTGGACCAAGGCGGTCGACGAGGAGCTGCACCCGGCCTGCGGCGCGCTGACCTTCATGTCTTCCCACCGCCATACCATACGGGCGCTGGGCGAGCAGCGGATGAAGGAGTTCCTCGACTCCACCCCGCCGTTCTCGGTGACCGCGGACTGGCACGAGCAGAAGAAGACCTATGTCCGGCTCGGCTTCGAAGCGCCCGGCGCGGCGGCGAAGGTGAAGCTCTACGACCGCTATCTCTGGCGGATGGAGGAGGCGCTCAAGGACGGCGATTGGCTGATCGGCGACCGCTTCAGCTTCGCCGACATCGCGATGACGCCCTATGTCATGCGGCTCGACATGCTGTCGATGCAGGGGATGTGGGCGGGCGGCCGGATGCCCCGGGTCGAGGCGTGGCTCGCCAACGTCAAGGCGCGCGCGAGCTTCCAGCCCGCGATCTGGAAATGGATGCCCGACGAGCTCACCGCGCAGCTTCGGGAGAATGGCGAGAAGAGTTGGCCGGAAGTCGCGGAGTTGCTCGAAATCGAAGCGGCCTGACCCGCTCCGGCCGGGGCCTCAGAGAGGCATTCCGCGTGCGAGGCGCGGCCTTTCGCCGAGCTCCCCCATGGCGTGGCGCATGAACAGCCGCTTGAGCCTCGGGATCCGGTTCACCGCGGCGAGACCCAGGCGCCGCCCGAACGCGACCGGCGCGAGGTCGTTGGAAAAGAGCCTGTTGAGACCGTCGGTCGCCGCCAGCATCGCGAAATTGTCCGCCCGCCGCCAGCGGGCGTAGCGGGCGAGCGCCGCGACCGAGCCCTTATCGATCCCGAGCCGGGCCGCATCGACGATCGTCTCGGCAAGCGCGGCCGCGTCGCGGATACCGAGATTGAAGCCCTGGCCCGCGATCGGGTGGATCGCGTGCGCCGCGTCGCCCGCGACGGCGAGCCGGTTGGCGGTGTAGCGCTCGGCGAGGGTCAGCGCCAGCGGATAGGAGAAGACCGGCCCCTCGATGTCGAGCGCGCCGAGATAGTCGGTGAACCGCCACGCCAGCTCGTCGGCGAACGCGTCCCGATCCAGACCGAGGACGCGGGTCGCGACATCCGCCCGCTCGGTCCACACGATGGAAGACCGGTTGCCCGTCATCGGCAGGATCGCGAACGGGCCGGACGGCAGAAATCGCTCCTGCGCGATGCCGCGATGCGGGCGCTCGTGGGCGATTGTGCAGACGATCCCCGTCTGGTCGTAGCGCCATTCCACCGTACCCAGCCCGGCGGCGCGCCGGAGCGGCGATTCGCGCCCGTCCGTCGCGATCAGCAGGCGGGCGGCGAGCTCGCTGCCGTCCTCCAGCTCCACCCGGACTTCGATCGGGCCGCGTTCGTGCCGCACTATGGATCGGCCGTCGAGCAGGGTCGCGCGTCCCAGCGACCGGACCCGCTCCAGGAGCGCGTGCCGGATGTGCCGGTTCTCGACGATGTATCCGAGCGCGTCCGCCGCCACCTCGGCGCTGTCGTAGTGGAGATGGAGCGGCGAAGCCCCGTCGGAGACGCGGATTTCGCGTATCGGCTCCGCGTCGCCGGCGAGCCCGTCCCACACGCCCACCGCATCGAGGACGGTCCGGGAGCCGTGCGCGATCGCCGATACGCGGCCGTCGAAGACGGGCTCCAGCATGGCCGAGGCCGGTCTTCGGTCGACGACCGCCACCGTCACTCCGGCGCCGCCGAGCGCGGCCGCGAGCGTCAGCCCCACCATGCCGCCGCCCACAACGATTACCTCGAAGTCCGTCATCGCGCCGCCACGGTTCTTGTCCCCGGGGAGATCGTCTCCCTGGGCACTATAGCGCCGCGGGTCCGTCCCGCGTGCCTTCCGAACGCGACCCCGCGGCGTGGGCTGGCCCAGGCGCGACGGCGGGGGTGACGCGGAGCGCGCCGCGAAAATCCACCGCATTGCGGACCACCCTCCCCCGGCCCCTCCCCCAAGCGGGGGGGGGGGAGGTGAGGAAGAGGGGTCGTCGCCGCGTGAATCCCCCTCTCCCCGCCGGGGAGAGGGTCGGGGTGAGGGGTCGGGCAGCCGGCTGCGATCCAACCTTTCTTTGTAATCTCGCGTGTTCGCATGTCGGATCGGGTCGAATCGCCCCAATATTTTGGGGATCGAAGCGCCCCTCGACCCCATATACGGGGGTTCGCGGCTGAAATGGCGCTTGTGCCGCAACTTCGCTTGCGGCTAGAGTGCCGGCTTGCCAGGAGACATGGCCGGCCGATGCTGAACGATCGCCTGCTGCAGATCGGCTCTTACCCGTTCGATCGCCTGCGCGCGCTGCTCGGCCCGGTCGAGCCGGCGGCCGGGCTGGAGCCCATCGCGCTTTCCCTGGGCGAGCCCCGCCACGACCCTCCCGCCAGCATCGGCGAGGCCATTCTCGCCGACCATGCCCTATGGGGCCGCTACCCGCCGATGCGCGGTACCGAGGACGCGCGAACGGCGATAGCGCGCTGGGCCTGCCGGCGCTATCGCTGCCCGGAAACGACGATCGATCCGGCCCGCAACGTGGTGCCGGTCTCCGGCACCCGCGAGGCGCTTTTCATGGCGGCGCTGGCGGCGGTTCCCGAGCGCAAGGCCGGCGGCCGGCCGGTCGTCCTGATGCCCAACCCGTTCTACCAGGTCTATCTCGGGGCCGCGGTCGCGGCGGGCGCGGAACCGGTCTTCGTTCCCGCGGACCGGGCTTCCGGGTTCCTGCCAGACTATGAGAGCCTGGATGCGGATGTCCTCGCGCGCGTCGCGCTGGCCTATTTCTGCTCGCCCGCCAACCCGCAAGGCACGATCGCCGGTCTCGACCGGCTGAAGAGGCTGGTCGGCCTGGCCCGCGAGCACGACTTCGTCCTCGTTTCCGACGAGTGCTACAGCGAGATTTACGACCGCGGCCGTCCCGCGCCGCCGGGTGCGATCGAGGCCTGCCGCGAGCTCGGCGGCGGCCTCGAGAAGGTGGCGGTCTTCAACTCGCTTTCCAAGCGTTCCAGCGTCCCCGGCCTCCGCGTCGGGTTCGCGATCGGGGACGCGGATTTCATGGACGCCTATGTGCGCCTCCGCGACCACGGCGGCGCGGCGCCGCCGATGCCGCTCCTCGCGGCCGCCGAGGCGCTGCTCGCGGACGAAGGTCATGTCGAGGAAAGCCGCGAGCTGTACCGCCGCAAGATCGACATCGCGGAGGAGCTGCTGGACGGCCGGCTCGGCTTCTATCGCCCGGAGGGCGGATTCTATCTGTGGCTCGACGTGGAGGACGGGGAAGAGGCCGCGCGCCGTCTCTGGTCCGAGGCGGCGGTGCGCGTTCTGCCCGGCTCCTATATCGCCCGCCCCTCCGGGAACGGCGTCGATCCCGGGCGGCGCTATATCCGCGTCGCGCTGGTGCACGATCCCGAGACCGCGCGCGAGGCGCTGACTCGCCTGGCCGGGGTGCTGTGATGGCGCGGGCGCGCGACACGGGAGAGTCGATCCTGCTGGTGAGCAGCCGGCAGGACCGGCCTTCGCGTATCGCCCGTTTCCTCAAGCGCCGGCTCGTCGAACTGTTCGGCGTCGCGGTCGCCGCGGCATCGCTGGCCGCGGCGGGCGCGCTTTTTTCCTATCGGCCCGAGGACTCCGCCCTTGCCTCCGGCCCGGCGGGCGGCGTCACGCACAACGCGCTGGGAGACCCCGGAGCCTGGTTCGCCGATTTCTTCACCCAGACGACGGGCCTGGCGGCCTGGTCGGTGCCGCCGATCCTGCTCGCCTGGGCGTGGCGGATCGCTTCCCATCGCGGTTTGGGGCCGGTGTGGGTCCGGTTCACCATGCTGCCCGCCGCCCTGTTTCTGGGTGCGACGGCGTTCGCGACCCGGCCCGCTCCGATCTCATGGCCGCTTCCCAACGGGGCGGGCGGGGCGCTCGGCGAAATCGCTTTGGCGGAGTTGAGCGACCTGCTGCTGCACCGTCTTCCGGTCGGCATCGAAGCGGCGGGAATCGTCCTCGGACTGCTCGCCCTGGCGGCGTGCTTGCTGGCGATGGGGGTCGATCGCCGCGAATGGAAGGCGCTCGGGCGGGCGGCGTGGGGCGGCGCGGCATTCGCGGGGCGGCTCGCCGCCGCCCTGCCGCGGCGTGCCGCGAGCGCCAGGCGCAAGCCTGCCCCGGTAAAGGAGGAGCCTGCCGTCAGGTCGCCGGCGCCCGCGGCCCGATCGAGGCCCGACCCCGAGCCCGTCGTCGCGGTGGATGCCCGGAAACCCCGCCCCGCGGAACGCCCGGCAAAGCGCCACCGCCAGCCGAAGCTCGACTTCGGCGACTCCGATGCGGCCTACCTGCCCCCGCCGATAGATCTGTTGGAACCGTCCGCCCCGGCTGCGCGCGCGTCGAGCGTGGACGCCGAAGCCCTGCAGGAGAACGCCCGCCTGCTCGAATCCGTGTTCAACGATTTCGGCGTAAAGGGGGCCATCACGCGGGTTCGGCCCGGTCCGGTGGTCACGCTGTACGAGCTGGAACCGGCGCCCGGCACCAAGTCTTCCCGCGTCATCGGGCTCTCGGACGATGTCGCGCGGTCGATGAGCGCGGTCTCGGTGCGCGCCGCCGTCGTGCCGGGCCGCAGCGTCATCGGCGTCGAGGTGCCGAACCGAAGCCGGGAGGTCGTGGCGCTCCGCGAGCTCCTGGAATCCACCGCTCTGGACCGCGCCGGCGGCTCCCTCATCCTGGTTCTCGGAAAGGATATCGGGGGCACCCCCGTGCTGGTCGATCTCGCGCGGATGCCGCACCTCCTGATCGCCGGGACCACCGGTTCCGGCAAGTCGGTGGCGATCAACACCATGGTGCTTTCGCTGCTCTACCGGCTGTCGCCCGAGCAATGCCGGCTGATCATGATCGACCCCAAGATGCTCGAACTGTCGGTCTATGACGGCATCCCGCACTTGCTGACGCCGGTGGTGACCGATCCCGGCAAGGCGGTCGTCGCGCTGCGCTGGGCGGTGCGCGAGATGGAAGACCGCTACCGGGCGATGTCGGCGCTCGGGGTGCGCAATATCGCGGGCTACAACGCCCGGCTGGAACAGGCCCGGCGGAAGGGCGAGGTCCTGACCCGGACGGTCCGCAACGGATTCGACGCGGAGGGCATGCCGGTCGAGGAGGAGGAGCCCATCGACCTCACGCCCTTGCCGTTCATCGTGGTCATCGTCGACGAGATGGCCGATCTGATGCTGGTTTCCGGCAAGGAGGTCGAGGGCGCCGTCCAGCGGCTGTCGCAGATGGCGCGCGCGGCCGGAATCCACCTGATCATGGCCACCCAGCGACCTTCCGTCGACGTCATCACCGGCACGATCAAGGCCAATTTCCCGACCCGGGTGAGCTTCCAGGTCACCTCCAAGATCGACAGCCGGACGATCCTCGGCGAAGGCGGCGCCGAGCAGCTGCTCGGCCAGGGCGACATGCTCTACATGGCCGGAGGCGGCCGGATCAGCCGGGTTCACGGCCCGCTCGTCACCGACGAGGAAGTCGAGCGGGTGGTGAGCTTCCTGCGGGAGCAGGGAGCGCCCGACTATATCGAGGAGGTTACCGAGGCGGACGATCAATCTTCGCTGGCGGATTTCCCGGGCGGGGACGGCGAGGCGGATACCCTTTACGACGAAGCGCTCGCGCTGGTCTGCCGGGAGGGCAAGGCCTCGACCAGCTTCGTCCAGCGCCATCTCAAGATCGGATACAATCGCGCCGCGCGGATCATCGAACAGATGGAGGCGGAAGGGGCGATCAGCCCTCCCAACCATGTCGGAAAGCGGCAGGTGCTCGCACCGGCGGGCGACCATGGCGGGGGGTGACGGCTATCTTGCCTGGCATTCGGCCCGACGCACCCCATATCCTTCGCTTATGAGCATTCCCCGACCCCGACCGGTCTTCGCCGCGTTCGTCCTCGCGCTGGCGCTCGTCGTTGCCGTGCCCGCCCACCCCGTCGCGCAGGGCACCGGGACGACGATCGAGAGGCTCGAATCCTATCTCAGCGGAATCCGCTCGATCGAGTCCGATTTCGTCCAGTCCTCCTCCAAGGGCGGCTTCGCTCGCGGGCGGCTCTACGTCCAGCGGCCGAACGGGCTGAGGCTGGACTACCGGCCGCCCTCATCGTTGCAGATCTACGTTAGCGGTTCGTGGCTGATCTACGTCGACACCGAGCTCGAGGAAGTGACCCACATCCCGATCGACCGCACGCCCGCCGCCTTTCTGGTGGGCGAGAGGGTTTCGTTCTCCGGCGCGGTGAGGGTGGTCGGCATGAAGCAGGACCGGGAGACGGTCATGATCGAGCTGGTCCGGGCCGAGGAACCCGAGTCGGGTTCGGCGATTCTGACCTTCGGGCGCGGCCCTCTCGCGCTCAAGGGCTGGACCGTCATCGACGCCCAGGGGGTGCGGACCCGGGTCGCCCTGGTGCGGCCGAAATTCAACGGCACCATCGATTCCGACGTATTTCACTTCGATCCGGACACCGTCATCAGGCCCGCTCACGACCCGTGACGTCCGCCCAATGGCGGTCGCAGAATTGACCTTTCGACCGTTGCCGGGTAACCTGAAGTCATATCAAAGAACGATTCCAAAGCAATGGAACCAGCATGGCTCTGGCTCATCGCTGTTACGGGAGATTGTTGCCATGACCTCCGAACATCAGACATCCGGGCACACCGAGGAAGATCGCGCCGCAAGCGCCGCCGCGGGATTCTCGTCGGCCGCCGCCGTCACGCCCGAGAATACCGGCGAACGGTTCAACCCCATCACGGCCAAGCATCTCGACGACATTCCCCAGCTGGAGAAACTTTCCGGCGACGACCGGTTCGCCATGAAGGTCGTCAGCAGCGTGCTGCCCTTCCGCTCGAACCGTTACGTGATGGACAGCCTGATCGACTGGGACAACGTGCCCGCGGATCCGGTCTACCAGATCACCTTTCCGCAGAGGGGCATGCTGGAGGAGGGTGACTTCGACCGGGTTGCGGACCTGATGAAGCGGGACGCGCCGGCGAAGGAAATCAACGCCGCCATCGGCGAAATCCGGGACAAGCTCAACCCCCACCCCGCCGGCCAGCGCGAACTGAACATCCCGCAGACCGAACAGGGGACCGTCGAAGGGCTTCAGCACAAATATCGCGAGACGGTGTTGTTCTTCCCCAGCCAGGGGCAAACCTGCCACGCCTACTGCTCGTTCTGCTTCCGCTGGGCCCAGTTCGTCGGCGACAAGACCTACAAGATCGCCGCCAACGAGGCGAGCGGGCTGCACGACTATCTCGCATCCCATCCCGACGTGAGCGACCTGCTGATCACCGGCGGCGATCCCATGGTGATGAAGACCCGCGTCATGGAGCGCTATTTGCACCCGCTCGTCGACGATCCCCGCTTCGAGCACATCCGCAACATCCGGATCGGGACCAAGGCGCTGACCTTCTGGCCGCGCCGCTTCGTCAGCGATCCGGACGCCGACGATCTTCTGCGCCTTCTGGAGAAGGTGACGAGTTCCGGCAAGAGCGTCGCCATCATGGCGCATTTCAACCACTGGCGGGAATTCGGCACCGACATCGCGCACGAGGCGATCCGCCGTCTGCGCGACACCGGGGCGGTCATTCGAAGCCAGGCTCCGGCGCTGGCCCATGTCAACGATTCGCCCGACATATGGGCGCGCATGTGGCGCGAGCAGGTCGCTCTCGGGATCATCCCGTATTACCTGTTCGTCGAGCGCGACACCGGCGCCAAGAACTATTTCGAAGTGCCGCTCGACAAGGTGTGGACGATCTATAACCACGCCGTCCGCAGCGTCTCCGGCCTCGCCCGCACGGTGCGCGGACCGAGCATGAGCGCGACGCCCGGCAAGGTCGAGGTCCTCGGCGTCCAGGAAGTCCACGGCGAGAAGGTCTTCGTGCTCCGCTTCCTGCAGGGCCGCAATCCGGAATGGGTCGGCCGTCCGTTCTTCGCCGCCTTCAACCCGAACGCGACCTGGCTCAACCATCTCGAGCCGGCGTTCGGCGAAGAGAAATTCTTCTTCGAGGACGAGCTCGCCGAAATGACCGGGGGCGCATCGATTCCCGAGTTCTCCGTCGCGGCCGAGTAGGGACCGGGAATTCCGACCCACCCTCCCCCGGCCCCTCCCGCAAGCGGGAGGGGAGAAGGCAAGGAGGAGGCGGGCGGGTCCCCCTCTCCCCCGCGGGGGAGAGGGTCGGGGTGAGGGGGGCCTTTCGGGTGGCAGCCGGTCGAAAAATTCTCTAGAGCGTCGCCGCCACGAAATTGGGGGCGATTGGCGCGGGAACCGACGGGAAATGCACGATCGAGAGTTTCGCATGCGCCCCCTTGTCGGCATTCCCACCGGTCTGATCCAGCTGCCGGAGCACTCGATCCCCACTCACGGTATCGGCGAACGCTATATCAGGGCGGTCAGGGAAGGCTCGGGCGCCGACCCGCTGCTGGTTCCCGCGCTGGCGGACGACTTCGATTTCGACGTGATGGCGAGCCGGCTCGACGGCCTGTTCCTGACCGGCGGCCGCGCCAATATCGAACCCCACCACTATGGCGGACCGCCCTTTCCCGAGAACGAGTATCGCGACCCGCCGCGCGACAATACGGTTCTGCCCCTGATCCGCGCCTGCGTACGCCGGGGCGTCCCCGTGTTCGGCGTCTGCCGCGGCCTGCAGGAGATGAACGTGGCGCTCGGCGGTTCGCTGCACTACCGCGTCCATCTGGTCGAAGGCAAGCTCGACCACCGGATGCCGAAGGAGGGCAGCATCGACGAGAGGTTCGGCAAGCTTCACGAGATCGCCTTCGCCCCGGGCGGGCTGTTCGAACGGCTGATCGGGGACACCGCGATCGAGGTCAACACCGCGCACGCCCAAGGCATCGACCGGCTCGCCGACGGGCTGGAAGTGGAGGCGACCGCGCCCGACGGGCTGATCGAGGGGATCCGGCTCGGCGGCACCGACGCCTTCGCGGTGGGCGTGCAATGGCACGCCGAGCACCGCTACCGGGAACACGCTTTGTCGAACGCGCTGTTCCGCGCCTTCGGCGACGCCGCGCGGGCCTATGCGGCGGCCCGCACCGCCCGGGCGAGCGTCGCCTGACCATGCGGCTGGTCACCTGGAACGTCAACTCGGTCAGGCTCCGGCTGGAGCTGCTCCAGCGCATCCTGTCGACGCTCGACGCCGACCTGATCTGTTTGCAGGAAATCAAGGTCGAGACGGAGTCCTTTCCCGCCGAGGCGATCGCCGCGATGGGCTATCCCCACCAGGTGGTACAGGGGTTCAAGGCCTATAACGGAACGGCGATCCTGTCGCGCGTGCCCCTGAAACCCGGCCGGCCGGTGATGTGGTGCGGCCGGGACGACGGGCGTCACGCGGTCGCGCGCCTGCCCGGGGGCGAGGAGGTTCACTCGCTCTATGTCCCCGCCGGCGGCGACATTCCGGACCGCGAGCAGAACGAGAAATTCGGTCACAAGCTCGACTTCGTCGCCGAGCTGGCGGACTGGTGCGCCGCGCGGAATCCCGGCCGGCGCATATTCCTCGGCGATTTCAACATCGCGCCGCTCGAGACCGACGTCTGGTCGCACAAGCAGCTTCTGAAAGTCGTGAGCCACACGCCCGTCGAGGTGGACGGACTCAACCGGGTACGGGAAAGCTGGGGCTGGGTGGATGCGGTGCGCAGGTTCATTCCGCCGGAGGAGAATCTCTATACCTGGTGGAGCTACCGCAACCGGACGTGGCCCGGCAGCGACCGGGGCCGCCGTCTCGACCATATCTGGGTGACTCCGCGCCTCGCGCCCAGGCTGAAGGGGGCGCGGGTCCTGCGCGAGGCGCGCGGCTGGCCGAACCCGTCGGACCACGTCCCCGTGGCGGTCGACATCGACCTTTGACGGCTCCCGACATTCCGCTCGCGGTCATCCGCCACGGCCCCACCGACTGGAACGAGCAGCGCCGGATCCAGGGCCGCGCCGACCGCCCCCTCAGCCGGGCCGGACGCGCCGCCGTGTCGGGCTGGACGCTGCCCGCCGAATTGGAGGCGTTCGACTGGTATGTGAGCCCGCTGAGCCGGGCGCGCGAGACCGCCGCGCTGCTCGGCCTCGACCCGGTCGTCGAGCACGCCCTGATCGAGATGGACTGGGGCGCGTGGGACGGCGCCAAAGGCGACGAGCTTCGCGCCCGCTACGGCGACGAGTTCGACCGGCGGATCTCGGACGGGCTCGACATGCGGCCGCATGGCGGCGAGACGCCGCGCGACCTGAGGACACGCGTGGAAGGCTGGCTCGGGACGGTCCGGCGCGCCGGCCGCCCCGCTGGAGCGGTCTGCCATCAGGGCGTGATCCGCGCGCTGCTCTCGCTCGCGACGGGATGGAACATGGTCGCCAAGCCGCCGGTCGAGCTCGAATGGTCCGCGGTCCAGCTGTTCGGTCTCGCAGCGAACGGAACGATCGTTCTCGAACGCGCCAACGTGATGCTCGACGACGGGTGAGGGCGGTTCCGCCGGCTCGCCGCCCCGCCGCGCGTCAGTTCCCGCTCTCGAGCAGCGACCGCAACCGCTCTTGGAGCGTCGACCTGGCGAACGGCTTGCGCAGCAGCGCCGACCGGGGCGCGTTCGCGGCATCCCGCAGGCGGTCGCTGTCCGAATGGCCCGTGGTGTAGAGGACGCGGATGCCCGGAATGCGCCGGCGCGCCTCCTCGGCGAGCCGGATGCCGTCGACGCCGCCCGGCATCACCACATCGGTGAGGAGGAGATCGAAGCGTTCGCCCCGCTCGAGCAGGTCGAGCGCCGCTTCGCCGTCGGCGGCTCCGGTGACCGACAGCCCCATGGAGGCCAGCCTCGCCTCGGTCCGGCTCCGCAGGCGCGGGTGGTCCTCGACATAGAGGACGCGGCGCTTCTCGATCTGTCCGGAAGCGAATGCCGGAGGGGTTTTCGGCGTCTTCGCCGGCGCCTCGGTCCGGGGAAAATAGAGGCGCACCGTCGTGCCCCCGCCCGGCCGGCTGTCCATCGCGATGTGGCCCGACGATTGCTTGACGAAGCCGTACACCATGCTGAGCCCCATGCCGGTCCCCCGGCCCTGGGCCTTGGTCGTGAAGAACGGCTCGAACGCGCGCTCGGCGATTTCCCGCGGCATGCCGGTGCCGGTGTCCGTCACCTCGACGCAGACATAGGCGCCGGGAGCCACGCCCGGCACGTCCTGGAGATCCGTGTTGCGGATGCCGATACCGAGCGTGCCGCCTTCCGGCATTGCGTCGCGCGCGTTGATCGCGAGGTTGATGACCGCGTTTTCCAGTTGCACCGGATCGACCGTCACGCGCCACCGCTCGCCGGGCTCGGTGTAATCGATGCGGATCGCGCCGCCCAGCGTCCGGTGGAGGAGCTCGGCCGTCCCGACCAGCAGGCCGGCGGGTTCGATCGTCTCCGGGTTGAGCGGCTGCCTGCGGGCGAACGCGAGCAGCCGCCGGGTCAACTCCGCCGCGAGCCGCTCGGTTTCCCGGGCCTCGTCGATCAGCGCGCGGCGCTCGTCTTCCGGCGGGGTCAGCGCCTCCAGCTCCTCCAGGTCCATCGACAATACGGCGAGAAGGTTGTTGAAGTCGTGTGCGACGCCTCCCGTCAGCTGACCGATCGCCTCCATTTTCTGGGCCTGTTGGAGCTCCGCCTGGGCGGTCTGCCGGTCGGTGACGTCGAGCGCCAGGCCGTTCCAGACCGCCGCGCCGTCGGCCTGCCGCGCCGGGCGCGCGAACGCGTGCATCCAACGCTCGACACCGTCCTCGCCCCGCACGCGCATCCGGTGATCCAGCGGCCCCAGATCGCGCGCCGAAGCTTCCAGGGCGTCCCGCCAGCCGGCCCGGTCGGTATCGTGGATCGCGTCCGAAAACGCTCCGGGGTCGGTCCGCACGGCCTCCGGGTCGAGGGCGAACACGCGCCGGAGGCCCTCGCTTGCGAACGGGATCAGGATCCGGCCGTCGGGAACGAGGACGATCCGGAAAACCAGCCCCGGCAGGCTGGCCGCGATGTTTCGCAGCATCTCCTCGTGGCTGCGGAGCGCATCTTCCCGGCGGCGCGATTCCGACAGGTCGCGGACGACGCCCAGGAAGCGGCGTTCCCCGGCGAACCGCATTTCCCCCAGATAGATGGACATCGGAAATGTCGACCCGTCCTTGCGCTCGCCCTCGACCTCGCGGCCGCGGCCGATGACATGCGCCTCCCCTGTCGCCAGGTAGCGGTCGACATGGCCGTCATGCGCATCGCGTTCGCCGCGCGGCATCAGGATGCCGACATTTCGGCCCACCGCTTCTTCCGCCCGGTAGCCGAAAATGCGCTCCGCCGCGCGATTGAAGGACCGGATTCGCTTGTCGACATCGATGACGACGAGGCCGTCGACGATCGTGTCGCGCAAGGCGCGCAATTCTTCTTCGAGCGATTTCTCTCTTGCCGTCAATCCGGTTTCACCCGCGAGGACTCCGAGCGGTCTGCGGCGGCAAAACGAATTGTCGCATCGACCGCCCTTCGGGCCAATGCGGGGGGCTTAAGAAGACGACGCGTCATTTCTGCCGCCACGCCCGGACTCGTTCCATTGCTGTCAGGTTTAATTCCGGCGGGCGGGGCGCGAGGCTTGAGTACAAGCGGGTTCCCGACGGTTCGCGCGAGTCGGGGCGCGGACTTACGGGCGCCGGCATCGCTTGTCGCCGTCACCCCCCCGGCGTCATGGCCGGACTTGTTCCGGCCATCCACGTCTTGCCGCATCGCGGTGCGCGCCGGGATGGAACGAGGCGGTGGCTCCACGTGGATGCCCGGAACAAGTCCGGGCATGACGATACGGGGGCGGTGGTGGCGGTCGCCCGCACCGCCCGCCCGTGCCCCCTGTTGTCACCCCGGCCTTGAGCCCGGGTCCAGACTGTCGGGCACCGCTCTCGTCCGGCTTCCCCCGGATCGGCGTCCGGGGCAGGCCTGGACCCCGGCTCAAGGCCGGGGTGACAGCGGGGGAGCGGAGACGGTCTCGCACACTCGCACATCGGCGCGGAGCCCGTTCCGAAGTTAAACCGGACAGCGGTGGAACGAGTCCGGGCATGACGACAAGGGGCGGACGCGGCCGGGCCGTGCGCCGCGCTTCCAACCCAAACGGACCGGGCGGCGTTCCGCTTGCCGGTCCGCGCCGGCCGGCTCAGTGCGAAATCAGGACCGGGCGGGTCATCGTGCGCATGATCGACCGCGTGACGCCGCCGAAGATCCACTCCCGCATGCGGGAATGGCCGTAGGCGCCCATGACGATCAGGTCGCAGCCGAGGTCGGAGGCGCGCGACAGGATCGCGTCGGTGACATCGATATCCTCGGCGTAGGTCCGGTTCGCCTCGGCGCGCACGCCGTGCCGGGCCAGATAGTGCGAAATGTCGGCGCCCGGAACGTCGCCGTGCTCCGGTCCGTCGTTCGGGTTGACGGCGAGCACGGTCACCTGCTCGGCCTTCTGCAGGATCGGCAGCGCGTCGGAAACCGCGCGCGTCGCTTCGCGGCTGGTGTTCCAGCACACCAGCACCCGTTCGCCCACCTTGTCGAACGTCCCGGCCCTCGGCACGATCAGCACCGGCCGGCCGGTCAGGGTCGCCACCACGGTAGGCAATTCCGGATCGCCCGGCGTGTCGCGGTCGTCGCCCTGGCTCATCACCGCGATGTCCGCGTATCGCGCGTGGGTGCCGACGACACTGGCCGGATCGCCGTTCTCGGCCCGCCATTCGGCCTGCACGCCGTGGCGCGCGACGACGTCGTCGAACCGGGCCCGGGACCGGTCCCGCTCCTCCCCGATCCGGGATTCGATCGACGCCATCAGCTCGCTCGGCACCGGCCCCGGCAGGGACCGGAGCGACACCCCGGCGTCGGAGGATATGTGCAGCCCGATCAAATGCGCCTCATGCGCCTTGGCGAGCGCGCAGGCGACGTCGAGCACCTCGTTCGACCTTTCGTCCGGCGCGGCGTGGGCCAGAATGCTCTTGAGCGACATCGTTCGACTCCCGAATGGCAAAACGCCGATAAATCGCCTCCGTCACTCCGCGCGGCCGTTGTCGCGCCAACGGTCGTCGCGGACCAGAATCCTGCTCAATGCCGCCGGGTCGTGGACCTGGAGCCTGTGCCGGCGGAGAGACAGTATCCCGTGTTCCCGCAGAATTCGCAGCGTCCGGCATACATGGGCGGCGGAGAGGCCCAGCGCATCGCTCAGCTGCTCCTGCGTCGGCGGGAATTCGACGATCGCCCCCGCCGCCGCGCCGCTGATTTCGCGGATGCGCCGGTCGAGCCGGAACAGCAGATGCGCCACGGCTTTTATCGCCGACCGGCGCCCGATATCGACCATGGCCTCGTGGGCGGACGAAATCGTTTCGGACAGCCGGCCGACGATCGCGACCGCGTAGTCGGAATCGGCCGCGAGCAGGGACGCGAACTGGCTCCGCGGCAGGGTCGTGACCGTCACGTCGGTCAACGCCTCCGCGGCATGCGGAGCGGCCCCGCCGGTCAGCGGCGCGAAGCCGCAAATATCGCCCGGCAGCAGGAATTCGAGGATCTGGCGGCGCCCGTCTTCGAGGATATGGTGAAGCGACACCCAGCCTTCGACGACCGTGAAGACATCGTCGTTCGGCTCGTCCTGGGCGAACAGTTCCGTTCCGGCGGCCAACAGCCGGTATTGCGGCGTGACGCCGGGCGCGCCGTAGATAGGCGCTCCCCGCACCCGGGCGGCTTCGGAATCGCACGCCGCGGGCGTCGGCGGGAAGCCCGCCGATCCGGCTTGCAGGTGCGCTAAATTCGACATGACCGACCACTCCCATGCAACGCGGCGTCGGGCCGCGCGGACGAATGACGGTCACGTTCTAGCGTCGGCCGGTAAGCGTGGTATGTGCCGGACTCCTGCAGTTTGTATAGAATTGTATGGGTATGAACGGATTCGCCGCGTGTCCAGAACCGTACTTGTCGTCGACGACGACGCCCGGCTGAGAAACCGCCTTTGCGGTTTCCTCCGGAGGGAGGGTTACGACGCCCACGCGCTGCCGGGCGGCGAAGCGTTGCGCGGGTTCCTGAAGGACCGGCCCGCGCATCTCGTCGTTCTCGATCTCGTGATGCCGGGAGAAGACGGGCTCTCGCTGACGCGCTATCTGAGGGAAAACTTCACGATCGGCATTTTGATCCTGACGGGGAAGGGCGAACCCGTGGATCGCATCGTCGGCCTCGAAATGGGAGCCGACGACTATCTCTCCAAACCGTTCAACCTGCGCGAACTCCTGGCGCGCCTGCGCAGCATCTCCCGCCGCATGGACGGTGCCGGAACGCGGGCCGCCGCGGCCGGCGGCGGCCCGTCCGACGCCTCGATACTCGCGTTCGACGGGTGCCGGCTCGACATCGCGTCGCGCCGCCTCGTCGGGCGGGACGGGATCGACATTCCCCTGACCGGGAGCGAGTTCAACCTGCTCGTCGCGCTGGCAGGCGGATCCGGCCGCCCCATGTCGCGCGACCGGCTCCTCGATGCCGTCGGCGGGCGCGCCTGGCAGCCCTACGACCGCAGCATCGACCTGCATGTCAGCAACCTGCGGAAAAAGCTCGAGAGAGATCCGAAGGCCCCGGCGATCATCAAGACGATTCGGGGCGTGGGCTACGCGTTTTCCAGCCCGGTCGAGAGCGTTGCCTGACGGTCTGGACCGCGGCACGAGACCGGGGTGACACGAACGGTGGGGGCGGGCGCTGGGGCGGCAATCACGGACGGCGGAAGAGACCCTCACCCGCCCGGCGCGGAGCGCGCCGTGAAAATCTCAAGCATTTTCCGATCTGACCGGATCGCGGCCTCTGCCCTCCCCCGGCCCCTCCCGCAACCGGGAGGGGAGAAGGTATGGCGGGAGCGGCGCCCTGCGAATCCCCCTCTCCCACGGGGAGAGGTCAGCAGCTCCAGCGGGAGGGGGCCGCGCCGCCGCCCTGGCCGGTGTCGGAAGCCGGCGAGCTGTCCGAAGGCGCCGTCTCCGCGGCGGTCGCCCCGCCCGCGGCCGATCCCGCGAGGGTCCAGCGGCCGCCGTTCAACTCGTACTTGCCCTGCCTCCGCCCGTTTCGCAGTTCGGTCCGGATCGACGGCAGTTTGATCAGGCGCTCCATGTCGGTCGCGGCGCGGGCCAGGATTTCCGGCGGGGTCAGGCCGGGCTGTTCGCGCAAGGCCTGTTCCACGAAGCGGGGCACCGAGCCCTTGGGCGCGCGCTTGCGCCCGCTCGCGCGGCGCTTGGGCGCCGCCGCCGTCTTCGCCCGGCGGCCGCGGGTCGCGCGCGTGCGCGCGGCCCGTTCGCCTCCCGTGCCGAGGAGGTCCAGCATCTCCTTTTTCGCGTCCGCCTGGCCGCGGGCATAGGCCTCGGCTTCGATTTCGGCGATGAGCGCCGATAGTTTTTCCGTGCTTGTACCCGAGGCGTTCGGCATGATCCGGCTCCACAATTTCCCAAGAGGTTCGGCGAATTTCGAAAGGTCTCTATGGCACAAAATACATTCGCCGGAACGCCCGGCGCAACAAAAAAGCGAGACGTTGCCGTACAATAAATCGGGCGAACCCAGGCGATAAAGGCATGCCCCGAAACCCTAATGCCGAATCGGATTGACAACATCGGGCCGGTTCGATTACTTGCCGGCAGCGATATGGGAGGTGAAGATCGATGGAATATCTTAAGGACAAACGTCAGGCCGACCTCTTCGAGCTCTATGCCGAAGACCCCGACCGGGCGGATCGGCAGGTATTCGGCCGCGAGCCTCACAAGGACCGCCGGGGCTTCCTCAGAGGGGCCGGCCTCGCCGCCATGGGCACGGTGCTGGGCGCGTCGATTCCGTTTCACCGGAACATGCCGTCCGGCTTCATCCCGGAGGCGCTCGCCGCCAATCCCGTGAAAATCGCCGGCAAGGACGGCCTTACCGTTCTCAACGACCGGCCCGTAAACGCGGAAACGCCGGCCCATCTGCTCGACGATGAAGTGACGCCCACGGCCCGGCACTTCATCAGAAACAACGGCGTCGTTCCCGAGGAAATGGACGCGGCGAGCTGGACGTTGCGCATCGACGGCCTCGTCGACAATCCCATGACGCTGGGAATCGAGGACCTGAAAAAGAAATTCGATGTCGTTACGCAGCGCCTTACCATCGAATGCGGCGGCAACGGGCGTGCGTTTTTCGATCCGCCGGCGCGCGGCAACCAGTGGACGCTGGGCGCGGTCGCTTGTTCGGAATGGACCGGCGTTCGCCTCGCCGATGTCCTCAAGGCCGCCGGCGTGAAGGATAACGTCGTCTACACCGCCCACGTCGGCGCCGATACGCACTTGTCCGGCAAGGAGGGCAAGCTGCCGATCTCGCGCGGGGTGCCGATCGAAAAGGCGATGAACCCCAGCAACCTCATCGCGTTCGGCATGAACGGCGGACCGTTGCATGCGATGAACGGCGCGCCGTTGCGGCTGGTAATCCCGGGTTGGCCGGGCTCGTGTTCGCAAAAGTGGCTCAAGCGAATCTGGCTCCGCGACGTTGTGCACGACGGCCCCAAGATGACGGGAAGCGCCTACCGCGTGCCCGATTATCCGGTTTCGCCCGGCGAGAAGGTGCCGAAGAGCGCGATGAAAATCATCCATGCGATGCCGGTAAAGTCCCTGATCACGACGCCCAAAACGGGACTCGCCGTCTCCGGCCGGAACCTCTCCGTCGCGGGTCACGCATGGGCCGGCGACAATGTCGTCGCGCGCGTCGACGTTTCGATCGATTTCGGCGCGTCCTGGCAGCAGGCGGATCTCAAGAGTCCGGCCAATCCCTATGCCTGGCAGCGATGGTCCGCGGACCTGCGGTTCCCGCAAAAGGGATATTACGAGGTCTGGGCGCGGGCGACCGACGACAAGGGCGTAAGCCAGCCCTTCGCCATCGCGTGGAACCCCAAAGGTTATCTCAACAACTCGATGCACCGGATTTCGGTACGCGTCAGCTGATGATTTCGCCGTGGCGGGCATGGCTCGCGGCCGTGGCCGCCGCGGCCTGGTTATTTTCCTCGGTGCCGGGAATTGCATCCGGTACCGGGGAGCTGACCGCGGCCGTCGCCGGCGGCGAGGCCGATGACGATGACGACGATTACGGGGGCCTGCCCCCCGGAGAGGGGCGGGACGAGGTCTTCGGGCTTTGCGGCGCCTGCCATTCGATGAAGCTGGTCACCCAACAGGGCCTGTCCCGCTCGACCTGGGAGGAAGTCCTGGTCCTCATGGTCGAGGAACACGAGATGGCGGAGCTCGAACCGGAAGACGAGATACTTGTGCTGAATTACCTGACGAAGTTTTACGGCCCCGACCGGCTGGCGAGGCGCATGGCACGGTAAGCCGCGGCGACAATCCCGGTCCCGGTATCCGCGCCCCGCGCCTTGACCGCCGCCGCGCCGGCCCGCATGGTCTGGCGGGCGCAACGGCGTTGGGCGTCCAAAGGCGGGCGAGCGCGGGGCGGCGGTGAACGGCGAAACGTCATACGTGATTGCGACCGATGTCGGCGGCACCTGCACCGACACGGTGGTTTTCGCCGCCGGCGAGCCGATTCGCATCGGCAAGGCGCTTTCGACGCCGCCCGATTTCGCGAACGGGGTGATCGATTCCATCCGGTCCGCCGCGGACGAGATGGGCATTCCGCTCGGCGACCTGCTCGGGCGCACCGGCCTGTTCACCCATGGATCGACGGTCGTCGATAACGCGCTGCTGACCCGGGGCGGCGCGAAGACCGGGCTGATCACCACCGAAGGCTTCGAGGACACGCTGCTGGTGACCCGGGGCGCCTACGGGCGCTGGGCCGGCCTAGCGGAGGAAGGGCTCAAGCACCCGGTCAAGACCGATCGCGCGCCGCCCCTGGTACCGGCGGACCGGATCCGCGGGGTGCCCGAGCGGGTCGACTACAAGGGCGCGGCGATCCGCGAGCTCGACGAGGAGGCCGCCGAAGCGGCGATCCGTCACCTCGTCGAGAACGCCGGCGTCGAGGCGCTCGCGATCTGTCTCCTCTGGTCCCCCTACAACCCGGCGCACGAGCGGCGCATCCGGGACATCGCGGCCGCGGTCGCGCCCGGGGCCTATGTCACGATCTCGAGCGACATCGCGCCGGTGCCGGGCGAGTACGAACGCACCTCGACGACCGCGATCAACGCCTATGCCGGGCGGATCGCGCACGATTACATCGTCGATCTCGAGGCGCAGTTGGCGGCGGAGGGCTATGGCGGGCCGCTCCTCGTCATGCAGGGCTATGGCGGGCTGCTGCCGGCGGAGGAGGCCTCCAACCGCGCGGTCGGCATGATCGAGTGCGGCCCCGCCGCCGGCGTGATCGGAGCCAGGTATCTCGGCGGCACGATGGGCGATCCCGACGTGATCGCGGCCGACATGGGCGGCACCACCTTCAAGGTGGGCGTGATCCAGGGCGGCGCGCTCGAATTCGCGCGCGAGCCGCTGGTCGACCGCTACCACTACGTCGCGCCGAAGATCGAGGTGGTTTCCATCGGGGCCGGCGGGGGGTCCATCGTCTCGCTCGAGCCCCGGACCGGCGTTCCGCGCGTCGGCCCGCAGAGCGCCGGCGCGAGGCCGGGTCCGGTCTGCTACGGGCTCGGCGGGACCGAGCCCACCCTGACCGACGTGATGACCCTGATCGGCTACATGGACCCGACGACCTTCCTCGGCGGCACCGTCCCGCTCGACATCGAGGCGGCGCGGAGAGCGTTCGAGGCCAGGATCGCCCGGCCGATGGGGATGGATACGAACGAGGCGGCGTTCGGGATTTTCCGCGTCGCGGCGGCGCAGATCGCCGATCTGATCCACGAGATCACGGTCGAGCGCGGGCTCGACCCGCGCGACTTCGTGCTGCACGCCTTCGGCGGCTCATGCCCGCTGCTCGCCGGCGTGTTCGGCAGGGAGCTCAACGTGAAGCGCATCGTGGTTCCCTATACCGCCTCGGTGAACTGCGCTTTCGGCCTGGTCTCGGCGGACGTGGTGCACGAATTCGCCCACACCACGATGCGTCCCGTGCCGACGCCGGCCGACGAGATCAACGCTCTCTACGCGCCCATGGTCGAGCGCGCCCGCGCTCAGCTCGCCGACGAGGGCTTCGCCGACGGCGACATTTCGCTCGAATGGTCCGTCGATCTCCGCTACCGCCGCCAGGTGCACGAGGTGACCACGCCGGTCCGCGCGTCGACGCCGCTCGACGAGGCCGGGCTGGAGACGCTGGTGCGCGACTTCGAGGCGCTCTACGAACGCAAATACGGCAAAGGTTCGGCCTATCGCGGCGCCGGCATCGAGATGACGATGTTCCGCCTGTCGGCGCGCGGCCGCATGACCCGGCCCGAAATCCCCGCCGAGCCGCTCGCCGGCGAGGACGCCTCGGCCGCCCGCCGCGGCAAGCGGGACGTGTTCGTCGAGGCCGAGGGCGGGCTCGCGCCGGCCGACATCTACGATTTCGCGGCGCTGGTCCCGGGCAACGCGTTCGCCGGCCCGGCGGTCGTCCACACGCCGATCACCACCATCGTCGTCCAGGCCGCGCAGACCGCGCGGATGGACTCCTGGCGCAATATCGTCATCGCGTTCGACTGAGGAGACCCGCGATGGATCCGATCACCTTCTCCATCATCCGCCACCGCCTGTTCCGCATCGTCGACGAGGCGGTGATCACGCTGAAGCACGTCTCGGGCTCGGCGATCACCAACGAGGGCCACGACCTGATGGTCTCGCTCTACCGCGCCGACGGCTCGCTGCTGATGGGGGGCGTCGGCTTCCTGCACCATCTCACCAGCGCGGCCGAAGCCTGCAAGGCGACGATCCGGCGGTTCGGCGACGACATCAACGAGGGCGACGTTTTCCTGCTCAACGATCCCTACACCGCCGCCCTTCACACCTCCGACATCTATCTCGTCGCGCCGATCCACCATGGCGGCGAGCTGGTCGCCTGGAGCGCCTGCTTCGTCCATGTCTACGACATCGGCGCGACCAATCCCGGCGGGTTCTGCCCCGACGCGCCCGATATCTTCACCGAGGGGTTCTCCTCGCCCGGCATAAGGCTGGTCAGCGGCGGCACGGTGAACCGGGACGTGATGGACACCATGCTGAACATGGTGCGCTCGCCCGAGATGGTGGCGCTCGACATGTCGTCCATGATCGCCTGCAACAACGTCGCGCGCGAGCGCATGCTGGCGCTGATCGAGAAGTACGGCCACGAGACCGTCGACGAGGCGTGCCGTACGCTGATCGGGCAATCGGAAGAGCTGCTGCGCGAACGGCTGCGCGAGCTGCCCGACGGGTCCTGGCAGTCGCGCCAGTACATCGACGTGAAGGGCGAGGTGTTCAAGGTCGCGCTCACCATGACCAAGCGGGACGACCGGCTGGTCTTCGATTTCTCGGGCTCGAGCCCGCAGGCGCCCTACGCGATCAACTGCACCAGATGGGCCTCGCTCGGCGGGCTGTTCGCGCCGCTCTTCCCGCTGCTCTGCTTCGACATCACCTGGAACGAGGGCGTCGTCCGGCCCATCGAGATGATCGCGCCGGAGGGCTCGATCGTGAACTGCACGCGGCCGGCGCCGGTCTCGGTGGCGACGGTGGGCGCGATCCAGTCGGTCAACAACGCGGCCTGCGCGGCGATCGGCAAGATGCTGGACGCGAGCGAGAAATACGCGAGCGAGGCGACCGCGGTCTGGCACGCCAACCATTTCGCCGTCTTCATGTTCGGCCGCAACCAGCATGGCGGCGAGGCGATCGGCATCCTGACCGAGACCTTCGCGGGCTCCGGCGGGGCGCGCAACTTCGCCGACGGGATCGATGTCGGCGGCGAGATCCCGAACCCGATCTCGCGCATGGCCAATGTCGAGACGCTGGAGACCATATTCCCGCTGCGCTATCTGTTCCGCCGCCGGATGACCGATTCCGGCGGTCCCGGGCGCTATCGCGGCGGCGCGGGCATGGAGATCGGCCTGACGCCGCACGACGCGCCCGACGGCGGGCTCCACTACGTGGTCTCCGGCAAGGGCGCCGACTTCCCGATGAGCGAGGGGCTGGCCGGCGGCTATCCCGGGGCGCCGAATTCATACATCTGGGTCAAGAACAACGAGGCGGAGCCCGATCCGCGCAATACCGACGCAGGGTTCAGCCGGTCGGTCGACGACCTGCCGGGCGAGCAGGAGCGGATTTCATGGGGCGTGTTCCCGCTGATGGGCGACGACGTGCTCTATGTCCGCTGGAACGGCGGCGGCGGCTACGGCGATCCCCTGGACCGCGAACCGGAAACGGTGCTGGAAGACTGCCGCACCGGCGCGGTCTCGCGCGAGACGGCGGAGACCGTCTACGGCGTGGTGATCGACGAGAGCCTGTCGTCGTTCGATCCGTCGGCCACCGCGGCCAGGCGCAAGGCGCTCGCCGCCGCGCGGATACCCGCCGAGGCCGCCGAATGAGCCGGCGCTTCTCCACCACGCTGGAGATCGAAGCGGGCGAGATATGCTGCCGCAAATGCGGCCATGCGCTCGGGCCCGCCGGCGCGCCGTGGAAGCGGCACGCCGCGATGACCGAGATCCCGATGCGCGGCGCCGCCGGCGTGCCCTACAGCGGCGGCGAACGGGTGGTGCTCCGCCGCTTCGCCTGCCCGGCCTGCGGCGCCCTGCTCGACAGCGAGACCGCGCTCCCCGAAGACCCCTTCCTCGACGACGTGCTGTTCGACTGAGGGGCGGCGGCCCCCCATGTTTCACGTGAAACAAAGGACAGTATTGTTGACCTATGTTTCACGTGAAACATTGTCCCGAAACGGTACTATTTTTCGTGTCCCCGGGGGACGCAACCGCTCCCCCGTCCGCCCCGTCCGGACGCCGGGCGGCGCGGACGCGACGGCGAGTCTCCCCGCCGCGCCAGTGCCTTGGCGGGGATTGCTGCCGGACCGGTTCGGGAAACCGGCGCGGCCGCCCGGATGACGCCGCCCGGTTGCCGCACTGTCAACCATGGTTGACATAGCCGCGACGAAGCGCGGACCCGCACACTCGCCCTCCCCGGCCCCTCCCGCAAGCGGGAGGGGGGAAGGCAGGGAGGAGTCGGCGTGAGGGACGCCGGCGGTTCCAAGCGGAACGGACAGGCTCTAGGATTGTCTCGCGAAAGACGGCGCTGCCGCGCGGTGCGCCGGTAACGATCGAGGGAGGAAGGGACATGACGGCTTATGGAACGATGCTGAAGGGGATGGCGCTCGCCGCCGCCGCGGGGCTCGCTCTCGGCGCGGGCACGGCCGGGGCCGAGACGATAAAGATGAAGCTTCACACCTTCGGCTCGCCCAAGCAGCCGGAGACCAGGTGGATCTTCGAGCCGCTCAAAAAGGATCTCGAGACGCATTCCGGCAACACGCTGACGCTCCAGGTCTATTACGGCATGGCGCTGGGCGGAAAGCCGCGCGACCTGATCGCGCAGGCGGAGAACGGCGTCGTCGACATGTCCTATACGCTGCCCGGATATCATGCGGGCCGGTTCCCGATCCTGACCGCGCTGGAACTCCCGTTCATCGGCGACACGGGCGAGGCCTTCAGCCAGGTCGCCTGGGACTGGGTCGACAAGTACGCGCACCGGGAGTTCAAGACCGTCAAGCTCGTCACGCTGAACGCCATCGACATCGGCATCCTGCACACCACCAAGCGGCCGGTCCGCAAGCTCGAGGACATCAAGGGGCTGAAGCTGCGGGTCGCCGGGCGCTATATCGGCATGGCGGTGAAGGCGCTGGGCGGAGTCCCGGTCCAGATGCCGCTGCCCGCGGTCTACGAGTCGCTGGCGCGCGGCCAGACCCAGGGCATGCTGATCCCGTGGCTGATCACAATCCCATTCAAATACGCCGAGGTGACGAAGTTCCACACCGACGTGAAGATCTATCACTCCCTGCTCTTGACCGTGATGCACATGGGCACGTGGAACAAGCTCGACGCCAAACAGAAAAAGGCGGTCGAGATGAGCACCGGCAAGGCGTACGCCAAGCGCTACGGGAAGCTGTGGGACGGAGGCGCCGCTCCGGGCCGCGAGATCGCGCGCAAGAAGGGCAACGAGATCATCACGCTCTCGGCGGAGGAAGAGGCCCGCTGGCGGGCGGCCGCGCGCGGCGCCCATCAGGCATGGATCGGGGACATGGACGCCAAGGGTCTGAACGGCAAGCAGATGTTCGCCGACCTGCTGGCGCTGGCGAAGAAGTACCGCCGGTAACGCATGGCGGAGATCGAACCGGGGGGCGGGTCGAGACAGCGTCTTTCCGCTCCCCGTGACGAGCCTTTCGGCGCGGCCCTGTTCGCATTCAGCGAGGCGCTCGCCGTGTTCGGCGGCATCGTGCTCCTGGCGATGACCGCGTTCACCGTGATCAGCGTCGTCGGGCGGACCGGGTTCGATCTGCCCGTGCTCGGCGACCAGGAGATTGTGGAGCTCGGCTGCGCGATCGCGATCTTCTCCTTCATGCCCTATTGCCAGATGCGGGCGGCGAACGTGATCGTCGATTTCTTCACCGCCAGGCTCGGCCAGGCGGCGCGCGACGGTCTCGACGCGACGATGAACGCGATCTTCTCGGTCTGCATTCTGATCGTCACCTGGCGCCTCGCGGTCGGCGGGATCGCTACCTTTCACGCTTCCGATGCATCGATGTTCCTGCGCATCCCGCAATGGTGGGGCTACGCGCTCGCCTTTATGGGCTGCATCGCATGGTCGCTCGCCTGCATCTACTCGATGCTGCGCTCGATCGGACACATGCGGGAGTCCCGGCAGGCCGGCGGGCGGGCGTCATGAGCGGCTTCGAGATGGGGTTGGTGCTGTTCGCGGTCACGCTCGTCGCGATCGCGCTGCGCATGCCGGTCGGGCTCGCGATGCTGTTCATCGGCGGGTTGGGTTACGTGTTGCTGGTCGGCTGGGACCCGTTGATCAAGACGCTCAACAACTCGACCTACAGCCGGTTCTCGTCCTACACCCTGTCGGTGGTGCCGCTATTCCTTCTGATGGGTCAGTTCGCGACCAAGGCGGGGCTCAACCGGGCCCTGTTCCGCGCCGCGAGCGCCTGGTTCGGATACATGCGGGGCGGGCTCGCCATCGCCTCCGTCGGCGGTTGCGCGATGTTCGGCGCGATCTGCGGCTCCTCGCTCGCCACCGCCGCGACGATGTCCCAGGTGGCGCTCCCCGAAATGCGGCGCTACCGGTATTCGGACGCGCTTTCCACCGGCACGCTGGCCGCCGGCGGAACCCTCGGCATCCTGATCCCGCCCTCGGTGATCCTGGTCATCTATGCGGTCTATACCGAGCAGTCCATCGGCCACCTTTTCCTCGCCGCCCTGATCCCCGGGATCATCGCGACCGTCGGCTACATGATCGTCGTCGCCGTCTATGTGCGGCTTTCGCCGGAGTCCGGACCGGCCGCGCCGCGCGTCTCGTGGCGCGAGAAGATCGCGAGCCTGCAGGAGATCTGGCCCACGGCGCTGGTCTTCGTGCTGGTGGTCGGAGGGATCTATCTGGGCTGGTTTTCCCCGACCGAGGGGGCGGCGATCGGCGCGGCGGCGGTCGGCGTGCTGGCCGTGACCGTGGGCGGGATGAGGTGGCGGGGCTTGCGCGAGTGCCTGGTGGATACCGCCGAGACCACGGCGCTGATCTTCCTGATCCTGATGGGGGCGGAAATCTTCAACGCGTTCCTGGCGCTGACCCAGATGCCGCAGGAGCTCGGACAGGTCGTCCTCGGGCTGGAGGCGCCTCCGCTCCTGATCATCGCGGCGATGCTGCTGATCTACATCCTGCTCGGCTGCGTGATGGACGCGCTCGCGATGGTGCTGCTGACGATGCCGGTCTTCTACCCCATCGTGTCTTCGCTCGACCTCGGCCTGACCCCCGATCAGGTCGGCGTCTGGTTCGGAATCCTGGCGTTGATGGCGGTCGAGATGGGGATGATCACCCCGCCCTTCGGCCTCAACATATTCGTCATCAACGCGATGGCCGACGACGTGCCGATGAACCACACCTTCATGGGCGTCCTGCCGTTCGTGCTGAGCGACGTCGTCCGCCTCGCCATCATCGTTCTGGTGCCCGCGACGGCGCTCTATTTGCCCGGGATGATGTGAAGCCCCTGCCAGCGCTCCGCCGCTTCGCTCCCCGAAGACCCGTTTCTCGACGCTGGGCTGTTCGTCTGAGCGGCGGGCAGCGTCCCTCGATACGGCGCTTCGCGCCTACGCGGGATGAGGAGAACTATTAGCGGCCCACACCCCTCCCTCACCCTGAGTAGCGGCGAAGCCGCGTATCGAAGGGCGGCCGCTCGACGGCAATTGCCGTAGCCCGGCGTTCCCGGCGCCGATCCGCGCCGCCCGACCGCCCCCTACCAGCGCTCAGTCCACGGCCGGACCTCGGTTTCGAAGGTCCAGGCGTCGCGGGGCTGGGCGTGGACGGACCAGAAGGTTTCGGCGATCGCCGCCGGCTTGAGCAGCGCGTCCTCGCCCGACGTAGCGATCTCGTCGGCGAACCGTTCCCTGACGGCTTCGGAGTCGATCCGCCCGTCGACGACGATGTGGGCGACGTGGATGCCCATCGGCCCGAGCTCCCGCGCCATGGCCTGGGCCAGCGCGCGCAACGCGAACTTGGCGCCCGCGAAGGCGGCGAAGCCCGCCCCGCCGCGCAGGCTCGCGGTCGCCCCGGTGAAGACGATCGTGCCGGACCCGCGCCCGACCATGCGCCTCCCCGCCTCGCGCCCGACCAGGAAGCCCGCGAAGGCCGCGGTGTCCCACACCTGCCGGTAGATGCGCGCGGTCATCTCCGCGATCGGCGCGTTGTGCCATGCGCCGGCGTTGAAGACGGCGACCTCGACCGGGGCGATGTCGGCCTCGATCCGGTCGAACATCGCGATGACCGCCTCCTCGTCGCGGGCGTCGCAGGCGATCGGCGTCGCGGTGCCGCCGCCGTCTCGTATACGCCGGGCGAGCGCTTCGAGCGGCGCGGTCTTGCGGCGGCTCGGCACCGCGTGGAACCCGCCCTTGGCGAAGCGCTCCGCGACCGCACCGCCCAGCGCATCGCCCGCGCCCACGACCAGCGCCGCGCCCGCCATCAGAACGGCACCGACATGAAGCCGTGGGTGCCGTCGCAGTCGACGATGTCGACCCGCTTGAAGGCGATCCTGAACCCGTCGCCGTCCGGGCGCAGCCGGTGGCGCGCCTCGCCGCCGAACACGCGTCGGCGGTCGTCGCGATACTCCAGCATCACGAAGGAGGAGCGGGCTCGGACCTCGGCATCGTCTCCGCCGTCCTCCAGCATCACGTTGCCGATCACGTGACGCGTGCGCACCGGCGGAATCTGGGCCCAGAAAGCGTTGTGCCGAAGCTGGCGGATGCGGACGTCCATCAGCTCCCGGTTCTCGTAGAAGATCGACAGCCGGTCGACCGGGTTGTCCTGCCCTGGTTCCGAGGGCACCCAGTAGATCCCGTCCTCGGTGTAAAGGTCGCGCCAGTCCTCGAACCGGCGCTCGTCGATCAGCCGGGCCTCGTGGAACAGGAACTCCTCGACCCGGCGGAGCCGCAACAGCGCCTCGACGCCGCCGGCGGACGAGACGACCCCGCTCACGCGGCCGCCATGTAGCGGCGCCAGGCGCCGAGCATGGTGCGCATCGGCAGTTCGCTCGTCGCCTTGTCGCGGATGCCGCGATTGCCGAACGCCTCCTCCCGCCCGGACCGGCGCGACAGGTCGATCCATTCCGAGCCCTCGCTGTTGAGGCCGAGCTGCAATTGCTCGAACACCGCGAGATCGTCGGCGAGCACCGGCGAGGCCGGCGAGTTGGCGGTCGACACGAACTTGACCGCGGTGTGGAACATCTCCTCCGGCGCGCCCTTGAGGCGGAACACATAGGAGTGGATGTCCGTGCGGTCGACCGAGACCGGGCGGATCACGCGGAGCTGCTGGAATCGCGTGTTGAAGGAGAGGTTGGGATAGATCAGGTTGTTGAAGGTCTCGCGCGCGAAGATCCGGTTCGTCCGCTCCTCGCCGTAGGCGGCGGCCATGCGCGACTTGTACTCCTGGAACACGGGGTCCTTGCGGTCCGGATCGATGATGCCGCCGCGGTAGAACCCGTCCATATATACGTGGCCGCCGTCATAGCCGTGGATGTCGGTCGAGTCCCACTGGTTCAGGGTGAAACCGTTGGCGTTGAACATCTGGATCGCCTGGTCGGCATCCTCCGCGGCGCCGCTTTCCGAGATATGGCCCTGCGCCGCCTCGACCGACGACCGGTGCACGAAGCCGGGATGCACCGTGTCGACCGAGTTCTCCATGTGGAGCTTCCAGTTGCCCTCGAACGTCTGGCGTAGCGGCAGCCCCACCGCCTCGACCTCGCCTTCCGGGGCGCGGTCGCAGAAATTGTCGAGCGTGTCGGAGATGTCCCCCAGATAGTCGACGAGCGTCGGCCCGTCGGCGGCGAGCGAGGCGAAGACGAAGCCCCGGTACGAATCGACCCGCGCGACCGCGGCCATCGAGCGGCGCGCGTCCCCGGCGTCGACGCCGCCCTCGTAGCCGGCCGGCTGGGGCACGCCGAGCAGCTTGCCCGCGGTGTCGAACGCCCATCCGTGATAGGGACAGACGAGCCGCCGCCCGCTGCCTTTCGCCGGGACGCACACCGTCATCCCGCGATGCGGGCAGCGGTTGTAGAGCACCCGGATCGCGCCGTCCGCGCCCCGGATCGCCACCACGTCGCGCAGCCCGATGCTGGTGCGTATCCAGTCTCCCGGTTCCGGGACCTGGCTGTCATGGCCGACGAGAATCCAGGCCCGGCCGAAGATCCGCTCCATTTCGAGGACGAAGATTTCCGGATCGGTGTAGACGCGCCTGTGCACCCGGTCGGTCTCGACCAGGCTCGCGACATCGGATTGTTCGGGTGCGGTCATCGCGCGCTCCGGAGCTTTTGGCGACAATATCGACCGGGCGTTCGCGCTGTCAAAACCGGCCTGCGGCATTTTCCGACCGGGCACGGCTGCCGTCCGAAAGGCCCCCTCACCCTACCCCTCTCCCCGCGGGGGAGAGGGGACTCGCTTCCCCCCTCCTCCTCACCTTCTCCCCTCCCGCGGGGGGGTGGGGCCGGGGGAGGGCGGCAGCGCGAAAAATGCTCCTACCCCGCGCGCAGGGACCCGGTCCGGCGCACCGCGACGATTTCGTATCCGATCAGCGCCGCCGCGAGCGCGAGGCCGCCGATATCGCTCCACCCGGCGCCCGCGAAGGAGCCGGCCGGCAGCAGAAGCGCGAGCCCCGCGACGGCGAAGCCGATCCGCCAGGGCGGAGCGAGCGGCCGGGTGAAGTAGCCGATCACCCCGACCGAGACCAGCCACACGCCGCCCACCGCCGCCGCCGCCGCGTGCGCGACGGCGAGCGCGCTCCCCTGCATCATCAGTTCCGGCGAGAGCACGAACAGGAACGGCACCACGTAAGCCGACCAGCCGAACATGACCGCCGCGGTCGCGGTCTTGATCGGGTCCGACTCCGCCACCGTGGCGGCGGCGAAGGCGGCGATCGCCACCGGCGGGGTGATCATCGACAGCATGCCGAAATAGAGCGCGAACAGGTGCGCCGCCATCGGCCGGATTCCGACCTCCACCATCGACGGCGCGACCAGCGTCGCCAGCAGAAGATAAACCCCGAGCGTCGGCATCCCCATGCCGAGGACGATCGAGATCAGCGCCGCGAGCAGCAGGATCAGGACCAGGTTGCCGCCGGCGAACTGGATGATCGCCTGGGTCAGCGCGAAGCCGAGGCCGGTGATGTTGAGCACGCCGATGACGATGCCGGCCATCGCCCCGATCATGACGATCTGCACCACGATGGAGCCCGTCCGCCCGAGCGCCGCGATGGCCGCGCGCCAGCTCATCCGCTCGCCCTTGTAGCCGAGCAGAAGGCCGATCGGGATCAGGCTGCCCGCGGCCCACAGCGCGGAAGCGTGCGGGCGCAGGTTGAAGTGGAACAGGCAGAGGATCACCACCGCGAAGGGGACGATGTAGGGCCAGCCCGCCTTCAGGACCTTCAGCCGCGCCGGGATCAGGTCGGCGTCGACCCGGGCGATGCCGCCGCGCGCGGCGAACAGGTCGGCCTGGATGAACAGCGCGACGTAGTAGAGGATCGCCGGGATCAGCGCCGCCAGCACCACGTCGCGGTAGCCGATCTGCAGGAACTCCGCCATCACGAAGGCCGCCGCGCCCATCATCGGCGGCATCAGCTGGCCGCCGGTCGAGGCCACCGCCTCGATCGCGCCGGCGGCATGGGCCGGATAGCCGCCCTTGCGCATCAGCGGGATGGTGATCACCCCGGTCGAGACGACGTTGGAGACCGCCGAGCCCGAGATCGAGCCGAACAGCGACGAGGCGGTCACCGCGATCTTGGCCGAGCCGCCCCGGTAGCGGCCCATCAGCGCCGTCGAGATGTCGGTGAAGAAACGCGACCCGCCCGAAGTGTCGAGCAGCACGCCGAAATAGATGAACGCGATGACGATGGTCGTCGACACCGTCAGCGGGATGCCCAGGAGCCCGTTCGAATCGAGGCCGAGATAGATGAACATCCGGTCGACGTCGACCGAACGGCCCTGGAACGCGCCGGGCACGAAATGGCCGACCAGCCCGAACGCGATGAAGAAGATCATGAACCAGAACAGCACCTGGCCGGCGGTCCGCCTGAGCCCCTCCGCCACCAGGACGACGATGACCACGCTGGTGACGACCGCGTCGGCCGGGCGGAAATGGAGGTTCTCGAAGATCCGCTCGTAGTCCCAGGCGACGTAGGCGCAGACGATGAGCCCCGCCACCGCGGCGAGCCCGTCGTACCAGGGCACCCGCAGGCGCTCGGTCTTCGTCCTCGCCGGCTTGACCACGAACAGGGTCGCGATGCCGATGCCGAGCAGCATCACGAGCCGTTGCTCGTTGTAGAGGACCAGCCCGACCATGCGGTAGAGGTCGGCCGCCTCGGCGAGCGCGCCCGCGGTGAGCACCCCGCCGAGCCAAGCGCCGAGGACGCGGACGGTCCATGTCGCCCGCGCCTCGTCCCCGTTTCGCTCGGCCTCCGCCATGTCCCCGGGCGCCGGCCGCACCGGCTACATCAGACCGGCTTCCTTGAAGAACTTCTGCGCCCCCGGGTGATAGGGGATGCCGAGATCGCGGTTGATCTTGGCCGGATCGAACCCGCCGAAGGACTTGTGGGCGGTGACCAGCTTCTTCTTGTTGGCGTGAAGCGCCTTGACCACCTTGTACACCGTCTCGTCGGGCGTATTGGTGCTCGCGTTGACGATGAAGGGCGCGATCAGCGTGTTGGTCGGGCCCTTGACGCCGGGATACTCGGCGGACGGCTGGATCGTCCCGAGCACCGCCCCCGGCGCGATCTTGCGGAGGATCGCCTGGGTCCGGTCGTTCATCTCCGCCGAGAGGACGCGAATCCCGCCGACCGCGGCGTGGGCCTGGCGGGTCTTGCCCGAGGACAGCGAGAAGTTGGCCGCGTCGACCTTGCCCTCCATGAAATCCTGCACCCCGCGCACGCCGTTGGGCACGGGCACGCCCTTGACGTCCTTCTCCCCGAGCCCGCCGGTCGCCAGCAGCGCCCGGGCGAACAGCCCGGCGATCTTCTGCTTGGTGTAGCGCGAGGGCACGCGCTTGCCCTTGAGGTCCGAAATGGTCTCGATCGGCGAATCGGCGCGGACGTACCAGCCCACCACCAGCGGGAACAGCGAGGCGACGACCCGGACGTTCTCCTGCTTGCGGCCCTTGAACATGGCGCCGCCGGATTTCGCGAAGGCGGTGACCACGCTGACCGAGATGGTGAAGTCGAGCTCGCCGTCGTTGAGCAGCGGCAGCGTGACGACCGGCCCGCCCTGCGGCACCACGCGCATCTTCACCCCCGCGTCCTCGATCGCCACCTTGGCGACGCCCGCGCCGGTCGCATAGGCGAGCGATCCCTGCGGGTTGGTGCCGATGCTGACGGTCTGCGCCGAGGCGCCCGCCGCGGCGAAGGCGGCCGCGGCGATCGCGGTCGTTGCCAGAAACTTCATTCCCTGTCTCCCTTCAGGTTTCTTGGGCAGGAATTCCCTGCGCTACAGGTTCACCCTCATCAGATCATACGCGGTCATCAGAGGGCCGGAATAGTGCTTGCGGATGTCGCGCACGACCTCGTCCATCAGGTGGGGCCCCATGAGCTCGACCGGGTAGTGGTTCGAGGACGCTGTGCGGATCACCGTGTTGGTCGATTCGAAATGCCCGAAATGGGTGGCGACCAGCAGCTTGACGCCCGCGTCGCGCGCGATCCTGCCGAGGTCCTCCGGCGGGGTGTGGGCGAAGGTGCCGACGCCGGTCCGCGCCCGGTAATCGACGAAGACCTGCGGAAACGTGCATTCGTGAATCAGGACGTCGGCGTCGCGGGCAAGGCGCACGACGGCATCGCAGGGCGCGGTGTCGCCGGAAAACGCGACCGCCTTGCCCTCGGCTTCCAAGCGGATGCCGAAGCACTCGCTGATCTCGCGCGGGATGTGCTCGACCCAGTCGCAGAGGATTTTGACGTCCTCGTCCTCGTATGCCAGGCCGGGCTGCACTTCGCGCACGTCGGGCCGCATGGCGGCGAGGTTCTGCTGCCTCAGCGGATAGGCGCTGCGCGCCCGGAAATCGACGTCGAAGGCGCCGCCTTCGAACAGCATCTTGCAGAAATGCCCGGTCCCTTTGGGTCCCAGAACGATCGGCGAATCGGGCCGGTCCCACATCCAACCCGCGATCGCGAACAGCGGGAAATCGCAGATATGGTCGTGGTGGAGATGGGTCAGGAAGACCGCCTTGACCTCCGCCGGGTTGGCATTGGCCGCGACCATGTTGCGCACTGTCCCGTTGCCGCAGTCGAACATGTAGCGCGCGCCGTTATCCAGGGTGACGAGGATGCCCGATTGCGCGCGGTCCGGATCGGGGAACGGGGCTCCGGTGCCCAGCATGGTGACGTACATCGGCGACCTCTCGAAACATCGGATTCGCGGGAGGCTAAAGCATTTTTCGACCGGGCACGATCAGGGCCGCCCGCTTGCCGTCTCCTCCTTACCTTCCCCCCTCCCGCTTGCGGGAGGGGCCGGGGGAGGGTCGGACGCTACGGACCGCCGCGCTTCAGGTCGACCACGACGACCGCGCCCACCGCCATCGCCGCCCCGCCGATCAGGAATATCGGGACGTGGCTCCCGGTGATCTCGAACAAGGCCACCAGCGAATAGCCCGCGACGACCTGGGCCACGCCGCCCACCAGCGCCATCGCGCGCCATAGAGGCGGCATTTCTTCCGGGCCCACGATCTGGTGCACGCGGCCGGAAACGATGGCCGAGAAGCCCGGCTGCGCGCCGACGACGAGCGAGGAGAAGACCAGCACCCAGGCGAAGGGAAGGATGACCGGCAGGGCCACGCCGGCGGCGAGGCTCGCCAGCACCAGGACCAGGCCGGCCCGATGGCCGATCCAGTCGGCGAGACGGCCCCAGAGGAAGGTCCCCGTTATCGCGCCCAGCCCGAACAGCACCCAGTGGAACCCGCCGATGCCGATGCTCTCGCCCAGCCCGCGCACGAGGTAGTCGACCCAGTAGATGCTGTGGGGCACGAGGCCGATGCCGAACATGCTCTGCGCCGCGATCAGCCGGAATGCGGCGGGAGTCGGACGGAAACGCGATTGCGAACGCCCGTTCGGCGGTCCCCCCGCCGGGGTCGCCGCCCGCCAGCCCCAAAGCGCCGCCGCCACGCCCGCCGCGCCGAACAGCGCGAGCCCGGTCCACGCCATGACGAGACCCCGCTGGACGAGGAGCGGCACCAGCACGCCGGAGGCGAGGATCGCGATGCCGACGCCCGTGAAGACGATCCCGGTCGCGGCCCCCAGGCGGTCCGGCGGCGCATGGCGGGTGACGACCGCGAGCGCGTAGACCATCATCACGCCCATCGCGACCCCGGCGACGCCGCGCCAGAAGATGAGCCAGACCGCGCCGGCGGGCGCGATGCTGGCGAACAGGCAGGCGAGCGTGATCCACAGGCACGCCCGCAGCAGCGCGGCCTCCTCCATCCGGCGGCGGAGCCAGGGAGCGGCCAGCGCCCCGATCAGGAAACCCGCCAGATTGAACGCCGCCACCGAGCCCGCTTCGGCGGCGCTCAGCCCTCCGTCCTCGATCAGCGCGGGGATCAGCGGGGTGTACGAAAACCGGCCGAGCCCCATGCCCACGAACAGCGTGGCCGCGCCCCCGATCGAAAGCCGCAGCCATGTCGGCATCGACGATCCTCCGATGAAGCCGCTCAACTCAACATCGTGTTCGGCAGGATCAGCGACAGGCCGGGAAAGGCGACCAGGATCGCGAGGCAGATCATCATCGCCGCCCAGAACGGCAGGATGCCGATATAGATGTCTCGCATCGGCACGTCGCGCGCGACGCCCTTCACCACGAACACGTTCATTCCGACCGGTGGGCTGATCAGCGCCATCTCGAGAATGATCACCATGACCACCCCGAACCACACCCTGAGATCGCTCGAATCGGGCCTCATCCCGAGAAAGGCGGGGAGCTCCGATTGCTCGATGATGGGAAGGACGATCGGCAGGATGAGCACCATCATCGCGAACCCGTCGAGGAAGGTGCCGAGCGCGATGAATGCGAGCAGGATGATGACCAACAGGGCGATCGGACCGAGCTCGAGGGCCTTGAGCGCGCCGGCGAGCGATTCCGGAATCTGGGTGAGCGCGAGAAAGGGCGAGAAGACCGCCGCGCCCAGGATGATGAAATAGATCATCGCGGTCGTGCTGACCGTGTTGAGCAGCACGCTGCCCGCCATCCGTCTCGAGACGGCGCCGCGCCGGAGCGCGAAGAATATCGCCAGCACCGCGCCCACCGCGGCCGCTTCGACCGGGGTGAAAACGCCGCCGTAAATGCCGCCGATCGAGACCACGATGATGAAGACGATCGCCAGGCCGCGGCCCAGCGCGCGGCGCTTCTCCGACCAGTCGTAGCGTCGCGCGGCCGGGCCGATCTCGGGCTTCAACGAAATCTGGATGAAGATCGCCACCAGAAAGATCGCCGCGAGAATGAGCCCCGGGATCACGCCGGCGAGAAACAGCCGGCCGATCGATTCCTCGGTGAGGATCGCGTAGATCACGAACCCCGTGGACGGCGGGATCAGGATGCCGAGCGTGCCGCCGGCGGCGACCGCCCCGGCGGCGAGCTTGCGGTCGTAGCCGAAGCGCGCCATTTCCGGCAGCGCGACCCGTCCGATGGTGAGAGCAGACGCGACGGACGAACCCGATAGCGCGGCGAATCCGGTGCAGCCGAGGACCGTGCCGTGCGCGAGACCGCCGCGCATCCAGCCGACCCAGGCGTTGGCCGCGTTGTAGAGGTCGCGGCTCATCCCGCAGGCGCTCGCGACATTGCCCATCAGGACGAAGAACGGGATCACGGTGAGCTCGTAGAAGATCAGCGTGCTCCAGGTCTCGGTGACGAGAGTGGCCAGCGCGGCGGGCCAGCTGTTGAGCACGACGAGGCCCGCGAACCCGACCGCCGTCATCGCCAGCGCGACCGGGACGCGCTGGCTCATGAGAACGAGCAGCAGGCCGAGGCCGACGATGCCGAGAAGCGTCGGGTCCATCAGGCGCCGTCGGTCTCCGCCGCCGCCCAGGCGGCGCGGTAGCCGAGCGGCCGGCCGGTCGCGGCAAGACCGATTTCCGCCGCGAGAACGAGCGCCTGGAACGCGGTCGCCGCCGCCAGCAGCCAGAAGAACGGCTGGAACGGCAGCGCGATCATGTTGGTCGCTTCGTTGAACAAAGCCGCGTCGTCGGCGCGCAGCCACGCGCGCCAGGCGAGCGCCGCGAACACGAAGAAGCCGATGGCGCGCACCGAGATGTCGCGGCCGCGGTCCAGCGCCCGGATCCCGTACTCGGGAATCAGGTCGACCACGATGTGCCCCCCGATCCGCCAGGTGAAGGGGAGGGCGAGGGCGACGACGGTCACCATCCCCATCTCCAGCAGATCCCTGGCGCCGAGAATCGGGGCGGCGAAAACGTAGCGCAGGACCACGTCGGCGAAGGTAAGCCCGATCGCCGCGACGAGGACGAGGCCGGAAAGGATGGCAAGCCCGCCCGAGACGTTATCGAGCGTCTTCAAGCGGTGCGGCCCGGCGCCGTTCCCGGAGAGGCGGCGCCTATTTCTTCATCGCCGCGACGACCTCGCTCGCGGGAATGCCCTTGGCGTCGTGCTCCTTGAGAACGCCGGCCACCGCCGCCGCGGCCCGCTTGTCGAACGCCGCCCGCGCCTCGGGCGCGAGTTCCACGATCTGCTTGCCTTCCAGACCCCGGAACTTGGACAGCGCGATCTGGCCGAACCTGGCGAGGCCCGCGGCCGAGCGCAGACTGATATCGAGACCCGTGAGCTTGTCGAGCGCGGCCCGGTTCTTCGGCGACAGCTCGTCATAGGCTTGCCGGTTCATCACCATGAAGATCGTGGTCGGCATTTCGGGCAGACCGACGGTGACGAACTTCGTCGGCTCGATCAGCTTGAAGATGAGCAGCGAGTCGGAGCCCATCAGCGCGCCGTCGACCACCCCGGTGCTCATCGAGGTGTAGACCTTGGTCGCCGGCATCGGCACCGGGGTCGCGCCGTAGGAGGAGATCACCGCGGCCGCCGACTTGGAGGCCACCCGGATCTTGAGCCCCTTGAGGTCCTCCAGCGTCCTCACCGGCTTGTCGCGCATCATGAAGACCGCCGGCGGGGTTACGAACACCGCCAGCGGGCGGGTGCGCTTGAACTCGTCCCGCAGATGCGCGTCCATGACCTTCCAGAGCTTCCGCGTCGCGTCCTGGTGGCCTTGCGTGACCCCGGGGAGCTCGATCAGCAGCGTCTTGGGAAACACCGACGAGGTGTAGCCGGGCAGCCCGTATGAGATTTCCGCCACGCGCCTTACCGCTCGCTGGTATTGCTCGACGGGCCCCTTGCCCAGCGCGCCGGCGGCGTAGACCTTGATCTTGACCTCTCCGCCCGTCGCCTTGTCGAGGTCGTCGGCGAGCTTGAGGAAGATCGGCTTGTGAAGGATGTATTGCGGCGGGACGAAGCTCGCGAACTTGAGCACCGTCTCGGCGGAGGCCGGTTGCGCGAACCCGACCGTCGCGGCCAGCGCCGCGGCCAGCAGACACGGCTTTCCGAATTTCATGGTTTTCCTCCCTGGTCCCTGGTCTCGTCGGGGGTCTTCGCGGCCACCGAGAGCGCGTGCACCTGCCCGGCCAGCTCGTCCGCCAGGCAGGAATAAACCAGCCGCTGGCGTTCCACCCGGCTCTTCCCCTCGAAGGCCGACGCCGCGATCTCCACCCGGAAATGGCTCTCGCCGCCTTCCGGGGCGCCCGCGTGGCCGAGATGCAGATGGGACTGGTCGACGATATCGAGATATGTCGGACGGAACGCGTCTTCCAGCTTGCCCCGGATGGTCTCCGCGACGCTCATGTTCGGCCTGCCTCTCTCCGGTGGCGCGCTTGCCTGTCCCCGGTGTCGACTCCATACTGCGCGCCATGATGGGGAACGGCAATGCATCTGTCGACGGCGGGGTCGAAGACGAGACGCTTGTCTGTGCCGCGCACGGCTGCGGCGAGCCCGCGCAATTCCGCGCCCCGCGCTCGCGCGACCGGATGTCGGACTATATTTGGTTGTGTCTCGAGCATGTTCGCGCGTACAACAAGGCTTGGGACTACTATGCAGGCATGAGCGTGGCCGAAGTCGAGGCTCACGTTCGCGCCGATACGACATGGCGGCGTCCGTCCTGGCCGTTCGGGACGGGGCACGGCGGCGGACGCGCCGATCCGCGCGATCCCTTCGATCTGTTCCCCGGCGAGCAGCGGGCCGCGCATGAGGGGTGCGAGCATCGGTTCGCGGTCGATCCGGCCGCGAAGCAGGCGCTCGATGTGATGAATCTGAGCCCGCCGGTTACGGCGGAAACGGTGAAACTGCGCTACAAGGAACTCGTCAAGCAATTGCACCCCGACGTCAACGGAGGGGACAAGCGCGCCGAGGAGCGCCTCAAGCTGGTCAACGACGCCTACAGGACGCTCAGCGCCGCGCGCTCCGCCTAGCCAGCTTCACGTTACATCCACCAGGGATTGAGGGTTTATGTCAGCTGACAAGAGCAACGGGGCCAATGGCAGCGCGCCCGTGATGCCCGACATGACGGTGTCGGTTCGCCAGGTGTTCGGGCTGGACACCGACTTGCAGGTGCCGGCGTTCAGCGTTCCGCCTTCGGACCACGTGCCGGACCTCGACGAGGCCTATTGCTTCGATCACGACACGACGCTCGCGATCCTGGTCGCGCTCAAGCACAACCGGCGCCTGCTGATCCAAGGCTATCACGGCACTGGCAAGTCGACCCATATCGAACAGGTCGCGACGCGGCTCAACTGGCCCTGCATCCGCGTCAATCTCGACAGCCACATCAGCCGCATCGACCTGATCGGCAAGGACGCGATCGTGCTGCGCGACGGCAAGCAGGTCACCGAGTTCCGCGAGGGCATCCTGCCGTGGGCGCTGCAGAGCCCCTGCGCGCTGGTCTTCGACGAGTACGATGCCGGGCGGCCCGACGTGATGTTCGTCATCCAGCGCGTGCTGGAGGTCGACGGCAAGATGACGCTGCTGGACCAGAACCGCGTCATCCGCCCGCACCCCGCCTTCCGCCTGATGGCGACGGCCAATACCGTCGGGCTCGGCGACACGACCGGGCTCTATCACGGCACCCAGCAGATCAACCAGGGCCAGCTCGACCGCTGGAACCTCGTGACCACGCTCAACTACCTGCCGCGCGAGGACGAAGAGGAAATCGTCCTCTCCAAGGTGCCCGATTACGACGACGAGGGCGGCCGCAAGACCATCAGCGCGATGGTCTCGGTCGCCGATATGACCCGCGCGGGCTTCATGAACGGCGATATCTCGACCGTGATGTCTCCCCGCACCGTCATAACATGGGCGGAGAACAGCCGCCTGTTCGACGATGTCGCGACCGCGTTCCGCATGACCTTCCTCAACAAGTGCGACGAGCTGGAACGCCCGGCGGTGGCCGAGTACTACCAGCGCTGCATGGGGGAAGACCTGCCGGAGGCCACGGTCAAGTCCGGACAGGGCTAGGCGCGCGGTCCGGCAAGTGAGTTCCACGCCGTCCGATACTCCTGTCGAGGCGTTCCGCCGCGTCACCGGCGCGGCGATGCGCGCCATTGCCCGGCGTGAGGACGTAACGGTCAATTTCGGCGCGGAACCGCGGCTGGTCGAGAACCAGGCCCGCCTCCCCGTCCCCTCACGCGATCTGCCCGAGGGCGAGGTATCGGAGCTGCGCGGCGAAGCCGATGCCATGGCGCTCAAGCTGCGCCACCACGATGCCGATCTGCATGCCCGGCGCGCGCCCGCCGGGGAAACCGCGCGGGCGGTATTCGAGTCGCTCGAACAGGTGCGGGTCGAGACCATCGGCTCCAGGCACATGGCGGGCGTCGCGGCCAATCTCGATGCCGCGCTTGCCGGGCGCTGCCAGTCGCGCGGCTACGCGCGGATCACCGACGTCGAGGACGCGCCGATCGCCGAGGCCGTCGGCATGATGGCGCGGGAGAGATGGTCCGACCGGTCGCTGCCGGAAGCGGCCCGCCCGCTGATGGATCTCTGGAGGGAACGGATCGGCGACAAGATCGATGCCGATCTCGAGGCTCTGGAAACCGCCATCGGCGACCAGGAGACCTTTGCGCGGACGGTCAACAAGCTGCTCTACGACCTCGACCTGCTCGACGAGGAACCGGGCGAGGGCGAGAGCGAATCGACCGACCAGGGCGAGGACAGCGAGGATTCCGACTCCGAGGACGACGACGCCGAGGCCACCGAGATGGACGGCGCGGCCGCCGAGATGGAGGGCTCGCCATCCTCCGACATGGAAGACGGCGAGGGCGAGGACTCCGAGGATTCGATGGCCGAACAGGTCCAGGAAGAGATGATGCCAGGGACCGGGGACGAGGAAGGCGAGCGCGCGCAGCGTCGGCGCGCCGACGGTTTCCTGCCGGACGAGGCCCGCCAGCCCGCCTATCGGCCCTACACCGAGGAATTCGACGAGATCATCGACGCCGAGGAGCTCTGCGACGCCGACGAGCTCGGCCGGCTGCGCCAGCATCTCGACCAGCAGCTCGCCCATCTCCAGGGGATGATCGCCCGGCTCGCCAACCGGCTTCAGCGGCGCCTGCTGGCGCAACAGTCGCGGTCATGGGAATTCGACCTGGAGGAGGGGCTGCTCGATGCCGGGCGCCTGTCCCGCGTGGTGGTCAACCCCATGCACCCGCTCAGCTACAAGATCGAGAAGCAGACCGAGTTCCGCGATACCGTCGTCTCTCTCCTGATCGACAATTCGGGCTCGATGCGCGGCCGGCCCATCACGGTCGCGGCGATGAGCGCCGACATCCTCGCCCGCACCCTCGAGCGGTGCGGCGTGAAGGTCGAGATCCTCGGCTTCACGACGCGCGCCTGGAAGGGCGGTCAGGCGCGCGAGAAATGGCTTTCGGAGGGTAAGACGCCCAACCCCGGCCGGCTCAACGACCTCCGCCACATCGTCTACAAGGACGCGGACGCACCCTGGCGCCGGGCGCGCAAGTCGCTCGGGCTGATGCTGCGAGAGGGGCTTCTGAAGGAGAACATCGACGGCGAGGCGCTGATCTGGGCGCATCAACGGCTCATCTCGCGGCCGGAGCAGCGCCGGATACTCATGGTGATCTCGGACGGCGCGCCGGTCGATGATTCGACGCTCTCGGTCAACCCGGGCAATTATCTCGAACGGCACTTGCGCGACGTCATCGCCTGGATCGAGGGCCAGTCGCCCGTCGAGCTGACGGCGATCGGGATCGGCCACGACGTCACCCGCTATTACCATCGCGCGGTCACGATCATGGATGCGGAGCAGCTCGGCGGCACCATGATGGGCCGGCTGACGGAATTGTTCGAGGAAGATCTCGGCGGGCCGCGCGGCGGCCGCGCGGCGGTGGGCGAACGCCTGATCGCCTGACGGCCGGGCGAGACTCAGTTGGCGGCGGCGGCTGCCTTCTTGATCCGGCGCTTGATGCGCAAAGCTTCTTCGGCGAGCTTCGAGTCGGGCGTTCCGAGGAGATACGCGTCGAGCCCGCCATTGTGCTCGATCGAGCGGATCGTCCGGGCGGTGAGGCGCAGCTTCACCGTCCTGCCGAGCGCGTCGGACATGAGCGAAGTCTGCTGCAGGTTCGGCAGGAAACGCCGCCTGGTCCTGTTGTTCGCGTGGCTGACATTGTTTCCCGTCAGCACGCCCGTGCCCGTCACGCTGCAACGCCGCGCCATGGTCCGCACTCCGTTGGGGTGAGGCGGGCTTTGTAGTCGCCCGCGCGCACTCGCGTCAAGATGCCCGATGGCGGAGGTGACGTATCAGAGTTTGTGTCAGTTGAGGCGAGGGGGGTACTCCGTGGGTTGCTGAGATCCACGATGAGGAGCACCCCCATGCCGCAATCCGCGACGATCGAGAGTTTACCCGCCGCGTTCCGGATAATGAAGGCGATGCAGGCCGAAGGGGTCGAGTGGGGCGAGGACTACCGCACCGCCGCCAGGGCCGCGCTGAAGGAGGTTCTGGAGACCCGGATGGGCGATCTGATCTCCGGCCATCTCGACGCCATGGCCAGGCGCCAGATCGCCGACCGGCGCAACGGCCATTACCGGCGCTGGCTGATCACCGAGCTCGGCGAGATCGAGCTCCGCGTGCCGCGCACCCGCGGCTTCTCGGCGCGCTCGGTGCTGCGCGCCTATGCCCGCCGCGCGCCGCGGATCGACCGCATGGTGCTGGCCTGCTTCGTGCTCGGCCTGTCGACCCGCAAGGTGGCCACCGCGCTGCTGCCGATCCTCGGCCGGCGCATCAGCCCGGCCACGGTCAGCCGCATCGCCAGGACGCTGGATGGCGCCGTCGCCGCCTTCCACCGCAGGCCGCTGAAGGACGTCTACCCCGTGCTCATGCTCGACGGCGTGGTGCTCGCCCGCAAGACCGGCGCCGGCGCGCTCAGACGCCCCGTCCTGGTGGCGCTCGGCATCCGCGCCGACGGCAAGAAGGAGATCGTCGACTTCCGCCTGGCGGCCAGCGAGAGCGCCGCCCAGTGGGAGCGCTTCCTCACCGATCTCTACCGCCGCGGGCTCGACGGCGAGGGCATCGAGGTGATCTGCGCAGACGGCGGCCAGGGCCTGCTCGCCGCCTTGCCAACCGTCTATCCCGGCATCGCCGTCCAGCGCTGCTGGGCGCACAAGATCAGGAACGTCCTCGACAAGGTCCGCAAACCCGACCGCGACGCCGTCAAGGCCAGCCTCCACAGGATCATGAACGCCGCAAACCGGCCCAGGGCGACCTCCGCCGCGCGCCGCTTCGCCGACAGATGGGAAAACACCTACCCCAAGGCTGTCGCTTGCCTGCGAAACGACCTCGACGACCTGCTCACATGCTTCCGATACAAGACCCTCGACCAGCGCAAACGGGTCAGGACCACAAACGCCATCGAACGACGCTTCCGAGAAGTCCGGCGCAGAACCAGACCCATGGGGACCTTCCAGGACCGAACCTCCATGGACCGCATCCTGTTCGCCGTCTTCACACACGAAAACCAAAGCCAGGGAGTCCCAACCCTCTTCTCCCTGACACACAACTCTTGACGTTACCGATGGCGGAACGCGAGCCCGATCGCCAGCGATGCGGCGGCCAGCATCGTCGCCGCGCCCAGCAGGAACGGCCAGTCGTGCCCCAGCCCGGCGAAGATCGAGCCGCTGAGCGCGGGACCGAGGATTCGCCCCAGCCCGCCGGAAGATTGCGAAACCCCGAGGAGGGCGCCGCGCTCGTGCGGCCGCGCCTGCTGCGAGATCAGCGACGAGAGGGAGGGGCCGCAGACCGATACGCCGCCGACGATCAGCCCGAGCCCGAGCATGACCGTTGCCGTCCCGGATGCGACAGGCATGACGAGGCAACCGGCCATCACCGCGCTCATGCCCGCGGCAACGGTGAGGCGTTCGCCGGCGCGGCGCGTTATCGGTCCGACGGCCGCGCCCTGCACCAGGACCGCCACCGCGCCCATGAAGGTGTACATGTAGCCGTTGCGGGTGGGACCCCAGCCGAACCGGGCCTCCGACCACAGCGCGAACACCGTCTCGATGCCGGCGAACACGAAGGGCGTCGAGAACACCAGCAGGAGGAGCGGCGCGACCTCCGCCTCGCGGATGCGGCGCCAGACCCGCCTGCCGGGGTTCGACCGGGCGCGGGCGAGCTGCCCGCCGCTCGCGCTTTCGCGCAGAAGGATCGCGGCAAGCCCGAATGCCAGGGCCGCCGCCGCCGCGGCGACGACGAACGGCAGGACGAAATCGGCCTGGAGCGGATCCGGTCCCGCGAGCAGGCCGCCGATCGCGGGTCCGACGACGAAGCCGAGCCCGGCGGCCGCTCCGACACGTCCCATGGCACCGGCGCGGCGGTCGGCGCCCACCAGATCCGCCACATAGGCGTGCGCGACCCCGATATTGCCGGCCATGATTCCGCCGAAGGCGCGTGCCAGGAAAAGCCCTGTCAGGGAATCCGTCTGGGCGAGCCACAGATAGGCGAGGCAGGAACCGAACGAGGTCGCGAGCAGCACCGGCTTGCGGCCGATACGGTCGCTGACGCGGCCCCAGACCGGCGCGAAGGCGAACTGGGCCGCCGTGTAGCTCGCCGCGACGAGGGTAACCGTTCCCGGGCTCGCGCCGAACGCCTGGGCGTAGAAGGGCTGCAGCGGAAGGACGATCCCGAAGCCGATCAGGTCGACGAATACGATCAGGAGCAGCGCCGGCACGGGGTCCCTGCCGCGGCCCCGCTACCAGGCGAAGCCCGGCAGGGTGAAGGTCGGCGCGACCCGATGGGCCTCCAGAAGGGACGAGAGCGACCCGTCCCGGCCGATCTCGTCGGCATGCAGCCCGCCCAGGACCAGCGCGGAATCGCAGCCCGCCGCCGCCGCGCCCGCGATGTCCGTTCCCATGGAGTCGCCGATCGCCACCACCCGATCCCGCGGCGGTCCGCCGAGCCGGGCAAGGCACAGATCGTAGATCGCCGGGCGCGGCTTGCCGTGCCAGGCGACGCTGCCGCCGAGCGCTTCGTACCGGACGGCCAGCGCGCCGGCGCAAAGCATCTCCAGACCCCCCTGCATGACGCTGAGGTCCGGGTTGGCGCAGATCATGGGCAGGTCGAGACCGGCCGCCCGCGCGAGGTCGTCCTCGTAATCCGCCAACGCCGCGCCTTTGCGCCACGGACCGATATTGACGATGAACTCCGCGTCCTCCAACGCGTCGACGCGTTCCAGGTCGAGCCCGGTCAGGATGTCGTTCTCCATCGTCTCGCCGAGCACGATGCAGCGCCGTCCGAGCGCGGCATGAAAGGGATCGGTCCGGTCGGCGAGCGACGCGTGAACCGACTCGCCCGAGGCGACGATGTTGCGGCGGTGGCGTTCCGGCAGCCCCAGCCTCGCCAGCATGCGCGCCACGTCCCGGGACCGGCGCGGCGCGTTGGTCAGGAACACCACGTCCTTGCCCCGTTCCGCCAGCCGGTCGAGCGCGTCCGTCACGCCGGGATAGAGCCGGAGCCCGTCATGGAGGACGCCCCAGACGTCGACGATGAAGCCGTCGAAGGACTCCGCCAGGGGCCGGACGCCGGTCAGCGCAACGGGGTTCGCAGCCATGCCATGTGGATGCCACGCCGACCGGCAAAAGGAAAGCGCCCCGGATTTGCCGGACCCCGGGCCGTGCTCTATATCCGATGCCACGCGAACGGGAGCCCATGGA
>JAJEHI010000103.1 GCA_022823775.1 Defluviicoccus sp. | reverse complement strand
CTATGTCGAAACGCCGGGCTCGCTCACCTTCGAGATGACCGACGTGCCCGCCGTGGCCGAAGCCGCGCACGCCGGGGGAGCCGTGGTCATCATCGACAATACGTGGGGCGCGGGCATCCTGTTCAAGCCGTTCGAGCACGGCGTCGACGTCTCGGTCCAGGCGGCCACGAAATACATCGTCGGCCATTCGGACGTGATGATGGGCACCGTCACGACCCGCGAGGAGTTGTGGCCCAGGGTTCGCCAGTCGGCGGCCGATCTCGGCGCCAATTGCGGGCCGGACGACGTATACCTTGCGCTCAGGGGACTCCGTACGCTGGCCGTGAGGCTCCGCCAGCACCACGAGAACGGGCTGATTCTCGCACGCTGGCTGCGGCAGCGTTCGGAGGTCGACCGCGTCCTTCACCCCGCCTTGCCGGACGACCCCGGGCACGCGCTCTGGAAGCGGGATTTCAGCGGCGCCTGCGGCCTGTTCGGCGTCGTATTGAAGCCGGCCCCGGCCAAGGCCGTGGAGGCGATGCTGGACGGCATGAAGCTGTTCTCCATGGGGGCGAGCTGGGGCGGCTTCGAGAGCCTCATCCTGCCGACCAATCCGGCGCCGATGAGAACGGCGACGGTCTGGGACGCAGGTCCGAGCATCCGCATCCACGCCGGGCTCGAGGACACCGACGACCTGATTGCCGACCTGGAAGGCGGCTTCGAACGGCTGAACGCGGCGCGCTGACGGCCGCCCCCCCAACCCCCCCCCCACCCCCCCCGGGGTGAGGGGATGAGCCCGCCCCCACCCCCACGCCCGGTCCCCACCCCCGTGGGGGGGGGGGCCGGGGGAGGGCGCGACCCGGCCAGGTCGGAAAATGCTGTAGAATGGCTACCATCGAAAAACCGGGAACGAAAACCATGGGCGTGTCCGAAGCGGGCATCGCCGCGACCCTCGACGCGATCGCGTGGAACGGCGACGGTCTGGTGCCGGCCATCGCGCAGCAGCACGACAGCGGCGAAGTCCTGATGATGGCCTGGATGAACCGGGAAGCGGTCGCGGAGACGCTGACCAGCGGCCGGGTCTGCTATTTCTCGCGCTCGCGCAACGCGCTGTGGCGCAAGGGCGAGAGTTCCGGGCAAATTCAAAATCTGGTCGAGCTCCGCGTCGATTGCGACGGCGACACGCTGCTGCTCGCCGTCGACCAGACCGGCGTCGCCTGTCATACCGGACGGCGCAGCTGCTTCTTCCGGGCCGCCCGGGGCGACACGCTCGCGACCGTCGCGGAGGTAGAGATCGACCCAGCGGAGCTCTACGACAAATGACCGATGCACACACCCCGCCGGAGCCCGAGGAGATCGTCCAGGCGTCTCTGCTCACGGGCTTCCTTGGAAGTGGAAAAACCACGCTCATCAACGCGTTGCTGAAGCATCCCGAGATGTCGGAAACGGCTGTCCTGGTGAACGAGTTCGGCGAGATCGGGCTCGATCACCACCTGATCGAGCAAATCGACGAGGACACGGTGCTGCTCAACGCGGGCTGCCTCTGCTGCACCGTCCGCGACGACCTCGCCCGCGCGCTGCGCGAGCTCTTCATCAAGCGGGTCAAGGGCGATGTGCCGCCGTTCACCCGCGTCGTGATCGAGACCACCGGGCTCGCCGATCCTGCGCCGGTCATCCATACGCTGATGACCGACCGCGTGATCGCCAACCGGTTCGCTCTCGACGGCGTGGTGACGGCCGTCGACGGGGTCAACGGGGATATTCAGCTGAGCCGGCACCGGGAATCCGTCAAGCAGGCGGCGGTGGCGGACCGGATCGTCATCACCAAGGGCGACCTCGCCGAAGGCGACGAGCTCGACGGGCTCGAAGCCAGTTTGCGCGCGCTCAACCCGGGCGCTTCCATCGTCCGGGCGGAGTTCGGCGCGATTCACCCCGACGCCCTGTTCGATACCGGCTTATATGACCCGGCTACCAAGAGCCTCGACGTGCAGCGCTGGCTGCGCGACGAATCCTACGCGGAGGACGAGCACCACCACCATCGCCACGACGTCAACCGGCACGACGACAGCATCCGCGCCTACTGCCTGCGCTACGACGAGCCCCTCCCCTGGGAGCCGTTCGTCGGATGGATAAGGACGCTGATCGCGACCCACGGGGAAAAGCTCCTGCGGATCAAGGGGATCGTCAACGTCGCCGGCCAGGACAAGCCGATCGCGATCCACGGCGTGCAGCATTTGTTCCACGACCCGGCCCAGCTCCCCGACTGGCCCGACGGGGACACGCGCAGCCGCATCGTCTTCATCACCCAGGATCTGGCGCGGGAAACCGTGGAGCGGATCCTGGAGGACATGAAAGCGGGTATGGCGAAGGAGAATTAGGGAAGCCGCCGATGCGCAAGCCGGGCTCGATGAGGGCGCTTGAGGAGCTCGGCCGGGTGAGGCTCTCTCCCTCCTTCTTCATGCGCGACTTCCTGCATAGCGAAATCGCGGCCTTTTACGGGCTATCGAACATTCCGGACGACCCGGACCTCGCCATCGCCGCGGGCACCCGGCTCTGTCAAACGCTCCTCGAACCGCTGCACGAGACTTTCGGAACCGTCTCGGTCCGCTCCGGGTACCGCTCGGAAGAGGTCAACGGCTTCGGCAACCGGAACGGGCTCAACTGCGCCTCCAACGGGGCGAGCCGTGCCGGGCATATCTGGGACCGGCGCGACGCCGACGGCTGCATGGGCGCGACCGCCTGCGTCGTGATCCCCTGGTTCGCCGACCGGTTTGCCGAGACCCGCGACTGGCGGCCGCTGGCCTGGTTCATCCACGACCGCCTGCCCTATTCGAGGCTCTGCTTCTTCCCGAAGCTCGCCTCCTTCAACATCCAGTGGCACGAACGCCCGGTTCGGCGCATCGACAGCTACGCAAGTCCCAAGGGCTGCCTAACCCGGCCGGGGATGCCGGGACACGAGGACGACCACGCGGAGAGCTACGCCGGGTTCCCGCCGTTCCGGGGTTGACGGGCGGACGGCTCACGCCGCGTCGCGGCGTCCCGCTATCGCCTCGCGCAGGCCCTCAAGAAGACCTTCCAGCTTCGCCATACGCTCGCGCAGGTCTCCGACCTCACGGCGAAGTTCTCCGATGTCCTGCCGGGTGGTCCGTTGGCCGCTGACGATGAGACCGATAAGGGCGACTCCGACGGCGAGAATGGCGATCAGTTCCGGGCTCACGATCCGAAGCCTCGGGTTCGGGCGGTCCGGACCGGTTCGCGGGCCGATCGCCGGTCGAAGTCCCGGATCATGGGGCAGTCTCCAGCATGAGGTCCTCCAAAGCTTAACAAAAGCGTCGTACCCGAGGAAGCCGAATGCGCTCCCCTACGCGCCCGGTACGACGGATCGACGGGGGAGGAGCGAAGGCCGCAGTACGACCCTTGGAAACTCAGGCGGCGTTGCGCAGCCTTTCCCGGTCGTGCGGCCGGTGGAGGTCGATATCCGGCCCCAGCGGCACGATTCCCGTCGGGTTGATGTGCTTCATGTCGGCGTAGTAGCCCTGCTTTATGCCGCGAATGTCGGTCCTCTCGGCGATCCCGGGGAGCTGGTAGAGCTCGCGCAAATAGTTGGACAGGTTCGGGTAGTCGTCGATGCGCCGCTTGTTGCACTTGAAGTGGCTGTAATAGACGCAGTCGAAGCGAATCAAAGTCGGGTAAAGCCGCCAGTCGGCCTCGGTCAGGCGTTCGCCGCACAGATAGCGCCGTTCGCCCAGCACGTCGTCCAGCCAGTCGAGCGTGCCGAACAGCTTGCCGTACGCCTCCTCGTAGGTCTCCTGCGTCTTGGCGAAGCCTGTCCGATAGACGCCGTTGTTGACGGTCTCGTAGATACGCTCGTTGAAACCGTCGATCTCCGGGCGCAGATCCTCCGGATAGAGGTCGAGCCGCGTCGCGCCGATTCCGTCGAACTCGCTGTTCAGCATGCGGACGATCTCCGACGATTCGTTGGAGACGATCGTCCATTCCTTCTTGTCGAACAGGGTCGGCACCGTGACGCGGCCGGTATAGCCGGGATCGGCGGAAACATAGGCCTGGTGAAGCTCGAACACGCCGTCGACCGGCACGAGGTCGCGGCCGATGCCTTCGGTATAGGCCCAGCTCCGCTTGCGCGGCAGGTCCGAGAGGGTGATCGAGATCGTATTCTCCAGCCCCTTGAGGTAGCGGACGATCTGGGTCCGGTGGGCCCACGGGCAGTTGGGCGCGAGGAACAGATGGTAGCGGCCGGGCTCGGCCGGGAACCCCGAGGACCCGTCGGAGGTGATCCATGACCGGAAGACCGATGCCGCGCGGACGAACGCGCCGCCTTCCGGGTTGCGGTATTTCGCGTCGTCGTCGATCCACTCGCCGTCGATCAGCATGCCCATGGCCGGTTCCTCCGCATTCCTGTGCGCCGCACGGAATCTAGTTCGTTCGCGTGCGGAGTCGAGCCTGCCCCGCCTTGACCCGCCGCCGGGGCCGTCCCTTACTGTCACGCGCCGCGATCAGGGAGACGACAATGGACTTCGAGCTTCCCGAAGAGCTCCGCATGATGAAGGACACGCTCCGGCGGTTCATCGACAACGAGGTCATACCGATCGAGCGCGAGGCCTATGACGGCCACCTGATGGTTCCGGAAGTCCGGGAGAAGCTGGAAGCCCGCGCCCGCGAGCTCGGGTTCTGGATGATCGATATCCCCGAGGAATATGGCGGCATGGGGCTCGGCCTTCTGGCCCGCGTGCTGGTCTGGGAAGAGACCGGCCGTACCATCGCCTTTCCGCGTCGAAAGCCGTGGATATTCGGCCCCGACGTAAGCCCGATTCTGCTCCAGTTCCTGCGCGACGACCAGAAGGACAAGTATCTCTGGCCCTGCATCCGGGGCGAGAAATACGCCGCCTTCTGCCAGACCGAGCCCGATGCCGGCGGCGACCCGGCGAGCATGCGGACCGTCGCCGTCCGCGAAGGCGACGAATACGTCATCAACGGCATGAAGCGCTTCATCACCGGCGGCGACGCGGCGGATTTCGCCCAGGTGGTCTGCGTCACCGACCGCGAGAAGGGCGCGCGCGGCGGCATTTCCTGCATCCTGGTCGACATGGACACCCCGGGCATCGAGGTGATCCGCCAGCAGGAAACGATGATGGACGACCGCCCATGCGAGGTCGGCTTCCACGACGTGCGCGTCCCGGTCGAGAACCTGATCGGCAACGAGGGCGACGGGTTCCGGATGGCGCAGAACTGGATCACCTTCGGGCGGATGCGCCACGGCTCGCTCGGCATCGGGACGGCGGAGCGCTGCCTGGAGCTCGGTGCCTCCTACGCCAAGCAGCGCGTGACCTTCGGCGAGCCGCTCGCCAACCGCCAGGCGGTGCAGTGGATGCTGGTCGACACCTATGCCGAGCTGCACCAGCTCCGGCTGATGGTCTACGACGCCGCCGCGCGGTACGACCGGGGCGAGGACATCCGCTACCGGTCCTATATGTGCAAGTACATCGGCGACCGCGCCGGCTTCGAGGCGGCGGACCGATGCCTTCAGATCCATGGCGGCATCGGGCTTACCACCGACCTGCCGATCGAGAAGCTGTGGCGCGACCTGCGCTCGTTCATGATCACCGAGGGGCCGGAAGAGATCCTGAAGATGGCGCTCGCCCGCCACGTATTGCGCGAATACGGTTGACCGCGACCTCCAGCGGCGGGAGCAGCACGCTCCGCGCCATGGCGATGATGCTGTTGGCGACGATCGCCTTCACCGCCATGCACGCGATGATCCGGCATACCGCGCAGGGACTCCATCCCTTCGAGGTCGCCTTCTTCCGCAACCTGTTCGGCCTCGTCTTCCTCGCGCCGATCCTGTTCCGTTACGGGGTCGCGCCTTTGCGCACCCGGAAGCTCAAGGTCCACGCGCTGCGCGGGATCCTCAACCTGATCTCGATGCTGTGCTTCTTCTACGCGGTCACCATCGCGCCCTTCGCGGACGTGACGGCGTTGACTTTTACCGCGCCGATTTTCGCGAGCGTCCTTGCCTTCTTCGTCCTGAAAGAGCGGGTGGGCATCGCGCGCTGGGGCGCGATCGGCATCGGATTTCTCGGCGCGCTGGTCATCCTGCGGCCGGGGTTCGGCGAAATCGGCCTCGGTCCCATCCTGACCGTTTTCTCGGCGCTGTTGTGGGCGGTGGCCATGCTGGTGATCAAGACCCTGACGCGGACCGAATCGAGCATCACCATCACCGCCTACATGATGATCATCCTCGCGCCCATGTCGTTCCTCGCCGCGCTCCCGGTCTGGACCTGGCCCGAGCCCGGGCAATATCTCAACCTGTTCGTCCTGGCCGCGCTCGGGACCACCGGACATCTCTGCCTCAACCAGGCGCTGAAGGAAGGCGACACCAGCCTGGTCTCGCCGGTCGATTACGTCCGTCTGGTATGGGCGGCTCTGATCGGCTATTTCGCATTCGGCGAGCTGCCGGACGCGATGACCTGGATCGGGGCCGCGATGATCTGCGGCAGCGCCGGGTTCGTCGCCTGGCACGAGGGACGCCGCACGACGAAATCGAAAAGGGAGGCGGGATGATGGAGCGATTCTCGATCGGCGACGTCGAGGTCGCCAGCATCGTCGAACGCGACGGGGCGTGGCGGAACCCGCTGGTCATGTACCCGAGCGCCGAGCGCGGCCTGGTCGACGAGCACCTCCGCGGGCTCCCCGATTTCGTCTACGACGCGGCGCAGGACCTGCTGGTGATCACCTACCAGACTTTCGTGCTTCGGACTCCGCGCCACACCATCCTGATCGATACCTGCGTCGGCGAAGACAAGCCCAACCGGGGGGATTGGCTGGACTACCCCAAGCAGCCTTGGCTGGACGGTTTCGCCGCGCTCGGCCTCAGGTTCGAAGACATCGACTACGTCTTCTGCACCCATCTCCATGTCGATCACTGCGGGTGGAACACGCGGCTGGTCGACGGGCTCTGGGTGCCGACCTTCCCCAACGCGAAATACATCTTCGGCCGGCGCGAATACGAGTTCTGGGCGGCGGAGAGCGAGAAGGGCGCCGACCCGCCCGGCGATGTCTGGCGCGATTCCTGCCTGCCGGTGGTGGAGGCGGGCCAGGCGCTTCTGGTGGACGACGACCACGCGCTGGACGATTCGATCTGGCTGACGCCGACGCCGGGGCACACCCCGGGCCATGTCTGCGTCAACCTGCGCTCGAACGGGCAGCGGGCGGTGTTCACCGGCGACCTGATGCACCACGCGCTGCAATGCCGCGAGCCGGACTGGTATTCATGCTTCTGCTGGGACACCGCGATGTCCAACCGTTCGCGTCGCATGATCCTCGAATCGGTGACCGACACCGATACCCTGGTGGTACCCTGCCATTTCCCCGGCACCACGGCGGGGCGCGTGGTTTCCGACGGAGACCGTTTCGACTACCGTTTTCGCGGCGCGTGAGACGCCAGACGGACAACAGGGAGACTAGCGATGAAAAGAACGATCCTCGCGGCGGCGGCCGCGGTTCTCGCCGCGACGGCGGCGAATGCGCAGACCAAGCACGACATGAAATGCGGCTTCGTGACGGTGAACGATTCCCAGCACCGCTCTGCCGAGATCTTCAAGGACAAGGTGGGCAAGGCCACTGGCGGCGCGGTCGACGTGCGCATCTTCCCGCTCGCCCAGCTCGGCACCATCCCGCGCCAGGTGGAAGGGGTCCAACTCGGCACCCAGGAGTGTTTCATCTCGCCGCCGGGCTTCTTCGTCGGCCTGAACCAGGCCTTCCAGGCGCCCGACGCCCCCGCGCTCTTCGAGTCGCAGATGCACCAGCACCGCTCGCTCAACCACCCGACGGTGCGCGACAAGTTCCTGGCGCTCGCCTCGCATGCCGGGATCGTCGGCAATTACACCTGGTCGGCGGGCGCGACGGCGGTTGCCTCGCGGAATCCGATAAAGACGCTCGGAGACTTCAACGGCCGGAAGATCCGGGTACTGGCCACCAAGATGGAGATCGCGACGCTCAAGACCGTCGGCGCGACCGGCATCCCGATGCCCTATTCCGAGGTCCTGCCCGCGCTCCAGCGCAAGGGGATCGACGGGGTCAGGAGCGGCATCATCGTGATGGGCCCGTCCAAGTTCTACACGGTCGCAAAATACATCTACAACGAGAAGTCGGCCTTCATCCCGAGCGGCATGTGGCTCAACCGGAAGTGGCTCGACAGCCTGCCCAAGGCGCACCGCGCGGCGATCTTCGACGTCGGCAAGGAGATGGGCGACATCACCGTCAAGATCGCCGTCGAGATCACCGCGAAATGGGAGAAGCTCTGGATCGAGAAAGGCGGCACCGTCACCGCGCCCACCGCCGCCGACCGGGCCGAGCTGTTCCGCCGGGTACGCCCGCTGGGCGACGAATTCCTTGGCAAGAACCCGAAGATCGCGCCGATGTACAAGCTCATCAAGGCGGCCGCGGCCGCGACGGCCGGGAAGTAGGGAGGGGGTACCGTTCCCGAATTCACCCCGTCATCTCTACCGGCTCGCGAAGGTCCGTACCGAACCGGCCCACCCTCCCCCGGCCCCTCCCGCAAGCGGGAGGGGAGAAGGCAGGGAGGAAGCGGCGCCGCAACTCCCCCTCTCGCCGCCGGGGAGAGGGTCGGGGTGAGGGGGCCTCGGGCGATAGCCGACTGCGGTCGCGCCGGGTCGAAAAATGCTCTGGAAAGCTGGCGCGCCCGGCAGGATTCGAACCTGCGACCTGCGGATTAGAAGTCCGCTGCTCTATCCGGCTGAGCTACGGGCGCGCGGATTGGCGGTGGGCCGTGCCTTCTCTTACAACAGGGGCGCGCGTTTGACACCCCCGTTCCAAGAAGGCGCCCAATACCCGGCACCGCCTGAGCAACGCCATTCGTTACGTTGCCTTCGCCCGCAAGGTGTCGATCAAGCGCTTGGCATGCGGCGACGCATCAAAGACCTTGGCGGGATCGGTCCCCTCAAGAATGTCGAATGAGTGCCGTCCCTTGCCGTACTCGCCCTTCTTGCACTGGCGGGTAGCGTTTCGTAACCCATCGAAAATATCGTCCTTGGCAACCTCTTCGATCTCTCTTCGACGAGGCAAAGCATTGAGATTGAAGTCGCGACCGTAGTATTCGGCCAGACCGTCCCCGTCGGCCAAAAACCACGCCTCCACACATTGAACCATTAGGTGGGCATTTTCGTCGGTAGCCGCATCTGGCACGTGCCAACCGTCACGTCCTGCCAAATGCTTCCAGGGATCGGCGTCGTCCGCGACCGGGCCCTCGCTGTCGACCAGCAGGACGATGAACTCATCTGCTTTCTTCGCTCCAAACGCTGTACGAAACTTGTCGAAGGCAGTTTTCCTGCCGCCACAAGCGATGACTCTCGGCATCCTTCCCGCCAGGTTCGCCTTCTCGAAGAATGAACTGAACCCCCTGCGGCACCTTGTCCGCAGGTCCTTGCCATCGCCTCCTCCCTCGACATAGATCTTGACCTTCACCAGCGTGTTCCCCCCAGCTCTCCGGAGGTCCACAGCTCGCCCAGTCGATACTTCTCTAGCCAATGGGACAGCTCGTCCTTTTCCAGGCGCTTGAGCTTGGTCTGCCCGTTCTCCTTCTCACAGATGACTATGCTCTCGGGCGTCTCCGTCAGTGCATCCACGAGAGTGTCCGAGTGCGTGGTAACGATGAGCTGGCACCGCTCGGAGGCTTCGCGAAGCAGGTCGGCGAGGCTTGGCAGAATGTCGGGGTGCAACCCGAGCTCCGGTTCCTCGATACAAACCAGATTCGGTAGGGCGGGATTGCACAAAATGGCGAGCAAGCAAAGGTAGCGAAGGGTACCGTCGGAGAGCCTGGTGGCCGGAATCGGGACGGTGCCCTCCATAAGAAATACCTGGACGCTGCCAGCCTCGACCTGGACGTAGTAGTCGTCTATCCCGTGGTAGAGCATTCGAAGCGCGGTGAGAAACTTCCTCTTGGCATCGGAATCTCCCTCGAGGCGGTTCAGGACCATGCCAAGGTTCTGAGCGTCTTCCGCGAGTGAGTAATTTGGGAGGTCGGCCTTCTGTGGCAATCGCGGTGGAGTGTTTCGGCCAAATGACCACTCGCGATAGAGACGCATTCCGGCAAAGTCCATCCCGAGAAACGTAAGTTCCGGATACTGAGCCGGATCCTTCAGTTGCGACAGGATCGATTGATGAGAGTTGATGTCCGTCGGGTCCAGTTCACGCTGGCCTCTCTTCCCGCTCTCATCGAGGTAAGTCAAGGTAACCCCACTTGGCGAACGCTTCACATAGAGTTCCGAGCCATCATTTCGTTGTTCGGTTTCTTCAACTTCTCCGATTTCCTCTCGGAGACTTGGAATACCGAAGAGGAAGGAACCAAGCTTGAGCGAATAACGAAGCGACTTCTTGTCCGAACGGAGGAAGGATCGTTCTACGACCACCTCCACTCGCGCTTCCTTCATTTTCGGTTCGCCACGCCAGATCCAGTTGTCTCCCCCGCCGCCTTCATGGATCGGGGCCATGATGTCGTTCGGGGCAGCTCTTAGCAGACCGATCACTTCAATGAGGTTCGACTTGCCGGACCCGTTGGGCCCGATCAGAACGTTGAGAGGCCGGAGTTCAAGTTCCTGGGCCTCCGGCCCGAATGAGAGAATGTTCTCGAGCTTGATGCGGTGAATGAACATCGCGTGTCTCCTAAGCCGACGATGTCGGGCCGCACCCGATTTGAGTACGGGGACCCCGCATTGTCGTCTCGGCCCTTACCTAGACGGCTTCCAGGGAGCGAAGGGATCGGAAGTCCGCTGCTCTATCCGGCTGAGCTACGGGCGCGCGGATTGGCGGTGGGCCGTGCCTTCTCTTACAACAGGGGCGCGCGTTTGACACCCCTGTAACGGGAGCCTTCCGCATGTCCGACCTCTCCGCGTTCTCGCCCGACTACCCGGCGGCGCGCGACAAGTTCCGCGATGCCGCGCGCGCGGCGGGAGCAGCGCTCGAGGATTTCCTCAACCCGGCAAAACCGCCTCCGGGCCACGACGGCGAGCTGACGACCGATGTCGCCCTGCTGGGGCCGCGCGACGCGGGGCGGGTGCTTCTCGTCAATTCCGGCACCCATGGGGTCGAGGCGTTCGCGGGCTCGGCGATCGAGATCGGGTTCCTCGCCGGCCTTTCGGCGTTACCGAACGGTGTGCGGATCGTCCTGGTGCACGCCATCAACCCGCACGGCTTCGCGTGGCTGCGCCGCGTCACCGAGGAAAATGTCGACCTCAACCGCAATTTTCTCGATCACGACGGCCCTCACCCGGCCAACGATGCCTACGACGCGCTCCATCCCGCGCTGTGCCCGGACCGCTGGGACGCGCCCGCGCTCGCCGAGATGGAACGGACGATCGAGGATTATGTCCACAAGAATGATGCCTTCGCCCTGCAGGCCGTCGTCACGCGCGGCCAGTACGATCATCCCGACGGCATTTTCTATGGCGGAAAGCGGCCCACCTGGTCGAATTCGACATTCCGCGACATTCTCGACAGGCATGTGACGGGCGCGCGCCGCATCGCATTTGTCGACCTCCATACCGGGCTCGGGGGTTACGGAGATGCGGAAATGATCGGCGGCGCGGGCCCGGCGACGCCCGGCGGGCGCCGGATGCGGGACTGGTACGGCGACATCGTCACCTCGCCGTCGGCGGGCACGTCCTCCTCGGCGCCCCTGGTCGGCGTCATCGCGCGTTCGGTGCGCGAGGCCGCCCGGGGCGCCGACGTGATCAGCGCGACCCTGGAGTTCGGCACCTACCCGGTTCGGGACGTCCTGCACGCGCTGCTCGCGGACAACTGGCTCCACGCCCACGGGGACCTCGACAGCCCGCTCGGCCGCGAGATCAAGGCGGACATCCGCAAACGGCTGTTCCCCGACGAGGACGACTGGAAAGAACGGGTTCTGACGAAGGGCGTGGAGATCCTGAACCGGACTCTCGCGGGCCTCGGCGACGCCTGAGCGTCAGTGGGTCCAGTTGCCCTCGCGGCCGAAGCGGAAATTGTCGGCGTAGCTCTTCGCCCGGATACGGCGTTCCCGCGCCGGTTCGACCTCGTAGGTCAGCCCGTTGCGCCTGGCATAGGCGACGGCGTCCTCTTCGCTATCGAATTCGAGCCGCACCTGCCGCCGCGTGTCGCCGCGCCCGGCCCAGCCCATCAGCGAATCCCGCCGCTGCGCCAGCGCGGTCGAGAATTCCAGCACCCATCTGGTCGAGCGCGCGCGGCCCGACTGGGTGGCGGTCTTGGCCGGACGGTAGATCTTCACGTCGCTCATTCTCTGCCCCGCGGTTCTGGTCGGGGCGGCAGGATTCGAACCTGCGACCCCCTGCTCCCAAAGCAGGTGCGCTACCAGACTGCGCCACGCCCCGCCGCGCCATCGCTATGTAGGGCGATTACGGGGTAAGCGCAATGCTCAGGCGAATGCGGCGCGGATATGGGCCGCCGATTCCTTCGCCGCCTCGACCGCCAGATCGATCCCGCCCAGCATGAACATGAAGCCGTGGATGGTCGTGTCGAGCACGCGGTAGGTCGCGGACACCCCGGCGGCGGCGAGCGCGTCGACGAAGGCCTTGTTGTCGTCCCGCCTCGGATCGAACCCGGCGGTCATCAGCCAGGTGGGCGGGAAGATCGAGAAATCGTCCAGCTTCATCGGTGCGACGAGGGGATCGGAGAGGTCCGATGGGCCGTTGAGATAATGCCCCATCGACCATTTCATCAGCCCCGAGTTCAGGAAATAGCCTTCGGAGAGCGTCCGCATCGACTCGGTCTCGGAACCGCCCGCCGTCCCCGGATACCAGAGGAACTGGTGCGCGATCGACGGTCCGCCCCGGCGATCGGCGAGCTGGCATACGCCGATCGCGAGCGTGCCGCCCGAGGAATCGCCCCCGACCGCGATCCGCGCCGGGTCCGCCCCGATTTCGCCGGCATGCGCGGCCGCCCACACCGTTGCCGCGTAGCAGTCCTCGTGCGCGGCGGGGAACTTGTACTCCGGCGCGCGGCGATAGTCGACCGACAGGACCAGGCACCCTGCGCTCTCGGAGATCAGCCGGCAGAAGCTCTCATGCGTTTCGATGCCGCCGAACACATACCCGCCGGCATGGAAGAACACGATCAGCGGCGGGGCTCCTTCGGCCCCGGCGGGCCGGTAAAGCCGGGCGGCGATCCCCTGGCCGGGCTCCTGGCCCGCTATCGTCAGATCCTCGACGGCGCCGATAGGAGGCTTCGGGTCGAGGTCCCACTTGCGCACGAAATCCTCGATATGCCGCCGCGCGTCGTCCGGGGACATGTCGGCTACTTGCGGAACCCCCGGCCCGTCCAGATCGGCCAGCACGCGCGCGGTCTGCGGATCGAGGTCCCGTTGGCTGGCCATCGTCTAGCCGCCGCGCGCCTGGTAGAGCGGTTTCGAGCCGGCGAAGGTCAGTCTCGGCCCCTCGCGATCAAGCCGGTGAAGCGCGTCGACACGTTCCATCGACGCCCAGGCGCGCTCGCGGGCGCTGTGATAGTCGGCGTTGGCGTCGATCATCCACCCGGTCTCTTCGTCGGTGATGTCGCGCAGGATCTTCGCCGGCACGCCGGCGACGATGGTCCTCTCCGGCACCTGGAAATCCGAGCGTACGAAGGCGAGCGCCGCCACGATCGCCCGGGAGCCGATTACCGCGCCGTCCATAACCACGGCGTTCATACCGACCAGCGCATGGTCTTCGACCGCACAACCGTGCAAAACGGCGCCGTGGCCCACCGAGACGTCCGCGCCGACCGCCGTCTCGCCGCCCGCGTAGCAGTGGATGGTGCAGTTGTCCTGGACGTTGGAGCCTTCGCCGATGCGGATCTGGCCGAAATCGCCGCGCAGGCTCGCGGACGGGGCGATATAGCAGCCGGGACCGACGATCACGTCGCCGATCAGGATGGCTGATTCGTGAACATAAGCGGTGGGGTGGACGACCGGGGTCACCCCGTCGATGGAATAGACCTTGGGCATTCAGACGTGGAAGGACTCGCCGCAGCCGCAGCGTCCCTTCTCGTTGGGATTGTTGAACACGAAGCCGGACTGGAGCTTGTCCTCGACATAGTCCATTTCGGTGCCGATCAGGAACATCAGCGCCCTGCCGTCGATCAGAACGGTGACGCCCTTTTCCTCGACCACCTCGTCAAGCGGGTTCTGCTCGGCGGCGAACTCCATCTGGTAAGCCATGCCGGAGCACCCGCCGGTGCGGATGCCGATGCGGAGCCCGACCGCCGGTTCGTCGCGCCGGCCCATCAGGTACCGCACGCGGTCGGCGGCGGCGTCGGTCAGGGTCATCGCCTGCTTGTTCATCGCCTCTCCCCCGCCATGAACCTACCCCGTTCCATCCTCACATGAACCCCAGCTCGAGCTTCGCGGCCTCGCTCATCATCTCCGGAGTCCAGGGCGGATCCCAGGTGAGTTCGACATGCACGTCGTTGACGTCGTCGACCCCGCGCACCCGCGACTCGACCTCGACCGGGAGCGATTCTGCAACCGGGCACATCGGCGACGTCAGCGTCATCAAAATGTCGACATCGCGCGACTCCGAAACGCTCACGTCGTAGATCAGTCCGAGCTCGTAAATGTTGACCGGTATTTCCGGGTCGTAAACGCTGCTGACCGCTTCGACCACGGCCCGGTGCAGCGTTTCGGTTCCGCCCTGGGGGTCGGCCGAAGCCGGCCCGGCGGGCCCGATACGGGTGGTGTTGTCATCCATCGCCGCGCGCTCCGCGATCACTCCGTCGTCACGTCGTCGTCGACGCCGTCGAGCGCCGCCGTCATGGTATGCCAGGGCAGGGTCGCGCACTTGACCCGCATGGGAAATTCGCGCACCCCGATCAGCGTCGCGAGCTTGTCGAGGGTTTCGATCTCATCGTCCGAGATCTCACCCTTGCGGGTGACGATCTCGTGAAACCGCTCGAAGGTCTCCCGCGCGTCCCCGATCTCCGTTCCCTTGATCAATTCCGTCATCATCGATGCCGAAGCTACTGAAATCGCGCAACCTTTCGCCTCGAAGCGAATGTCGTCGATCTTGCCGTTTCCGACCTGCATGTAGACCCGCACCTTGTCGCCGCAGAGCGGGTTGTTGCCGTTCGCCGCGTGGCTGCAGGGTTCCAGTTCGCCCGAATTCCGCGGATTCCGGGAATGGTCGAGGATGACGTCCTGATAGAGGCTGCGGAGGTCGATCATCGGCCGAATATCTCCTGCACGCGGCCGAGCGCATCGACCAGCGCATCGACTTCCTGCCTGGTGTTGTAGAGCCCGAACGAGGCGCGCACCGTCGCCGCGACGTCGAAGCGGTCCATCACCGGCTGAGCGCAATGATGCCCCGTCCGGACGGCCACGCCCTCGCGGTCGAGGATGGTGCCGACATCGTGCGGGTGAACATCCTCCAGGTTGAACGAAACGATCGCCGCCTTCTCGGGCGCGGTCCCGATCAGCCTGACCGAGTTGAGCGCGCCGAGCCGGCCGGTGGCGTATTCGAGAATGTCGCTTTCGTGCGCGCCGATGCGATCGAGCCCGATCCTCGTCACGTAGTCGATCGCCGCGCCGAGACCGATCGCGCCCGCGATATGCGGCGTGCCCGCCTCGAACTTGAACGGCAGGTCGGCATAGGTGGTCTTTTCGAAGGTCACCGTTTCGATCATTTCGCCGCCCCCCTGATAGGGCGGCATCGCCTTCAGTAGCGATTCCTTGCCGTAGAGAATGCCGACTCCGCTCGGCCCGTAGAGCTTGTGGCCGGAGTAGACATAAAAGTCGACATCGAGCGCGCGCACGTCGATCGCCATGTGCGGCACCGCCTGACACCCGTCGAGCAGCACCAGCGCGCCGTGCCGATGCGCGATCCGGATCGCCTCGTCCACCGGGACCACGGTGCCGAGCGCGTTCGACACATGGGTAATCGCGACCATCCGGGTCCGCGGCCCGATAAGGGATTCGAGCGCGTCCATGTCGAGCACGCCGTCGTCGTCGATCGGCGCGACCCGGATCGCGGCGCCGGTCTGCTCGGCCACGATCTGCCACGGAACGATGTTCGAGTGGTGCTCCATAACGGAGAGCACGATCTCGTCGCCGGCTTCCAGATTGGCCCGGCCCCAGCTCGAGGCGACCAGATTGATCCCTTCGGTGGCGCCGCGGACGAAGATCGACTCGTGCGCATGTTCCGCATTGATGAACGCGCGCGCCTTCTCCCGCGCCCCCTCCATCGCCTCGGTCGCCTTCTGGCTCATATAGTGGACGCCGCGATGGACGTTGGCGTATTCCGTCTCGTAGACCCGCGACAGGCTGTCGATCACCGCTCTGGGCTTCTGGGCGCTCGCCCCGTTGTCGAGATAGACGAGCGGCTTGTCGTAGACCCTCTCGCCCAGGATCGGGAAGTCCCCCCGGATCGCGTCGATATCGTATGCGCCGTTCGCTACCGCCATCTCAACCGTCCTCGTCCACGGCCCGGCGCAACCATCCGTCGACCGCCTCCTCCACCGCCGTCCTCGCCGCCTCGACGGGCAGCAGCGTCAACAGATCGGCCACGAAAGCGCGGGTCAGGAGCGCGCGGGCCTCGGCCTCGTCGATCCCCCGGGCGCGCAGGTAGAACAGCGCATCCTTGTCGAGATCCCCTACGGTCGCGCCGTGGCTGCATTTCACGTCGTCGGCGAAGATGCGGAGCTCCGGCTTGTTCTGGGCCTCGGCGCCCGACGAGAGCAGGAGGCTGCGGCCGGACTGGCGGGCGTTGGTCTTCTGCGCGTCGCGCTCGACCACGACGCGGCCCTGGAAGACGGTTCTCGCGTTGTCGTCGGCCACGTTGCGGAACACCTGCTCGCTTTCGGTGTGCGGCGCGGCATGAGCGATCTCGGTCGTGTGGTCGACATGGCGCCGGCCGTCGGCGAGCGCACCCCCGGAAAGCCCGCACGCCGCGCCGGGCCCGGAGAGGCGCACGACGAATTCGTTTCTGACCACCCGGCCGCCGAGCGTCAGCACCTGCGCCGCATACCGCGCGTCGCGTTCGACCTCCATCGACATGCGGCCGGTATGGACCGCGTCCTCGCCCTGCCGGACCAGCGCGACATGGCGCAAAGCGCCGCCCGGTCCGATCGCCCCGTCGAACACGGAATTGCTCCAGCCGCCGCTTCCCGTTAGGCCGATGAACGCTTCCACCACATCCGCTTCCGCGCCCGGGCCTATTCTGAGCACGTTACGCGGGTGAACGGCGCCCGCCTTGCCGGTCAGGAGGTGCAAGACGAGGACGGGTTTTTCGAGCCTCGCGCCGGCCGGCAACTCGAACAGCACCCCGTCGCGAGTCATCGCCGTGTTGAGCGCCGCGAGCCCTTCCTGTCCCGCCCCGTTCCATTCGGCGAGCCCGGTTCCGAGGATCGATGCCGCGTCTTCGCACCCGTTCCCGAGATGCGCCGAGAGCACGTCGAGTCGCGCGCCCGCCGGAAGCGCTCCGTGCGCCGACAGCGCGGCTTCGTAACGGCCGTCGACGAACACCATCCGGTGTGCATCGAGCGAAGCCAGGGCGTCGGGCAGCGCCGCGACGGTTTCGCCGTCGATCCGTCCCGTGAGGCCGGCGGGGTCCAGCCGGTCGAGCCGGCGGAGATCGGTATAGCGCCAGCCTTCGTCGCGCCGGCTCGGCAGACCGGTCGAGGCGAATCTCGCCATCGCCGCTTCGCGCAGCCGCGCCACTTCGGCGTTGCCGTGTCCGGGAAGCTCCGCGCTCGCCGCCGCGAAGGCTCGATTGAAACGTTCTATGTCGGCGGTAGGCAAGGCCGCGATTCCCTCAGGCACTCGCCGCTTCGCCGACGAAGCCGGCGTAACCTTGCGCTTCCAGCTCGCGCGCCAACCCCGCATCGCCCGATTTGACGATCCGCCCGCCGGACAGCACGTGCACCCGGTCCGGCACGATGTAGTCGAGCAGGCGCTGATAGTGCGTGATCACCAGCATCGCCCGATCCGGGGAGCGCAGCGCGTTGACACCGTCGGCGACGGTCTTGAGCGCATCGATGTCGAGCCCCGAATCGGTCTCGTCGAGGATCGCGAGCCTGGGCTCCAGCATCGCCATCTGGAAAATTTCGTTGCGCTTCTTCTCGCCGCCCGAAAAGCCCTCGTTGACCGCGCGCTGGAGGAGCGCGTCGCTCATCTCCAGCGTCGATGCCTTGCCGCGGGCGAGCTTGAGGAAGTCGAGCGCGTCGAGCTCCGCTTCGCCGCGCGTCTTCTTCACCGCGTTGACCGCCGTCTTGAGGAAGGTGAGATTGGACACGCCCGGGATTTCCACCGGGTACTGGAAGGCGAGGAAGATGCCCGCCGCCGCGCGCTCCTCGACTTCCATCGCCAGCAGATCCCGGCCCTCGTACGTCACCGAGCCGCCGGTAACCTCGTACCCGTCGCGCCCCGCCAGCACGTAGGACAGCGTGCTCTTTCCGGAGCCGTTCGGGCCCATCACCGCGTGCACCTCGCCGGCGGCGAGGTCGAGCGATATCCCCCGGAGGATTTCCTTGCCGTCGACTTCGGCCCTGAGATCCCGGATCGACAGCATCAGCCGACGCTCCCTTCGAGGCTCACCGCGAGCAGTTTCTGCGCCTCGACGGCGAATTCCATCGGCAGCTCGCGCAGCACCTCCTTGCAGAATCCGTTAACGATCAGCGACACCGCCTCTTCCGGATCGAGGCCGCGCTGCAAGCAGTAGAACAGCTGGTCCTCGCTGATCTTGGACGTGGTCGCCTCGTGCTCGACGTTGGCCGAGGGGTCGCCGACCTCGATATAGGGCACCGTGTGGGCGCCGCAGGTCTCGCCGATCAGAAGCGAATCGCACTGGGTGAAGTTGCGCGCCCCTTCCGCGCTGCCGCGCACCTTGACCAGCCCGCGATAGGTGTTCTGCCCGTGTCCGGCCGAAATCCCCTTCGAGATTATCGTGCTCGACGAGTTGCGCCCGAGATGGATCATCTTGGTCCCGGTATCGGCCTGCTGGTAGTTGTTGGTGATGGCGACGGAATAGAACGCGCCCACGGTGTCGTCGCCCTCGAGCACGCAGCTCGGGTACTTCCAGGTAATCGCCGATCCGGTCTCGACCTGGGTCCAGGTAATCTTCGCCCGGTCGCCGCGGCAGGCGCCGCGCTTGGTGACGAAGTTGTAGATCCCGCCCTTGCCCTGCTCGTCGCCCGGATACCAGTTCTGCACCGTCGAATACTTGATCTCGGCATCGTCGAGCGCGATCAGCTCGACCACCGCGGCGTGGAGCTGGTTCTCGTCCCGCATCGGCGCGGTGCAGCCTTCGAGATAGCTGACGTAGGAGCCCTCATCGGCGACGATCAGCGTGCGCTCGAACTGCCCCGTCTTGGCGGCGTTGATGCGGAAATAGGTGCTGAGCTCCATCGGACAGCGCACGCCCTTCGGCACGTAGACGAAGGTGCCGTCGCTGAACACCGCGGAGTTGAGGGTCGCGAAGAAGTTGTCCGCGACCGGGACGACGCTGCCGAGATACTTGCGCACCAGACCGGGATGGTTCTGTACCGCTTCCGAGATCGGGCAGAAGATGACGCCCGCCTCCTCCAGCTTCTCCTTGAAGGTGGTGGCGACGGAGACGCTGTCGAACACGGCGTCGACCGCGACGCCGGCGAGCGCCGCGCGCTCGTGCAGCGGGATACCGAGCTTCTCGTAGGTCTCCAGCAGCTTGGGATCGACCTCGTCGAGGCTCTTCGGCGCGTCGTCCGGGTTCTTCGGCGCGGCGTAGTAATAGGCGTCCTGATAGTCGATCGGCGGATAGTCGACGAACGCCCATTCGGGCTCGTCCATGATCTGCCAGTGCCGGAAGGCCTTCAGGCGCCATTCCAGCAGCCAGGCGGGCTCCTCCTTCTTGGCCGAGATGAAGCGGACGATGTCGTCGTCGAGCCCCTTGGGCGCGAACTCGGACTCGATCTCGGTGACGAAGCCGTACTTGTACGGCGCGTCGGTGACCTCGGCGATTACCGCCGTCGATTCGCTCGTTTCGGTCATCGTCCCGTTCCGCCTACTCGGCCAGTGCCCGGACCGGCGTTCGACCGGCGAAGGCGGCGTGCGGCACCGCCATCTCGGCCAGCGACACCGAGGACAGCGCCTCGATCATCGCGCGGTTGATGCTCTGCCAGTTGGTGCGGGTCGGGCACAGCGCCTCTATCTCGCAAACCAGCCCGTCGGGTCCGGTGCAATCGGTCAGCGCGATGGGTCCGTCGACCGCTCCGATCACGTCGGCCATGGTGATCCCGCCGGCCGCCCGGGCCAGCAGGTATCCTCCCTTGTTGCCCCGATAGGAGACCAGGAGGTCCGCCTGCGCCAGCAGCTTGAGGATCTTGCTCACCGTGGGCTGCGGCAGGCCGCAGGACTGCGACAGCTCCCCGGCCGTGCGAAGCGCCTCCGGCTCCCGGGCGAGCTGGGTCATCAGGACCACGGCATAGTCGGCCATCCGGCTCAGCTTGATCATCACCTTTCCCGTGAGCGGGCGCGGAGTTCCAAATAGGACCGCATCGGTACGGATGGAAAAATAGTGTTGCGCGCGGCCGAGTCAACGCCCCTCACCCTAGCCCGCATTTCTTCCCGCTGCGGAGAGGGGACTCGCCCGCCGCCTCCTCGATACCTTCTCCCCTCCCGCTTGCGGGAGGGGCTGGGGGAGGGTGGCGCATCGCGATCCGAAGAAGCGGTATTCAGCTCCAGCGCTCAACTCGGCAGGAATTTCTCGCTATGGATGGCGGACGGGTCGACGCCCGCGCCGGTGAGCCATTCCGTGCCGGCATCGATCATCGGCGGCGGACCGCAGAGATAGACGTCGCAGTCGCCGGACCCGAGGATTTCGGGCCTGAGCAGCGACGTGACGTGACCCGTCGGTCCAGACCATCCTCCGCCCCCTTCGACGACACAGAGTTCCGTGGTCAGGTCGAGTCCCCGGCCGGTGTAGCCGTCGAGCGCTTCCAGCGAGAACAGCTCGGCCGAGCTGTTGGCGCCGTATAGAAGATGGATCGGCTGGCCCGTCGCGCCGGTCGCCAGCATGTGATCGAACATGGACAGCATAGGGGCGAGCCCGGTGCCGCCCGCCACCATGACGATCGGCCGGCCCGGCGGGCGCAGGTAAAAGCGGCCGAACGGTCCCGTGACCGGCATCGCGTCGCCCGGCTTCGCGGACCCGGCGACATAGCCGCTCATCGCGCCCTCTTCCAGCACCTTGATGAAGAAGGTGTAGCGCCCGGTCTCCCCGGGGGGATTGGCGAAGGAGTAGGAGCGAACGGCGTCCGTGCCCGGCACGCCGAGATGAACGTACTGACCGGGCATGAAAACCATCGGCCCGTGCTCGCCGTCCTCGGGCTCCACCGCCAGCCGGACCACGCTTTCCGCCACGGTTTCGACCTCGACGACGCGGGCCATTCGAGTGGCCGGCGGCGCCTTGAGCGAAAACGTCGACGGGTAGGGATATTCGATCACGCAGTCCGACAGCACGTGCATCTGGCAGGTCAGCACCTCGCGCCGCGCCGCCTCTTCGGCGCTCAGCGCATCCTCGCTGTATTCGTCCAGACGGTACTCGCCCGAGGTGCAGACCCCCTTGCAGGTCGCGCAGGCGCCTTCGAGGCAGTCGGTCTCGATGCGAATGCGGTGCTTGAGCGCCGCGAGGTAGATCGTGTCGTCCTCGTCGGCCTGGATGCGCGCGATGCGCCCGTCGTCGAAAACCAGCGTGACGGTGTGAGCGGTCATGGCACGAGGACGGGTTTGAGCGCCGCGCCGTCCCGGATCAGCTCGAAGCCGCGCGGCGCTTCGGAGAGCGGCAGAACGTGGCTGCGGACCGGGGCGATATCCACGGCGCCCGCGGCCAGAAGCTCGGTCGCGCGCCGCCACGTGCTCCAGATCAACCGCCCATGGATGTTCTGCATCGAGGGGCATTTGAGCAGCCACCGGGTGAAGTCGACCGGGATGGCCGAGGGCGGCGCGCCGACCAGGCGGAAGTCCCCGCCCTTGGCGAGCGCGGCGAACACCGCGTTGAAACCGGCCTCGGAGCCGGAAAACTCGATCCCGACATCCGCGCCCGCCCCGCCTGTCATGTCGGCGACTACGGCCGCGAGATCTTCGTTCCCCGCATCGACCGTCCGGTCGGCGCCCATCGTTTCCGCCGCGCGGAGCCGCAGCGGATTGATGTCGCAGGCGACCACCCGGAGGGCGCCGAGCGCGCGCGCCACGGCGACCGTCATCAGCCCGATCGGCCCGCAACCGTTGACCAGCACCGTCAGACCGGAGACCCCCGCGCCGGCAAGGGATGCGTGGACGGCGATCCCGAACGGCTCAAGCATCGCCGCCGTCTCGTGCGGGAGATCGGGCGGGTTAACCCAGGCGATGGAAGCCGGCACGGTCAGGCGCTCGGCGAAGGCACCGTCGATGTCGATACCCGGGTAGCGGGTATTCTCGCAGAGATGGGCGCGGTCCAACCGGCATGACCGGCAGCGCCCGCAATAGATATGACTCTCGAGGCTCACCCGGTCGCCGACGGCGACCCCCTCCACCCCGGGCCCGGCCGCCTCGACGGTGCCGGAGACCTCGTGGCCGAGGACGCGCGGCAGCGCCATGCGGCGGGCCATGCGCGGCGCCCAATTGTAGATCTGCATGTCGGTGCCGCAGATCCCGGCGGCGCCGACCCGGATCGAAATCTCTCCGGGAGCGGGTTCGCGCGGGTCGATTTCCCGAAGCGCGATCCCGCCGACTTCCGGGGCGATTTTCTGAAGGGTCAGCAACGGTCTCTACAGGTGATAAATGTCGATAGGCCCTTCGAGCCTGTCGTCGATGAAAACGATCTTCTTCCGCGCGATCTTGAGCGCGCCGTCGACCCGTCGAAACCGGAAATCGTAGAGGCTTCCCCGCGTGGCCGCGCCCTTCTTGCCGTAGACGTGGACCAGGCAGTTTGCGCTCGCCTCGACCGAATCCCCGTTCGCGCTCTCGACCAGCACGTTGCCGATCAGGTGCACGGTTCGGTCGAGCGGGACGGACGCGTAGGAATCCCGCGACTCGATCCGGAACACCCGGTCCTCCAGCCCGCCGCGGTTCCTGAGGTAGATCAGGTTGAGCTGGGTCTCGGGATCGGTGGTGGTCTCTTCCTCGTTGGCCCAGGCGGGCACCCAGTAGACGGCGTCCTCGGTATAGAGGTCGATCCACTCGTCCCAGCGCCGCCGGTCGAGCAGCATCGCCTCGCGGGCGATCAGGGCCGCGACCTCGCGTTCCAGACCGTCGTCGATACGGCCGGCGTTCATCGGGCGCCGTTCTCCATGCGGTCGAGCCAGGCGCGGTAAAAGCCGTGGAACAGCCCTTCATGGTCCCAGTCCGGGCAGCAGCCGGCGGGCTCGAAGCCCAGCCTGCGGGCGTCCTCGTCGGGGCCCGTCACGAGATCGGAGAGGCCGCGCGTCATGTCGTTCCAGCGGCTGAGCCGCCCCGACGAGCCGTCCTGAACGGCTTCGAGCGCCGCCACGTCGTCGGAGGTCGCCATTCCGGCCGTGAGATAAAAGTCCTCGAACTTCCTGAGCCGGGCGGCCCGGGCGGCCGCGCTCTCCCCCTTCGGCGCGATGCAGTAGACGGTCACCTCCGCCAGATCGGGTGAGATGGGCTTCATCAGCCGAATCTGTGTCGACGGGTTGTCCATCAGCATCACGTTGGGGAACAGGTACAGATTGCGGCCCCGGTTGAGGATCCAGTCGGCCTCCACCGGATCGAGATTCTCTTCCAGCCAGTCCTTCGATTCGTAGATCGGACGGACATGCGGCGTGGTGTGCAGCGCCCAGATCGACATGTGGCCGTTGCCGAGATCGTAGGCGCCGGTGGGCACGTTACCCTTGATGCGGCCCGACTCGGTCTGACGCATTCCGGTCGTGGCATCGCGCGTTTCGCGGTTGGAGATCGTCGAAGCGAAGACGCGGTGGACCGTCGTCACATGGTAGCCGTCGACGCTGTTCTCCGCCTGCAGCTTCCAGTTGCCGCGGATCATGTAGGTCGACGAGCCCGGAACGACCTCGAGCCCGTTCCGCGCCTGTCCGGCGAGAAGGTCGATCCATCTGGCTGCCGCGCCCAAATGGTCCTCCAGAGGCGGCACGTCGGCCGTCAGGCTGCCGAACACGAACCCCCTGTACGACTCGAGAGCCCCGATCCGGCGCAGGTTGAAGCGTTCGCGCGAAAATCCGGGCTCTGAGAAGCCGCCTTCCTCGTTCTTGATCCTGATGCAGCGCCCGCCGAGGTCGTAGGCCCAGCCGTGGAAGCGGCAGGTGAGCGCGCGCGCGCTGCCCTGCCTGAACGGCGTCAGCAGCGCGCCGCGATGCGAGCACGCGTTGATGAAACAGCCGAGCGAGCCATCCTTCTGGCGTATGACGAAAACAGGCTGGCGGCCGATTTCGGTGGCGAAGTAATCGCCCGGGTTCTCCACCTGCCCCTCGTGGCAGAGGAAGACCCATCCGCCTTCGAAGATACGCTCGATTTCGGCCTCGAACACGGCTTCGTCGGTGTAGATCGACCGATCGACCCTGAAGACCCCTTCATCGACCCTGTCGTCGACAAGGTCGCGGAAGCTGTTTCGATAGGCGGTCCCGTCCATCGCCTTCCTCGTCCCTTCGTGTCGTGGCATCGCCTCCGGACGCGGCCTTGCCGTCTATTTAGCAAACCCCGACAAGGCGGTGAAGGCGCCTAGCGTTCACGATCGCCCGAGCAGATCGCACGCGAGCCTGGCCGCGGCGACGTCCTCGATCGCGATGCCGACCGAATCGTAGACCACCGTCGCACCGTCCGGAACCGTCTTCGTGCCGGCGAAGACCTCGCCGATTTCGGCAAAGATGTCGCATCCCGAACCGCGCACGTTTCCCGCCTGGTCCCGCGCGGCATCGTATGATTCCACGACCACCGTATTGGCCATCGCCGCGTCGTCGAGCTCGCGCCCGTCCCTGCCGTTCCACCCGACGGACGCCACGAAGGCGCCGGGCTTCAGCCAGTCCCCCATCAGGACGGGCTCGGTCGCGGATGTGGTGCAGGCGACGATGTCCGCGTCACGCACCGCGGCCTCGGCGTCGGCCACGAAGACCGCGCCGATTTCCTCCGCCGCGGCGCGACCCGCGGTTTCCGTCCGAGCCCAGAGCCGCAGTTCGCCGAGCGGCCTGACCGCCGCCAGCGCGTTCGCATGGGCGCGCGCCTGGACGCCGCTTCCCATGATCGTGACCGCCTCGGGGCTCGGGACGGACAGTTTGCGCGCGGCGGCGGCCGATCCCGCGGCTGTCCTCATCTCGGTGATCAGGCGCCCGTCGAGGACCGCGACCGGCGATCCGTTGTCCTTGTCGAACACGAGGATCGTCGCCTGGTGGGTCGGGATCCCGGTACCGGCGTTGCCGTGATAGAGGGTGACGACCTTGACCGCCATGGCTTCGCCGATGGCCGGCATCGCGCCCATGAACGCATCCTGTCCCGGGACCGGCAGCATCTGGCGCACGGGCTGCACGACGTCGCCGGCGGAGAACGAGATCATCGCCCGTTCGATCGTGTCGATCAGCGCCGGCCATTCGAGAACGCCGGCGATCGCCGCTTCGTTGTAGAACGGAAGCGTTTCGAGACCCGCGCGCGTCATTTCGATTCCTCCGACATCTCCCGCTCCTTCTCGCTCAAACGAACGGGTCCGGGCAGGGCAGGCCCAGCGCCACCGCGCCCTGGATCGCGCCCGCGATATCCCAGGTGAGCGCGATGTGGCGCGCGACCGCGTTGGCGTCTCGCCAGGCGCGGTTAACCGGGTCCCCGGCGGCAAGCCCGCGCCCGCCCAGGATGGGGAGCAGGCGTTCGATCGCCCGGCAGCAGGCTCTCGCCGCGAAGGCATTGTCCCTGCGGTAGCGCACCCGCTCCTCGACGGCCGGGAACGAGCCGGCTTCGCCCCAGGCGACGATCTCGCGCCGGTTGCGGTCGACCAGCGCACGGGCCGCGTCGATCTCGGCCATCGACTCGGCGATCCGCAGCTGAATGCTCTGCTGGTTCGCGAGCGGGGCGCCGGTTGCGCGGCTGGTCGGACGGATGGACGACGTCAGATGCTCGACCGCGCCCCGCGCGGCGCCGATCGCCACGCCGACCAGGTTGAAGCTGAATACCGCCATCTGCGGCAGCCGGTAGAGATAGCCCGGATTGACCGCGCGGCCCGGCCCCTCGCCGGCGCACAGCGCGGAGAACGGCGCGATCCGACGATCGGGTACGAAGATACCGTCGGCCTCGATGTCGTTGCTGCCCGTCCCCGCGAGGCCGGTGGCGTTCCAGGTATCGACGATCCGGCAATCGGCCAGCGGCACGACCAGGTAATGCAGCTCGCCGCCGGCGGCGCCTTCGCCCGGGAGGCTCGCCACCAGGATTGCCCACCGGCAGTAGTCGACGCCGCTGGAAAACGGCCATCGCCCCGATAACCGGTACCCGCCCTTCGCGCGCTCGGCCGAGATATCGGACCCGGCGAAGGACGTCGCGACGCAGGTCTCCGGGTCGTCGCCCCAGACCTCTTCCTGCGCTTCGCCCGGCATCATGCCGAGCAGCCATCCATGACAGGCGAGCAGGCCGGCCACCCAGGCGCTCGACGGACAGACGCGCGCGAGCTCCATCGACATCTCGGTCTGGATCCCGAACGGCAGCTCGAGTCCGCCGAAGCGGCGCGGCTGCATCACCCGGTAGAACCCGGCCTTCAGAAAGGCCTCATGGGTCTCAGGCAGCAGCTTGCGGTTGGCCTCCGTCTCTCCGGAACGTTCCCGCAGTTGGGGAATCATCGCCCGCGCCGCTTCGAGAATCGTCTCCGGATCGCCGGTATGGATCATCCCGCGATCCGGCTTCCTAGCAGGTGTAGTTGAGCCCGAGCCGGCCGCCGTCGGCATAGACGGTCTCCCCGGTGATGTAGCTCGCCTTGTCGCTCGCGAGGAAAGCGACGATGTCGGCGATCTCGCGCGGGGTTCCCATCCGCTTGAGCGGCGTGCGCGACATCGCCACCCGCATCGCCTCCGGGTCCTCGTTGACCGCCGCCATCATCGCCGTGTCGATCGAGCCGGGGCCGACGGCATTGACCCGGATGCCGTGCGGGGCGAGCGCCAGCGCGCTTGCCTTGGTCAGCTGCATGACGCCGCCCTTGGATGCGCAATAGGCGGCGATGCTGGGGATCGCGACCTGGGCATTGACGGACGACATGTTGACGATCGAACCCTCGATGCCCGCTTCGACCATCGATTTCGCGGCGCGCTGGGTGGCGAGGAAGGTGCCGACGAGGTTGACGTCGATCACCGAGGTGAACTGCTCCAGCGAGGTCTCGAGGAAGTCGCACGGAATGGCGATGCCCGCGCAGTTCACCAGGATGGAGAGCGGACCGATTTCGGCGTCGATCCGGTCGAACATCGAGGCGACCTGCACCGCATCGCCCATGTCGCAAACCATCGCCCCGGTATCGCCGCCGAGCCGCCTGGCGGCCTCCATGACGCCGGCCTCGTCGATGTCCGCCAGGACGATCCGCGCGCCGTTCTCCGCGATCGCTTCGGCGCAGGCGTAGCCGATCCCCCGCGCGCCGCCGGTAATCAAGGCGGTGGGCCGTTCCGTCATCCGGTATTCCTTCCCTGACCGTTGTTCTCAGACCGCCTTCGCCGCCTGGCTGGCCGCGAACGCGAGCCCGTAGAATCGCGACTTGACCGGGGCCAGCCCGTCCTTCGCCGGCTCTGTGACGGGCAGCGGCAGATCCTCTTCCTTTCCGCCGGCCAGCAACTGGGCCATCGCCCTGCCGAACACGGTGCCCGGCGCGATCCCCCGGCCGTTGTAGCCGATGGGCGTATAGAGCCCGTCCGCCAGACGGTGGATGCGGGGCAGATGGTCGGGGGTCAGGGCGATCTGTCCGTACCAGGCCTTCTCGAACTCGACAGGTCCGAGGGAAGGAAAGACGCTCCGGAGACGGCGCTCGGCCCAGCGCCGCGACAAGCCTTTCTCGCCGCCGAACACGCGGCCCATGGAACCCACGATCAGCCGGTCGAACGCGTCGCGGCGCACCGAAAACATGATCGGCGCGGTGTCCCACAGGCCCTGCCTTTCCGGCAGGACGGAGTGCACGCGCTCGCCAAGCGGAACGGTCGCCACCTGAAAATAGTGGATGATCGTGAAGGTCTGCCTGAGCCCGGGCCAGAGATCGTCGCTATAGGCGTTGGTTCCGAGCACCACGGCCCGCGCGGAAACCCGGCCCCGGTCGGTCTCGACGATCCACCCGTCTCCGTCGCGGCGAAGAGCCTGCGCGGTAACGCCGGTCGATATGCGCGCTCCGGCGCTGAGAGCCGCGCGCGCAAGTCCGCGGACGTAACCCATCGGATTGATCGTACCCGCGCGGCGGTCGAGCAGACCGCCGTGATAGGCATCGCTGCCGATCTTCTCCGATGCCTCCGCGCTCGACAGGAGCTCGACGGGCGCGCCGAGCTTCCGACCTTCCTCGGCGCGCCGCGCCAGATCACGGAAACCGCGCGGCGAATGGGCGGCATGGATGGTGCCGCTGCGCGTCAGTTCGCAGCGGATCTGATGTCGCTCGATGAGCGACATCACATAGCCGGGCCCCTCGCCCAGCACCTTCGTCAGCACCGCTCCCTTCTCTTCGCCGAGGCAGGCGCGCACGTCCCAAGGCGGCAGCCAGACGCCCGGATTCAGGAGACCGACATTGCGTCCGGACCCGCCGTGCCCGATCCGCCGGGCCTCCAGCACCTGGCAATCGAGCCCGCGCTCCGCCGCGTGCAGCGCGGTCGACAGACCGGTGAAGCCGCCGCCCACGATCGCCACGTCGGTTTCGACATCGCTCTCCATCGGCGAGTCGATGTCCGACTCGTCGGCGGTGATGTCCCAGAGCGAGATCGCCGCCGCGTCCGACATCGCACCTAGACGTGGGCTGCCGGCGAGAACAGGTTCGGCTGGTTGTTCTTCGCGATGCTGGTTTTCCGCGTCGGCGGCGGGGTGTTGCGGCTCTTGCCGATGAAGCGTGGAATGCCGGACGTGAAGCAGGCCGCGATCGCCGGGAAGTCGCCGTTCTTGATCGAGCCCAGCGCGTCGTCCTTGGAGCAGCCGAGCGGATTGTCGAGCACCAGAACGTCGGCCTCCAGCCCCGGTTTCAGGAAGCCGGTGTCGAGCCGGTAGACCTTGGCGACGTTGCCGGTGGCGGCCGCGATGATCATCTCGGCCGGATACTCGGAGAGACAGGAGAGCTCGCAGACCGACTTGATCATGCCGAGCGGCATCACCCCCGTGCCGGTCGGCGTATCGGTGGCGATCAGGAAACGGTCGTACTGTTCGGCCTCGACGGCGAGGTTGAGGCAGAGGAGCGCCGTCCGGATATTGCCGGCCTGGCAGATCTGCAGCGCGATCTCGGTCTCGTTGACGATCGGTGCAAAATCCTCGTCCGGCATCGCCACCGGCCCGCCGTTGACGTGGAACGAGACGTCGGGGCGCATGTCCATCAGGTGCTTGCCGATGATCGCCGACGAATCGGGAATCGACGCGCCTCCGGTGTGGCAGTTGACGATCATCCCCGCTGCCTGCGCCATCTTCACATAGGGGGTGTATTCGAAGGGCGACTGGAACTTGCCGAACCCCGCCTTGGCGAGCCAGATCCCTTTGTCGGCCATCTCGTTGAAGTCGTCGGCCGTAAGGCCGGGCTCGAGGATCACCGCGCCGGCGTGCACCCGCATCCCGCCCGGCCGGTAGTTGTCGAAGCACTTCTTGGCGGCGATGGCGAGCGCCTTCACGCCCTCCGGATCGCTCGGCCGCCCGGGCACGTGCACCTCGCAGGCGGTGATGGACGTGGTGGTTCCGCCGTGGAGGTAGCTTTCGAGGAACCCGACAGTCTTCTGGCGCGGGGTGTAGTCGCCGAAGGTGTTGTGTACCTGGGAATCGATCATCCCCGGCATGGCGGTCATGCCGCCGGCGTCGAGCACGACGTCGCAATCCTCGATTCGCGACGTCTCGACGGTGCCCACCGCCTCGATCAGCCCGTCCTTCATCAGGATCGAATCGCCATCGGCGAGCGGTTCCCGCCAGTCGCCGGTGACGATGGTCGCAAGATTGACGATTGCGGTCTTCATGGATTCCTCCCCGGTGCGGCCGGCGTCAGACCAGCCCGTCCTCGCACTTGGCGTCCTGCTTGCTGAGCCCGCCGACCCGGTGGTTGAGCCGGCCGCGATTGGCGATGCAGCAGATTATCGCGATCTCGTCCGGCAGCGGCGCGTCGGGCACCATCACGCTCATCCCGTCGTAATGCGAGCGGACGTAGAGCGCATCCTTGTGTGCGAGCGGGATGTCGATCGATTCGCCGGGATAGGCGCGCTTGGTGAAGGACGAAATCCACGCCTTGCCGCCGCCCACCGCGTCCCGCATGGCATTGCCGTAGACCGTAGTCAGCATCGCGACCCCGTGCTCCTGCTCGCCGTTGCTGCCGATCAGGGCAGCCTTGCCGTAGGAGTCGGGCGTGTACGGTCCCAGCGCATCGACCGCCATCGCCGAGATCTTCTCCCCGATCGCGGTCGAGGCGTCGATCAGCCCGCTGAGGTCCTCGACATAGCCCTGCCCGGCGAGCGGGTTCTTGACCACCGCGACCACGGCCACCTTCTTCAGCGGCTCGTTCGCCTCGCGGCCCATCTCGCTCATCGTCTCGTCGACGGCGGTGAACAGCTTCCGGATATGCATCGCGCTCCCCTGCCCCGCTACCCGCCGCGATCTTAGGCGCGCGGCGCCGTTCGGGAAACTGCAGCCCCAACCCGTCATTTCGACCGAAGCGAAGCGAAGTGGAGAAATCTGACGGCGCAACTGCCGCAGCTTCGTGCGTGGCAGATATCTCCGTTCCGCCGTGCTGCGCACGGCTCCGGTCGATATGACGATGGAGGGAGCCGACTGGTATCTCCGTCTGAATTTGGGCACACTCCGCCGCGCTGCGGGAGAAACGCCAGATGACCAATCCGCTGTTCAACGACAACCGGATGAAGCTCGGCATCATCGCGATGAACTGCAGCCACGGCTCGACCATCACCACGGCCGAGAATACCTGGGAAATGACCTGGCCGGACACGCGCGAGGTCGCCGTGATGGCGGACCGGGCGGGGCTCGAGGTGCTGCTGCCTGTCGCGCGCTGGAAGGGCTACGGAGGGCCGACGAACTTCAACAACCGGACCTTCGAGACCTATACCTGGGCCTCGGCGGTTGCCGCGATCACCGATTATTCCTGCGTTTTCTCCACCTCGCACGTCCCCCTCGTCCACCCGGTCGCGGCCGCCAAGCAATGCGCCACCATCGACCACATCTCGGGCGGACGGTTCGGCCTCAACGTGGTCTGCGGCTGGTTCAAGAACGAGTTCGAGATGTTCGGCGCCGAATGGCGCGAGCACGACGTGCGCTACGAGTACGCGGCCGAGTGGCTGGACTTCGCCCGGCGCATCTGGACCCAGGAGGGCGAGTTCGATTTCGAGGGCCGCTGGTTCCAGGCGAAGAACGTCTGGAGCGAACCCAAGCCGGTGCAGCCGGTCCTCCCGGTCATGAACGCGGGCGGCTCTCCGGCCGGCCAGTACTTCGCCGCGACCCAGGCCGACATGAACTTCGTCATCCTCAAGGAGCACGAGCCGGAAGCCGGCAAGGCGCAGATCGAAAGGCTGAAAGCGATGGCGCGCGAAGCGGGGCGCGAAATCCAGAGCTGGATCCACGTCTATGTGGTCTGCCGCGACACCGACGCGGAGGCCGAGGACTATCTCGACTACTATGTCCGCAGGAAGGGGGACTACGAGGCGGTCAACAACCTTCTCGATATCTTCGGGATGCAGTCGGAGACGCTGGACCCCAAGGTACTCGACGAGTTCCGCTTCCACTTCATCGCCGGCCACGGCGGCTACCCGCTGGTCGGCACGCCCGAGACCATCGTCGCCGAGATCGACAAGCTGATCGAGATCGGCATCGACGGCGTGCTGATGTCATGGGTGGACTACAAGACCGAGCTCGCGCAATGGATCGACCGGGTGATGCCGTTGATGGAACAAGCGGGGCAGCGGAGCCCTATGCGCAAAGCGGCTTGATCTGTTTCGTTTCCGCGCCACGGACACCGTCATGGTCGTACCATTCCCCTACCCGTCCCCCTGCACCGTCATCGCGAGCGGATGCCGCGCGAGGCGCCGGTCGGCGGTGAGCAGCCTGAGACCCTCTTCCTGCGCCTGAACGAGGAGCAGCTCGTCGAACGGGTCCTTGTGGGCGAACGGCGGCTCAAGCGCATTCGCCGCATGCGCCATCGTCATCGGCAGGAAGGTCACGTCCTGGCCTTCGAGCGCGGCGAGGACATCGTTGGGGTCGAACGGGCTCTTGCGCGCGTCCGAGGGATGGCGGGCGTTGTACTTCAGCCGCATCTCCCAGATCGAAACCGCGCTCACATAGAGCTGGGCGTCGTGCGCAGCGAGAAACCGGCGATCCGCCTCGGGCAACGTTCCGAACGCTTCCATCAGGCGATAGAAATAGGTCGTATCGAGGAGAACGTGCACGGTTCAGCAATCGTCCTCGTCTTCCAGCCCGAGCACCCGGCGGCTTAGAGCCGGATCGTGGAGCGCCGCGATCATCGCCTCTACTTCCTCCGCCGGCGCGTCCTCGATCCCGAGCCGCTTGCGCGTCGCCTCGAGCTTGTCGAAGTCGATGCCGCCGCGCCGGTCGCAGCGCACCAGTTCGGCGGCGGGGCGGCCGTGCTTGGTGATGATCACGCGCTCGCCGTTGCGGGCGGCCACGACGAGTTCGGAAAGCCGCGCCTTGGCTTCGCGCAGGGACAGTTCCATGGGCTCGCTCCCGGTTCGGAGTTCCGGACTATGGGACGGTCCGACCCGTATTTCAAGACTACAATGTGACTACATTCGGGGCGCGGTCGCGCAAGGCCGCGACGGTATGGTATGCAGGGGGGATACACCCGCCCGGCGCGCTGTGCGATATTGGGCGGTTCGCGGAGTAACGGGGCGCTCTCAATGAAGGACCTGGTCCTTTTCAAGCCCGGCTTCTTGCCGGGCCTGATTACGGTGATCGTCGCCATCGTCCTGTGGCAGCTGGTCTCCCTCCTCTTCCTGCCGGTGTTCCTGCCCGGCCCGCTGATCCTGCTCGACCGGGTGATCGAGGTTTACGGCCAGTCCGAGACCTATCTGGTGGTCTGGCAGACGGTCTCGCGGATCTTCCAGGGCCTAGTGCTCTCGATGCTGATCGGGACCGCGATCGGCCTCATGATGGGCTTGCGGCGGGATCTCGAGGCGTTCCTCGACAGCTGGATCATGGTTCTGCTGACCTTCCCGGCGATCTGCTGGGCGTTCCTCGCGGTTCTCTGGTTCGGACTGTCGGAGATCGCACCGCTGCTGACCGTTCTGCTGATTGTCTTCCCCTTCGTTTCGATGAACGTCTGGGAAGGCACCAAGGCGGTCGAGAAGGCCCTGATCGACATGGCCCATGTCTACAGGGCGAACCGCGCGCTGGTGATCCGCAAGGTGATCATCCCGCAGCTCATGCCCTATCTGTTCTCGGCGCTCCGCATCGCGCTCTCGCTGTCGTGGAAGATCGTCCTCGTCGGCGAGGCTTTCGGGGTGGCCAGCGGCGTGGGCCAGCGGCTGGTGTTCTGGTTCGAGGACACGCGGGTGGACATGATGCTCGCCTGGGGAATCAGCTTCATGGTCATCATGACCCTCATCGATCTGCTGATTTTCCGCCTGTGGGAAAAGCGCACATTCGTCTGGAGGCACAAATTTGCAACCTGACCAAGCAACCGTAACCCTGGAGGAGGCCGGACCCGACCGGGCGACGGTCGTCTCCGTCGACAACCTCACCAAGCGCTTCAACGTCCCCGGCGGCGAAGAGAAGTTCGTGGTGCTCGACGCGATCAGCCTCAAGGTGCACGAAGGCAGCTTCGCCGCCATCGTGGGCCCCTCGGGCTGCGGGAAATCCACGCTGCTCAACATCATCTCGGGCATCGAGACCCACGATCCCAGCGACGGCGGGTCGGTGACGGTCCATCCCCGGGCGGGCGAAGGCGGCGAGCCGCGCATCGGCTACGTCTTCCAGAGCGCTCGGCTGCTCAACTGGCTCACCGTCGAGGGCAATCTCCAGTTCGCCCTGGAAGCGCAGCAGATCCCGCGCAACGTCTGGGGCGAGCGGGTTTCCAAGTACCTGGAAATGGTCGGCCTCGGCGGGCAGGAGAAGAACTATCCGCTCAACCTGTCCGGCGGGATGCAGCAGCGGGTCGCGATCGCCCGCGCGCTCGCGATCGAGCCCGACATCCTGCTGATGGACGAGCCGTTCAGCCATCTCGACGAGATCACCGCGCGCAAGATGCGCTTCGACCTGATGGACATCCTGGCGCGCGCCAAGACGACGATCCTGTTCGTCACCCACGACCTCGGCGAGGCGGTGTTCCTGTCGGATCACATCTACATGATGAGCACCAAGCCCGCGCGTATCTTCAAGCGGGTGGACGTCGACGTGCCGCGCCCCCGCAAGCCCGAGGATCCGCAGATCTTCGACATGGAGAAGGAGCTCGTGCGGGAGTTCTTCAGCGTTCTCGACCAGAACGCGATCGCGGAGGGCTAGGATGAGCGCGAAATGGAAAGCGGTCGGGCTCCGGGCGGGTTCGATCGTCGTCCTGGTCGTCATCTGGTGGATCACCGCGGTCCTGATGGGCGACGAGACGGTGCTGCCCGGTCCGGTGCTGATCGGCGCCACGATCCTCACCAACCTGGCGACGCTCGGCCCGGAGGGTCAGACCGCCTTTTTCCACATCGGCATTTCGCTGGCGCGGATATTCGTCACATTCGCCGCGGCGATGCTGCTCGGCATCGGCATCGGGCTGACCATGGGGCTGCGCAAGGTCTTCGAGCATTCCATGCTCGCGCTGATCCCGCTCGCGCTCACCATGCCGACGATCCTGATGGTGTTCCTCGCCGTTCTCTGGTTCGGCTTCAACGAGGTCGGCAGCCTGGTCGCGGTGATCGGCGTGGTGACGCCGTTCGTCGCGGTCAACATCTTCGAGGGCGCCAAGGCGATGGACAAGTCGCTGATCGACATGGCGAAGTCCTTCAAGGCCGACCGGAGGGCGCTGATCCGCAAGGTCTACCTGCCGCAGCTCATGCCCTACATCTTCTCGGCGTTCCGTTTCTCCTTCGGGATGACGTGGAAGATCGTGGCGCTCGCCGAAACCTTCGGCATCAAGTTCGGCATCGGCTACATGTTCTTCTTCTGGTTCGAGCAGTTCAGCATGGAACAGGTGCTGGCCTGGGTGATCCTGTTCGTGATCCTGATGCTGATCCTCGAGCATGGCGTGTTCGCGCGGCTGGAACACCGCGCCTTCCGCTGGCGCCCCTCGCATTCGAATTAGGGGGTTCCCGACTCGTCATAGTGGGCGAAGGCCCACCATCCACGATTTGTTTTTTTCTCGAGCCGCGGAAAAACTCGTGGATGCTCGGCCTTCGCCGAGCATGACACGTGGAAACGGTTCGGGCCGATCCGTTCGCCCCTACGCCGCGGCGCGCATCTCGGGCGAGCAGACGTCGCGGAGCAGGCGGCGGTCGGGGGTAATCTGCCGGCCCTCGCGGAACACCGTCTCGGGCACCAGCCGGCGGTCGACGACGAGTTCCTCGCCCAGGGAGTCAGTCAGCGTCCAGCGCCCCTCCGCAAGGTCGAGGATCGCGATGTCCGCGCGACTGCCAGGCGCCAGCGTCCCGATCTCGTCCGCCTCGCCCAGGATCAGGGCCGGGTTGAGGGTCGCCCGCCGCACCACGTCGGCCAGGTCCATGCCGAGCGCCCACAGCTTCGACATCGCCCCGCACAGGCTGTAATCGAGCCTGGAATCGTCGTGATAGGCGTGGAAGTCGGAGTGCACGTCGCTCGATATCGTGTTGGGCAACACGCCTTCGTCCATCATCCGCCGCGCGATCTCGAACGAGAAATTGACCCCATGGCCGATATCGAAGTGGATGCCGCGCTCCAGCGCCTCATGGACGATCCGGGGCACTTCGCCGCCCTCGCCCATGATACCGTCCGGCATGGTGCTGTAGACATGGGCGAGCGTGGTTCCGGGGTTGAGCGCCGGCACCACCTGCTCCAGCACGCTCGCGGGGTCGGGCCGGTTGCCCTCGTCGACGGGGAACAGCTCGCCGGTATGGACGTAGAGCGGGAGCCCGGTCGCTTCGCCGGCCTCGACCGCCATCTTCAGGACCTCCAGCCCCCAGTGCGACAGCCCGCCGGATTCGCCGTGGCTCTTGATGCCCTTGACCAGATGCGGGTAGACGGCCGCGGCCTCGGCGATCGCCTCGATCCGCATCATGCCGGGATTGTGGAGGACGGTCCCCTCCATCCCGCCCTTGAGCGCTCCGGCGAGGTTGGCGGAGACGAAGGACCTCACGTCGGTCTCGGCGGGTTGCGCGATATAGGCGTCGAACCCGCCCACCGTCCACGCCCCCGCGCTCCCCTGGTCGACGATCGTGGTGGCGCCCGAATGCACCCCCGCCTCGTCGGGGTGCAGGCCGAAATTGGTCACCCACTCGTAGACATGGACGTGGAAGTCGATCAGCCCGGGACAGACCGTCCTGCCACGCGCGTCGATCCGCCGTTCGGCCCGATGCGCCGGGAGTTCGGGGGCAAACGCGGCGATCCGCCCGTCCTTCACCGCGATCTCGCCAGGCCCGCGATAGCCGCTCTCCGGGTCGATCGCGTCGTCGCAGGCGATGACGAGATCGTAGACCTGCGCCACGGCCCTACTCCGCGGCTTCCGCAGGCGCCTCCTCCTCCGCCGGCACTACCTCCTTGACCGCGCCGCGCCAGCCGTTCTCGGTCAGGTCGAAGATCTGGCCCAGCGGGTCGCGGTACTTCACCTCGTAGAACGTGTTGGGATTGCCCGTCGGCTCGCCCATCACATGCGTCGCGCCGGCGGCCTCGACCTTGCGGCGCGCCTCGTCGATGTCGTCGACCCAGATGCCGAAATGCTCGATGCCGTAGAACGGCTCCTCGCCCTCGTAGCCGAGCGGCCGCCCTTCGCGCGCCAGCAGGGCGATATTGATCGTCCCGTCCGACATGTAGACCCCGCTGCCTGCCTTGCCGACCGCCTTCATGTCGAACGCGTCCTCGAAGAACTTCTGCGCGACCTCAAGATCCTGCACGGAAATCGCGATGTGCCGCAGCTTGGCCATGAAACATCTCCCGTTGGGCCCGGCGATGCTCGCAACCCGGCGGGAGGGAGTCAACGATTTGCGCCGTGGCCGCCTTGCCTACCCGTCCAGATAATCCTCCAGCCTGATCCGCTCCCACGCCTCCTTCGGCGGTACGATGCGATCGGCGAAAGGGAGCGTCGCGGGCCGGGTGGCGTCGACGATCATCTTGGTCTGCATCGGGCCCTTGTCGGTCCTCACCTCTCCATAGGCCGACGGGTCGAGATGGGCGCCCATCGCGAACGGGATGGTCGTCACGTCGCGGTCGGCCTGGACGTGGGTCGAAATCGCCCAGAGCACGTCGGAGTCGTTGTAGATGTCGATCTCGTCGTCCACCACGATGGCGATCTTGACGTTGGGATCGCCGGCGAGCGCCGCCATCCCGGCCGACTTGCCCTCGCCCGGCACCCGCTTCTTGATCTTGATGTAGGCTGTGAAGGTGCAGTTGCCCGACGGCGGCAGGTGCACCCCGGTGACCGACGGCACCAGCTTGGCGACGGAGTTGTAGAGCGCGGTCTCGAAGGTCAGCGCTCCGGCCAGGTTGTGCTCCCGGTGAGACGGGTCGAGATCGTGGTAGACCGCGTCGCGCCGCATGGTTATGCCGGTCACCTGCATCAGCCCGACCGGGTCCTTGGCCGGCCCGTAGAACCCGGTGTATTCGGAGAACGGGCCGTCCGAGGTCTCCTTCGCCGGGTCGAGGAACCCCTCGATGGCGATCTCGGCCCAGGCCGGGACCGGGATGTCGACGGTCTCGCCCGGCACCACCTCGAGCGGCTCGCCCATCAGCGCGCCCATCATCTCGTACTCGTCGGAATCGAAGGGCTGCTTGGACAGCGTGCCGAGGATCGCGGCCGGGTGATGACCGATGAACAGCACCGCGTCCATCGGCTTATTCATCTCGCGGTACTTGCGGTAGATGTAGCCCGCGTGGTGGGCCGGGTTGAACATGCAGGCGAGCTCGGCCCGGCCCTTGATCTCGTGGCGGTAGACGCCGGCGTTGAGCACCCCGGTCTCGGGGTCCTTCACCACCAGGCAACCGATGGCGATGTACTTGCCCGAGTTTTTCACCGCGTGCTTGACGATGGGGAACTTGCCGAGATCGATTTCGTCCTTGCCGATGACTACCTGCTTGACCGGCGCTTCGTCCCGCGGGACCTCCTTGGTGGGGACAGGCTTCGCCACGCGCTCGCGGAAACGGTCGAGGATCTCCGACTTCGGCCGGTCGGGATCGACGCCGAGCGCGAGCCCGAGCAGCTCGTACTTGCCGAACAGGTTGGTCACCAGCGGCAGCTCCGAACCGTCGACCTTCTCGAAGCGGATGACCGGATAGTCGTCGCGCGCGGCGAGCTTCTGCTGGATCACGCAGGGCTCGTAGACCGGATCGACCGGGCGGCTGACGGACTGGAAATATTCCGGGCCCATCTGCCGGGCCTCGGCGAGGAAGGTTCTGAGGTCCTTGTTCATCGTGTCTTCCCTCAGGGTATCAGGACGGTGGAGCCGGTGGTGGCGCGGGCTTCGAGCGCCCGGTGCGCCTCCGCGGCTTCGGCGAGCGGCCACTCCTGGTTGACGTTGACGGTGACGATGCCGCGTTCGACCAGGTCGAACAGGCGCCCGGCGGCGGTCTCGATCATCTCGCGCGTCGCGATGTGATCGGCGAGACCCGGCCGGGTCACGAATTTGGAGCCGCCCTGCAGGAGTCCGGTGTCGAGATGCGGGAACGGGCCCGACGCCTGCCCGAACCCGGCGATGACGCCGCGCGGCCGCGTGCAGCGGATCGAATCGAGGAAGGTGTCGGCGCCGATCGAATCGTAGACCGCGTGCGCCCCCTCGCCTCCGGTGATCTCCAGCACCCGGTCGGCGAAGTTCTCGCGCGTATAGACGATCGGATGGTCGCAACCGTGCGCGGAGGCGAGCTCGGCCTTCTCGTCCGATCCCACGGTGCCGATCACCGTCGCGCCCAGATGCCCGGCCCACTGGCAGAAGATCAGTCCGACCCCGCCGGCGGCGGCGTGGATCACCACCGTGTCGCCGGCCCGCACCGAACGGGTCCAGTGGATGAGGTAATGGACGGTCAGCCCTTTCAGCATCATCGCCGCCGCGGTCCGGTCGTCGATCCCGTCCGGCAGGCGGACAACCTTGTCGGCGGCGATCGTCCGTTCCTCGGCGTAGGAGCCGAGCGGCCCGGCATAGGCGACGCGGTCGCCGACCGCGAGCCCGTCCACGTCCGCGCCCAGCGCCGCGACCGTTCCCGCGCCCTCGGAGCCCACGATGACCGGGAGCTTGAGCGGATAGACCCCGCGCCGGCGGTAGGTGTCGGCCATGTTGAGGCCGATCGCGGTATGGCGGATGAGCACCTGACCGGGCCCGGGCGCCGCGACCGGCACCTCCTCCCAGCTCATCGCCTCCGGACCGCCATACTCGTGAACCACCAGGGCCCTGGTCATACCGCCTCCCGCCGATCTGAGTCCGGGAAGCATTCTAGCAGACGGCGCGCCGGCCGACTCCCCAAGACGTCATGCCGGGAGAAATGCCGTGCCTCTCGCCCGCCCGACGGGTCAGCGCCCCGCCGCGCCCTCCTGCGCCGCCTCGAGGGCCTCGGCGAAGCGGTAGAGCGCGCGGTTACGGGCCTTCTGGCTTTTGCGCATCTCCCTGGCCGCGCGGATCGCGGCATCGGCGTCAACCGAGGCGAAGCGTCCGTCCTCGTAGACCGTCTCGCCCGCCACCATGACCGCGCGCACCCCGCGCCCGCGCTCGGCGAAGACGAGCTGCTGGAGCGGATCGTTGAGCGGCGCGAGGCCGGGCGCGTCGAGGTCGTAGAGCACGAGGTCGGCCGCGGCGCCCACCTCGATGGCGCCGAGCCGGGGGCCGGATGCGAAGGCCGCCGCACCGCCCCTCGTCGCCATGTCGAATGCCGCCGGCGCGCCCGGCCAATCGGAGCGGGGCACGCCCGAGACGCGCGGCAGAAGGAGCGCAAGGCTCATCGCCTCGTGGATCGATAGCGTGTCGTTGGTGCTCGCCCCGTCGGTGCCGAGCGCGACCGGAACGCCGGCGGCCAGCATCCGCGCGACAGGTGCGACGCCGGCGCCGATCTTGGCGTTGCTGTGCGGGTTGTGGACCACGACGGATTTGCGGTCGGCGAGGAGGCCGATGTCGTCCTCGTCGACCCATACCGTGTGGGCCATCGACCAGCGCCGGTCGAGGATGCCGAGCGCGTCGAGCTGGGCCACCATCGTCCTGCCGTAGCGTTCCTGGGCAAGGGTCCTCTGGATGCGGGTCTCCAGGAGATGGGTGTGGATACCGAGGTCGCGCGCCGCCGCGATTTCGTGGCAGCGGACCAGCATCTCGTCCGAACAGCGGATCGGGTTGGAGGGGCCGGGCATGATCGACACCAGCCCGCCATGCCCGTGCCAGGCGTCGGCCGCCGCCTCGCAGACCGCAACGATTTCGTCCACGCCGAGCGGTTCCAGCGGGTTGTCGCCGAGATCGTCCGCGACGGAGAGGTCGACGCCCTCGATCCGCGCGGGGTCGATGTCGTCGTATTCCATGTCGAACGCGCGGAGCGCGATCGCCGCCCGCATGCCGATCCCGGCATAGGCGCGCGCCAGCGGCCCGACCGCCTCCGCCGTGCAGTTCTGCTCGGGATAGTGGTCTATCGCGGCCGTGATTCCGGAGCGCAGCATGTCGAGCGCGCCCAGTGTCGCGCCGATCGCGATCTCCTCTTCGCCGCTCCCGGCAGTATCCGCCTGGTTGGTCCACATGAAGCCGACATGGTCCATCCCGTCCGCGGTCCCGCGCAGAACGTTCAGCGGCGAATGAGTGTGCGCGTTGACCAGCCCGGGCGCCGCCAGTCGGTTCTTGCCTTCGATGACGGTGGCGGCCTCGCCGTCCCCCGGCGCGACGATCCCGGCGATCAGGCCGCCGCGGACGACGATGTCACAGTCCCGCAGGGGGAGCGCGCCGTCTTGCGGGATCAGCGCGGTACAGCGCCGGATGACGGTGTCGGCGGCGGTGCCGCTGCGGTCGTCCATACCGGGATGGTGAGCGAGACCGGCCCCTCCGGTCAATCCGGCCGCCGGGCCGGTCCGACGCGGATGCGCCGCGCGATTTTCAGGGACAACACCGTCTCCATTTCCTCCAGCGCCGCCGCGACCGCATCGGCAAGCGCGGGATGCGCTTCGGCGCAGCGCCCGAGATACACCGGTATGTCGTCGTCTGGGATACCCGAAAGGGCGGTCACGATCTCGCTCGCCGGATCGCGATGGAGCTCTTCGAGGAGAACGGGCTTCGCGCTCGCGCGGCCCAACCGCCCCAGCGCCACTGCCGCCGCTCTCCGCACCGGCGCATGGGTGTCGCCGATCGACTCCTCGAGCGCCGCGATATCGGGTCTGCCCAAGCGGGACAGGCGGGCGGCAAGCTCCCTGACGAGCGGATCGGCATGGCGCAGGAGAGGACCCGTGAAATTGCGCGGCAGCCCGAGCCCGGCGTCCAGCGCCGCCCGCAGCGCGACCGGCAGCAGCGGCGGCGGCAAATCCGCCGCGGTGACGATGCGCCCGAGCATGTCCGCCGCCCCTGCCGTGCCAATCCGGGCAAGCGTTTCCACAACCGCTTCCTGTTCGGGCTGGGAACGATCGCGACCGAAGCCTCGGAAACGGCGCCACAGACGGTCCAGCGCGGGCAGTGCGCGGTCGCCGAGCCCGCGCTCGACAACGAGGCCGCACAGCAGTACGGCGTCCCGCATCCCTGCGTCCGGCAACAGATCGAGGATGTCATCTTCAGACAGGGTGTAGGGCCGCACCGGCCTCGATGCCGGTGCGGAATCCGGCGTTGCCGGCGGCCGATCCCCGAACAGATCCATTTGCCGCGAACGATCGTCCATCCGGGGATCGTGGGCAAAGCCGGCCCCACCGGTCAATCCGGACACACCCTACACGTCATTTCGACCGAGCGCAGCGAGCGGAGAAATCTCGAGCCCGTGGCGACAAGATTTCTCCACTCCGCCGCCCTCCGGGCGGCTCCGGTCGAAATGACCGCCAGGGCACGTCCGTTTCATACGGAACGGAAGCGCCTTTACCCTTGCTTTCTCATCGTCGCGGTCGGCCTTTGCCGACCATGACGGAAGAGAACGGACCAAGCGGTTCCAACGAATACAGACCCGCTCCAGAAACTATCTCCGGCGCGCCCGGAGATATTCCTGGCCCCGGGCGCGGTAGTTCTCGACGGTGACGGAGAAAGCGGTGAGCTCTTCGTCGGTCAGGGCGCGGGCGCGGCGCGCCGGACTGCCGGCCCAGAGCTCGCCGGACGGCAGGCGCTTGCCGGGGGTCAGCATGGCGCCGGCCGCGAGCATCCCGCCGCCTTCGACGACCGCCTCGTCGAGCACGATCGCGCCCATGCCGACGAAGCCGCCGTCCTCGATCGTGCAGGCATGGAGCAGCGCCTTGTGCCCGATCGTGACGTCGGCGCCGATATAGGTCCCCTGCTTGGCGCTGTGGACGTGGATCACGGTGCCGTCCTGGACGTTGGAGCGCGCGCCGATGCGCACCGCTTGCTCGTCGCCCCGGATCGCGCAGTTGAACCAGATATTGGCTTCCGGGCCGATCTCGACGTCGCCGACGATGCGGCAGCCTTCGGCGACGAACGCGGTCGGGTCGATTCGCGGCCAAGTGCCGCGATAGGGCAGCAGGGTCGCGCCTTCGACCGCGCTCACGGAAACAGCGGCTCCTGTTCGAGCGCCGTGGTCTCCGGCAGCGCGCAGACCAGGTTCATGTTCTGCACTGCCTGTCCCGCCGCACCCTTGACCAGGTTGTCGAGCACCGAGACCAGGATCGCGCGACCCGGCAGCCGATCGGGAAACACGCCGATCAGGCAGTGGTTGGAGCCACGCACGTGGCGGGTCGCGGGGATCGCCCCCGCCGGGACGACGCGGACGAAGGGCTCGGCGTCGTAGCGCTCCGTCAGCACGGCACGCAGGTCGTCCGCCCCCGCACCGCCCGCGAGGCGGACGTAGACGGTGGAGAGAATCCCCCGGTTCATCGGCATCAGATGCGGGGTGAAGTTGACCGTGATCGGCGCCCCCGCCGCCCTGCTCAGCTCCTGCTCGATCTCGGGCGCGTGGCGATGGGCGGCGATGCCGTAGGCGTGGATGCCCTCGGAGACCTCGGCGAACAGGCTCGCCTCCTTCGCCGCCCGTCCGGCGCCGGAAACGCCGGACTTCGAATCGACGATGATCTCGGTCCCGATCGCGCCCTCGTCGAGCAGCGGCGCGAGCGGCAGGATCGCCGAGGTCGGGTAGCAGCCGGGGTTGGCCACCAGCCTCGCCGCCCTCACCTGCTCCCGGGCGAGTTCGGTCAGACCGTAGACCGCCTCCTCCTGCAGCGTCGGCGCGCGGTGCTCGTGGCCGTACCATTCGGCGTAGGTTGCAACGTCGGACAGCCGGAAATCGGCCGAGAGATCGACCACCTTCAGGGTCTCCGGCAGCGACGCGATTACCTCCTGCGTGGTGCCGTGCGGCAGGCAGCAGAAAACGAGGTCGTGGGCGTCCCAGTCGGCGTCCTCGATCCGGATCAGGTCGGGCAGGCCGCGTCCGCCGAATTGCGGGAACACCGCGTCGAACGGCTTGCCCGCGTGGCGGTCGGCGGTTAGCGTCCGTAGTTCGACCGACGGGTGGTGCAGCAGGATCCGCACCAGCTCGGCGCCGGTATAGCCGCTCGCGCCGAGAATGGCGGTCCGAACGGCGTTGGCTGTGCTCGCCATGGCATCACCTCCGGCGATGCGTCCCTTGATACGGCGCTTCGCGCCTACTCGGGATGAGGAATTTTCTTTGTCCGCCTCACCATACCCTCCCCTGAGTAGCGGCGGAGCCGCGTATCGAAGGGCGGGAAAGCGATTTTGCTTCTAGCGCTTCGAGAACTGGAAGCTTCGTCGCGCCTTGCGCTTGCCGTATTTCTTGCGTTCGACCACGCGGGCGTCCCGCGTGAGGAACCCGCCGCGCTTGAGGATCGGGCGGAGCGCCGGCTCGGCGTGGGTGAGCGCGCGAGAGATCCCGTGGCGCACCGCGCCCGCCTGGCCGGACAGCCCGCCGCCCTTGACCGTGCACCAGACGTCGTACTGGTTGTCGCGGTCGGCGACGAGGAAAGGCTGGGTGAGCAGCATCTGGAGCACCGGCCGCGCGAAATAGGCCTCGCCCTCGCGCCCGTTGACGACGATCCGCCCCGACCCGGGCTTGATCCAGACCCGGGCGACGGCGTTCTTCCGTTTGCCGGTGGCATAGGAACGGCCCTGCGCGTCGACCTTCCGCTCGTAGACCGGCGCCGTCTCGGGCGGAGGCTCGGCCCCCGCCGTCAGCCCCTCCGGCATCACGTCGCCGAGCGTCGGTGCGTCCTGGTCTGCCATTACCTGCTCCTGGCGTTCTTCGGGTTGAGCGCGGCGATGTCGAGCGTCTCGGGCTGCTGCGCGTCGTGCGGATGGTCGGGCCCGGCATAGACCCGGAGCTTGCCGAACTGCTTCTTGCCCAGCGGGCCCTTGGGAAGCATCCGCTGCACCGCTTTCTCGACCACCCGCTCGGGATGGGCGCCGGCCAGGATCTTCTCCGGCGTGGTGCTCTTGATGCCGCCGGGATAGCCGGTATGGCGGTAATAGGTCTTCCGTTCCCGCTTGCGGCCGGTCAGCCGGATCTTTTCGGCGTTGACCACCACGATGTTGTCGCCGCAATCGATGTGCGGCGTGAACATCGGCTTGTGCTTGCCGCGCAGCATGGTCGCCACGATCGCGGCGAGCCGGCCGACCACCAGCCCGTCTGCATCGACCACGTACCACTTGCTCTCGACATCCGCGGGTTTCGCCGAATAGGTGCGCATTGTCTGCCCCGCCCGTAAAATCCCGTCCGCTGCTGCGGAACGGCGCGCGAGTATTGCAGAAGATTTCCGACTGTCAATGCCGGAAAGTTGTTTTTTCACAGCGATTTGTCCGGGCGTATTGGGTTATGATCCCCTCCCCCCTTCGTCATCGTCGGCGCAGGCCGACCATGACGGATGGAGATCAAGACCCCCCATCGCACTTGCACGCCGTCCCGTCGCGGGCCAGATTGGACGGTGACCGACAACACCGGGGACGGACCCCATGGCAACGACCCTTTCACCGGATGCGGCGGCCGACGACGCTCCGGTGCTCCGAAGCGACGCCGACGGGATCGCAACGCTCGTTCTGAACCGGCCGCGGTCGCGCAACGCGCTTTCGAGCGGCACGATGGCGGCGCTCCAGGCCGAGATAGGCTCGATCGCGTCCGACCCGTCGGTCCGCGTCCTCGTGATCGGCGCCAACGGTCCCGCCTTCTGCGCCGGACACGACATGCGGGAGCTTCGCGCCGCCGCGACCCGGGAAGCCTACGAAACCCTGTTCGCGCAGAGCGGCAAGCTGATGCTGTCCCTGATACGACTGCCCAAGCCGGTCATCGCCCGGGTCCAGGGGACGGCGACGGCGGCGGGCTGCCAGCTGGTGGCGACATGCGACCTCGCGGTGGCCTCGCGCGATGCCAAGTTCGCCACCCCTGGCGTCGATATCGGCCTCTTCTGCTCGACCCCGATGGTGGCGATCGGCCGCAACGTGCCGCGCAAGCGGATAATGGAGATGCTGCTGACGGGCGATCCGATCGACGCGGAGACGGCGGCGGCCTACGGCCTCGTCAACCGCGTCGTCGCGCCGGAGGATCTGGAGGCCGAGACGCACGGGCTCGCGCGGAGCATCGCGGAGAAGTCGGCGCTCGCCGTCGCGATCGGCAAGGAAGCGTTCTACAAGCAGGTGGAGGCCGGCTTCGAGGAGGCTTACAGGACCGCGAGCGAGGCGATGACCCGCAACATGCTCGCCCGCGACGCGGAGGAAGGGATCGACGCCTTCCTCGAGAAGCGCGAGCCCCGCTGGGAGGACCGCTGAGGCGGGGACCGGCCACGGTCGGGCGGTGCGGGGAGAAACCGCAGCAGCTTCTCCCGCCCCGTCGCCTTGCGAAACACCATCGAACCCTCCGCGCTCATCCCGTGCAACCGAAAGCTCCGCTTCGAAAGATCGATCCTGATCGTGTTAACCTGTCCGATGGACGTCTCCTTCCTCGCCTAGGGTTGATGACACCGCCAGTCTGGCACATCGCGATGCCGTCGGAGGGAGGCGTCCACCCCATCGGCGAAGGCCGACCGTGACGAGGGATAGCGTAAGGACCCGCCCATGCAAGTATTCGCGTTTCACCTGATGCCCTATGGCGACCTCGACATGGCGGAGAGGGCCAAGCACAAAGCCGCCTGGGTGGTTTTGCCCAACCGGCTGTTCGATCCCGAAAAGGGACACGCGCTCTATAACCGCTATCTCGACGAGCTCGAATATTGCGAGCAGGCGGGGTTCGACGGGCTCTGCGTGAACGAGCACCACCAGAACGCCTACGGGCTCATGCCCTCGCCCGTCGTGATGGCCGCCGCGCTGGCCCGCCGTACCTCAAGAGCCAGGATCGCCATCCTCGGCAACGCGTTCTGTCTTCGCGAGCACCCGCTGACGCTGGCCGAGGAGCACGCGATGATCGACTGCATCACCGAGGGAAGGCTGATCTCCGGCTTCGTGCGCGGCATCGGCGCCGAGTACTACTCGATGGGCGGCAACCCGACGCAATCGCTATCGCGCCACCAGGAGGCGCACGAGCTCGTCGTACGCGCCTGGACCGAGGAAGGCCCGTTCGCGTTCGAAGGCAGGCACTACCATTTCGAATACGTGAACCTCTGGCCGCGCCCCTACCAGCAGCCGCATCCGCCGATCTGGTGCCCCTCGCAGGGCTCGACCGAGACCATCGAATGGGCCTCGCACCCGGACCGGCGTTATGTCTATCTCCAGACCTACAGCCCGTTCGCGTCGGTCGCGCGCTACCTCAACATGTACCGCGAAGTGGCCGGGCGGAAGCACGGCTACACGGCGGCGTCGACACAGATCGGCTGGGCGGCGCCGACCTATGTCGCGGAGACCGACGAGCAGGCGATCGAGGAAGCCCGGCCGCATATCGAGACCTTCTTCTCGAAGTTCCTCAACATGCCGATGGAGATGCACTTTCCGCCGGGCTATCTCAGCCCCTCCTCGCTCAAGGGCGTGCTCAGGCACAAGCGCCAGCTGCGCGGCGGTCAGGGCCCCACGATCGAGCAGCTCATCGAGGTCGGAACCTTCCTTTGCGGCAGCCCGGAAACGGTGTCGAGGCGCATTGCCGAGGCGCACAGGATGACCGGGTTCCAGAACTTCGTCGCAATGATGCAGTTCGCGACTCTTCCGGCCGATCTCACCCGGAAAAACATCGAGCTGTTCGCGGAGAAGGTGATGCCGGGCGTCCGCGCGCTCGACGACGGCAACTATCAGGGCCTGGAAGCGGCGGTCGCCGCTGAGTAGCGCCTCAGCTAACCGACTCCGCCCGTCTCAGCGCCGCGATCATCGAGGAGCGCAGCAGGAACTCGCGGGCCCTGACGGGGTCGTCCGCCTGGCGGGCGAGCTCGTCGAGCCGCTTCTCCCGAACCGCCGGGTCCTTTTCCTCCAGCAGGGACTTGTTGCGAAGCGTCGCCGCCTGGACGTACTCGACGGCGATGGGACGGCGCTGGGCGTCGTAGAGGTCGAACAGCGCCTCGTCGGCCTCGTTCCGCCACACGCTCACGATCTTGCCGCACAGATTGACCGCGTCGTGGATACCGCCGTTCATCCCCATCCCGCCGAGCGGGTTGTTTATATGCGCCGAATCGCCGGCCAAGAAAATCCGCCCCTTCCGGTAGGTCTCGGCGACGCGCTGGTGCACGGCGTAGGCGGTCCGGTGATAGGTCTCGTAAGCGCCGTCCTTGGGGCAGACCGCGTGCATCCGCGCCTGCACGGTCTCCTCGCTCACCAGCTCCTCGGCCGTATCGCCGGGTTCGGTGGGCATCAGGAGCCGCCAGAGGCCCGGCACGCGGACGAACACGAACCACGATTCGGGATCGGCGACATAGGCGATGGGCGCGAGGTTCTCGAAATGCGCGCCGAAATCGTATTCCGTCGAGGTGCAGAGCCAGAGCTCCGGGAAGGTCAGCCCGGGAAACTCGATCCCGGCGCCGATCCGGATGACGCTCGACGCGCCATCGGCCGCGATCAGGTAGCGGCCCGCGAGCGTCTCCCTTCCATCCGGACCCTCGACGTCGAGGAGCACCCGGTCGGCGTTCTGCCGGGCGGCGACGGCCCTGGTCGAGAACCTGACATCGGCCTCGGGCATCGTCTCCAGGACATCGACGACGATGCCGTTGAGCTTGTACTGCTCTGCCTGCACCCGGTAGGGATGGCCGGTATCGTCCTTGAGGATGCCGAGGTCCCACTCGGCGACGATGCCGCGTTCGGTATCCCGGTTCTGCCAGATCGGGCAGACGATCCCCTGCGCGATCAGGGCGTCGACCACGCCGAGCTCGTCCAGCATGTCGAGGGTCGGCGGGTGGAAGGTCGACGCGCGGAGGTCCAGGGGAAGGCTCTCGCACGCCTCGATCAGCACGACGGGAATTCCGGCACGCGCGAGCGCCAGCGCGGCGACGCTCCCGACCGGACCCGCACCCGCGATCAGTACGCGATCTTCGTGCTTGCTCAGCGGATCCTCGCGACCGCGCCGTCGATCCTGCCGCGGAACGCCTCCAGCCGCCGCTCGTCGAGAAGGTTAACGCCGTAGAGGCTCAGCATCTCGAGCGTCGCCTGCGGCGCGCAGCCCTTGAGGATGCCGCCCTTGAGGACCCGCTTGATCGGTTGACGGAGCAGCAGCCGGTCGACCTTCCACGGCGAGGCGAGCGTGGTGATCGCGAGGCAATGCTTGAGATTGTCCAGGATCGGCGAGATGCTGCCGGTGGCCGCGACGTGGACGAACGCGACGTCGGGCGCCCACACCCGGTCGAACCAGCCCTTGAGCAGCGCGGGCATTCCGAACCACCAGGTGGGGAACACCAGGATCACCGTTTCCGCGCGCTTGAGCTGGGCGATTTCCGCCGCGACCCCGCTGTCGTCGAAATCCTCGAAATAGCTCCCGCGCTCGTCGGCGGACAAAGGCGCCTCGAACCCTTGCCGGTAGAGGTCGAGATGCTCGTAGGCCACGCCGTTCACCTTCAACCCCGCCTCCACCCGGGCTACCAGATGGTGGCAAAGGCTGTCCCGCAGCGGATGGCAGGAGACCAGCAGACAGTTCGCCTCCTCGTTGCGGAGAGTTTCCGTTTCGGCCACGCCCCCCTCCTTCGGGTGTCGCTCGTTGCACTCTATGGGCGCGCCGAGGCCTCGGCAATATCCGCGGCGCTTGTCGCGGCAACGCCGTCTTGGCAGTTTCAGCGTCGAATCGAGAGGGGAAACGACTTTGCCGCTTGAACATCTGAAGCCCGACGGCTGGCGCGCTCGTATCGGCGTGATCGTGCCGCCGAGCAACACCGTCAACGAAACCGAGTTCAACCGCCTGAAACCGGACGGCGTAACGTTTCACTTCACGCGGTCGCCTCTTCACCGGGACCCGGCGACGGACGATTTCACGGAAATGATGCAGGACATCGACCGGGCCTGCGGCGATCTCGCGACGTGCGCCGTCGACCTCGTCGCCTACGGTTGCACGTCCGGATCGATGGCGTGTCCGGCCGACCGTCTCCTCGGCCGGATGCGGGAATCCTCGGGCGTCGAGGGCATCTCCACCGCGGGCGCGATCCTGGCCGCGTTGAACGCGCTCGGCGCGACGCGGATCGCGATGGCGACGCCCTACACCGAAGAGACCAACGCACACGAGGCGCACTACCTCGAAGACCACGGCATCGAGGTCGTCGCCGCGTCCGGTCTCGGGCTCAATGCAAGTCTGGAGAAAATCCAGCAGATCTCGCGCGTCGCCCCGAAGGCGGTGTTCGATCACGCGCTGGCGGTCGACCGGCCGGAAGCAGAGGCGCTGTTGATCTGCTGCACCGACTTCAACACCGTCGATGCCATCGAGCCCCTGGAAGAGAAGCTCGACAAGCCGGTGGTCACCAGCAACACGGCGACGCTCTGGGCCTCGCTGAGGACGCTCGGGATAAACGACAGGATCGAAGGCTGCGGCCGGCTGCTCAGGGTGAGGGGCGGGGTTGGCCGGTCCAAAAGACCCCCTCATCCCGAGTAGGCGCGCCAGCGCCGTATCGAGGGGTCGCCCCCTATTTCTCCAGCGCGTCCAGGGCTTCCTTGGCGTTGCGGAACGCGTCGACGCCCGCGGGCACGCCGGCATAGACGGTCGCATGCAGCAGCACTTCGCGGATCTCCTCGACGGTGCAGCCGTTTTGGATCGCGCCCCGGACGTGACCCTTGAGCTCGGTCATCTTGCCGAGCGTCGTCAGGATCGCCAGCGTCAGCATCGAGCGCGTCTTGTGGTCCAGCCCGTCGCGGGTCCAGACCAGGCCCCAGCAATGCTCGGTGACGTGTTGCTGGATCGTGTTGACGAAATCGTCGGTCTTCGCCTTCTCCAGCTGCGGGTCGACCCACTGGGCGCCCAGCACGTTGCGGCGGATCTCGAGCCCGTCGTCATAGGCTTTGCTCATCTTTTTCCTCCATCCGGGAACGAATCGGTCTTCAGGAAGCGCCGGCCGCGCTTGCGGTAGGTCACGAAGCGGGGGTTCCACCAATCCTCAGCGGCAAGCCGGTTGCGCCATTCGGTATCGCGCGCCTTCGCCACCTCCGGAGCATCGAGGATGTCCCTGCGACGCACGTAGTGCAGCATCATGTGGGTAAAAGGCTCCGGGTCGCGCGCCACGACGGTCATCATCCGGGCCAGCCGCCAGTTCGGGCAGGCCAGCAGCATTCCCATATGCTCGGTCCGGTACCAGTCCTCGAACTCGGGCCGGGCCTCGTCGGGGACGGCGAAGAACACGGCGAGGATGAAGGGGCTGTCGAGCGCCCCGAGATCGGCGTCCTCGCGGAGCGCGAAGTCGATCTCGCGCCCGACATAACGGGTGAAGCCGGAAACCGAGGACAGCATCGCCCTGGTACGGTCGTCCGGGGTGTACTTGCGCGCGCGGTATTCCGGGCTCTCAAGCGTTTCGGCGCCGTCGAGGTCGTACACGGCCAGATAGCCCGGCCCTTCCGGCGCGGCGTAGCGGTGGGCGCTCAGGAATCCCGGCACGCCGGTGACGTGGTTCGGCGTGTGGTGGTTGTCGTACCAGTCGTTGAAGCGGTCCTCGTCGCCCGGCGCCGGCGTCATCTCCGAAAAGAGGACCGCGCTTCCCTTGATGGAAAGCCCCGTCACGAGACGGCGCGGCAGGCGGCATCGAGCGCCTTCAGCGTTTCCTCGAAATCGTCCTGCCCGTGCGCGGCGGAGACGAAGCGGCGCACGTTGGGCAATACGTAGATCCCGTTCTTGAGGAGCGCGAGGTCGAGCGCGCGGCTCGCCCCCCGGTCCGAGTTCATCACGTCGGCGTGGCTCACCGGGTGCCTGTCGGCGAACAGGAACTGCCAGAGCGAGGCCTTGCCGGTGACGATGGCCGGCAGGCGATGGCGGTCGAGCACGGCCTGGCAATCGGCGTTAAACGCCTCCGCCTCGGCGTGCAGGCGGGTATAGAATCCGGGTTCCGACAGCATGTCGAGCGTCGCCATCCCGCTCGCCGAGCCGATCGGACTGCCGTGCATCGTTCCCTTGACGTGGGCGTACTCCGGGGTGGTCTCGAGCCCGGGATCGGCCCGGTCGACGATCTCCGCCGGGCCCGCGACCGCCGACAGGGCCACGCCGCCGCCGATGATCTTGGCGTAGGCGGCGAGGTCGGGCTCGATACCGTAGAACTCCTGCGCGCCGCCGAGGGCGAGCCGGAAGCCCGTCACCGACTCGTCGAACACCAGCAGCACGTCGTTGTCGTCGCAGATCTTCCTGAGCCCGGGAAGGAACTCGTCGCGCGGGAAGATCACCCGCTGCACCGGCTCGACGATGATGCATGCCAGGTCGTCGCGATGCTCGGCGACGATGCGCTCCACGGCCTCCAGGTCGTTATAGGGCGCCACCAGGACGCAATCGTGCAGCGGCCGCGGTATGCCCGCCGAATCGGGCCGGCCCTGCGGGTAGTTGGACAGCGCGTTGGGGATCACGCTGAAATTCGAATAGTCGTGGTTGCCGTGAAAGGCGCCTTCGAATTTCAGGATCTTGTCGCGCCCGGTGTGAGCGCGGGCAAGCCTGAGCGCGTAGGCCGTGGCCTCGGACCCGGTGGTGGCGAAGATCACCTTCTCCGCGCACGGGATGACGTCGACCAGTCGCTCGGCGAATTGCAGCACGGGCGCGTTGGGCGCGCCGAACTGGTGCAGCCCCCGCGCCACCTGCTCCTGCGCGGCGGCGACCACCGTGGGCGGCGCATGGCCGAGAATCAGCGCGCCGGCGCCGCCGACATAGTCGATATACCAATTGCCGTCGGTGTCCTGGAGCCTGGGCCCCTCCCCCTTGGCGATCACGAAGCGGACTTCCTCGGGCAGCTTGTAGCCGCCGAACCCGCCGCCCGGGAGCGTCTGGTCGGCGATCTCGAAATACGCCGCCTTGTCCATTCCGTCGGGATGGCCGGTCTCTGTCCCGGGCGCCGTCTCGACCAGCGTATCCGCCATCTCTTCGTCCTCGGTCATGCAGGGGTTCCGCGTCGGCGGCGCATAATGCCCGGCTCAGCCTTCCGCCGACAACATGCAATCGAGCGACCCCGATTCGTGGACTTCGACTCGCCATCGCGGCGGGACGACCGACGTGCCGCCGGCCTCCTCGACGATCGCCGGCCCGTTCAGAACGTATCCCGCCCGCATCGCGGCGCGGTCGTAGACCGGACAGTCGACCCACGCGTCGTCGAACCAGACCGGTCGCCGCTCGATCAGGGCATCGCCGCCGCGCTCCGGGGCGAACGAGAGCGCGGGCTTTTCGGCGAGTCCGCGCGACACCAGGCGGATGTTGACGATCTCGGCGTCGGACGCCGCGTCGTCGTGGCCGAAGGTCTGTTCGTGGCGCGCGCCGAACGCCGCCCGCAACTCCGCCAGTTCCACGATATCCGGATCGCACGGCACCGCCAGCGTGTAGGACTGGCCCACGTAGCGCATGTCGACGCTGAAATCGTGCGCGTGACGGTCGGGGTCGAACCCGTCGTCGATCAGCAGCGCCCCGGCGTTGCGTCGCATTTCCTCCGCCTGCGCCCGGAAAGCCTCGATGTCGAGTGCGCCGAGCCGCCCGCCCCAGACCCGGACGAAATCGCGCCTGAGATCGGCGAGGAGCTGCCCCAAAGCCGACAGATGCCCGGGATAGCGCGGGATCAGGACGCGGGGAATCGCGAGCTCCTCGGCGACCAGAAAGACATGCATCGGACCCGCCCCGCCGAAACCGAGCAGCGGGAAGTCGCGCGGGTCGAAACCGCGATGGACCGAGACCTCGCGCACCGCGCCCGCCATCTTGGCGACCGCGATCCTGAGCACGCCATCCGCCAGCCCGACGGCATCGTCGGCGCCGACGGTTTCGGCAAGCGTCCCGAACGCCCGTTCCGCGAGAGGCTTCGAAAGGCGCAGGTCGCCCGACAGCGCGCGGTCGTCGGGCAAGCGTCCCAGCAGCAGATTGGCATCCGAGATCGTCGGTTCGGTTCCGCCCCGTCCGTAACAGGCGGGACCGGGAAGCGCGCCGGCGCTTTGCGGACCGACCTCGAGCGTGCCGTCCTCTCGGATCCAGGCGATCGAGCCGCCTCCGGCGCCGATGGTGTGGATGTCGAGCTGAGGAACCTGGAGCGGGTAGGCGTCGATCTGGTTGGCGTGGCTGATCCTGGGCGTGAGCTCATGGATCAGCGCAACGTCGGTCGAGGTGCCGCCCATGTCGAAGGTGATACAGCCCGAGACCCCGGCCATCTCGCAGATCCTGACCGCGCCCCCGGCGCCGCCGACCGGGCCGGAGAGAAATGTGCCGGCGGCGAACTCGGCCGCCTTGGCGAGCGTCATTACGCCGCCGTTGGAGCCCATGATGCTGACCGGCGCGGCGATCCCCTGCCCTTCGAGCTCGGACATGAGGGTGTCGAGGTAATCGACGATGACCGGCGTGAGGTAGGCGTTGAGCACGCAGGTCGAGAACCGCTCGAACTCACCCTTCTCCCGCACCACGGCGGCCGATTGCGAAACCGGAATGCCGTCGAGCTCGTCGGACAGGATATCCGCGGCCTTGCGTTCGTTCGCGTCGTTGACGAAGGCGTTGATGAAACAGACGGCCGCCGCCTCGCACCCGTTCTCCCGGATCCGCCCGGCAAGCCGGGCGAGAGCCGCCGTGTCGAGATCGGCGAGGACCGTGCCATCCGCCGCCACCCTTTCGCCGACCTCGAGCCGCCGGTCTCGCGGCACCAGCGGCTTGGGACGCTGGAACTTGATGTCGAACAGCCCGCCGATCAGTCGCCGCGTGCGGCCGATCTCGATGGTGTCGCGGAATCCTTCCGTGGTCACCAGCGCCGTTTTCGCGCCCTTGCGTTCGAGCAGGGTATTGGTGGCGATGGTGGTGCCGTGCACGAAGACCTCGATCGCGCCGGTATCGATGCCGAGCTCGCCGAGCGCGTTCAGCACGCCGCACCACTGACGCCCGGGCAGGGAGGGCACCTTGGCTGAGAGCAGTTGCTGGGACTTCGTATCGAGGCACAGGATGTCCGTGAAGGTTCCCCCCACATCCACCCCGATGCGGTATCCGGTCGGCGAGTCGGTCATGTCCGGTTGTTCTGGCTACTCTCTTCGAAGGCGCGCGCCGCAGGCTACTCAATTTCGCGGATTAGTCGACCCGGCGCGAGGGAGAGCGGGGAACCAGCATGCGGCGCAAGGTCGATCCCCGGTCGATCAGATGATGCTTGAGCGCCGCGCCGGCGTGAACGGCGGCGAGCCCGAGGATGCCGTAGGCCATGTAGAAGTGGATTTCGATGGCGAGGTCGCGGGCACCCTCCGATACCTCGAACAAAGCGGGCACCGAGAAGACCCCGAGGACATCGATGCCGGCACCCTCCGAAGTGGAAATCAGGTAGCCGGTGACCGGCAGAAGAACGATCAGGATGTTGAGAAGCCAGTGCATCGCCGTGGCCCCGGCGCGCTCGTACGGTCTTACCCCGGGGTCGAAGGCGGGGCGTCGGTCGGCGAGCCGCCAGCCGAGCTTGGCCGCCGCCAGAACCAGGACGACGATCCCGAACGCCTTGTGAAGAGCGAGAGACCGGTTGTACCAGGAATCGTAATAGGTGAGTCCCACCATCCAGGCGCCCAGCGCGACCAGTCCCAACATGGCAAGCGCGATCGTCCAGTGGAGGATTATCGAAACGAGGCCGTAATGGCCCCTGCCGTTCCTCCACATGGCCGGGCCCGCGCCGCCGTTACTGGCGTATCCCTTCGAGCGACAGGAAAAAATCCATCGACTCGGAGGCCGGTCCCAGCATGCGGCCGGCGTTGAAGTCTCTCCGGTCGATCCTCACCGTGCCTTCGAAGCCGGCGCGGTAGCCGCCCCAGGGATCGTCCCCCTCGCCCACTTTTTTCACCGCGATGACGATCGGCTTGGTGACGCCCATCAGGGTCAGGTTTCCTTTCATCGTGCCGCCCCCGGCGCCGCCCTCATAACCGGTGCTGACGAAGCTTGCCCTGGGAAATTTCTTCACGTTCAGGAAGCCGGGCGAACGCAGATGCTTGTCGCGCTCTGCGTGGCCGGTGTCGATGCTGGCCGTCTCGATCTCGACCGCGACCTTCTGCCCGCCGGGTCCCGCCGCGGGATCGTAGACGAAGCTCCCGGAAATTCTGTCGAAGACGCCGATCATCCAGGAATAGCCGAGATGGGAGATCTTGAACTGGACGACGCTGTGCGCCGGGTCGATCCGGTATTCGGCGGCACCGGCATCGGCGACCGGAAATGCGAGGACGGCCGCGCCCAATGTGGCCGCCAGGATGCGCTTGTTCATGGTTTCTCCATCGGATGCTCAAGCGGTAAGAAAGAGGTTCTCCGCGGGCGCGATAGCGCGGCTGTCGGGGAAGACCTCGTCTTCGACGACGGCCTCCGAAACGCCAAGGTGGCCGATCAGCGCCGCCTTGAAAAGGCTCTCGTAAGCCGTGGTGGGTCGGATGTCGCGCCCTTCGTAGAGCGCCGTGCTGCTCAGCCCAGGCCAGTCGCCGCCGACCCTGCCGCCGTTCACCGCGCCGCCCAGCAGCACCGCGAGGCCGCCCACGCCGTGATCCGTGCCCTTGCTGCCGTTCTCGGCCGCGGTGCGCCCGAACTCGGAGACGACCATGATGACGGTGTTGGGCCAATGGGCGCCCAGCCCGTTCCTGAGGGCGAAGATGCCGGCCGACAGTTGCCCGAACAGGCGCGCGAGCCGCCAATCCTGTCCGAAATGGGTATCCCAGCCCTGAGACTCGATCACCGCGACGCGCGGGCCGCCTTCCTGCGCCAGCAATTGTCCTGCCGCGCTCCCCGCCATCTCCAGTTCCCTGCCCCGTTCGGCCTCCCCGCCCATGGACGGGGCTATGCTGCCCCCGGCATCCGCCAACACCCGGGAGAAAAGAGGATCGCCGCGATAGGCATGGGCGAGACGCCGGAGAAAATCCTCGTCGGCCCTGGGCAGCGGGCTGTCGGCCCATGTGGCGACCCGCGCCGGCCCTTGCAGCAGGAGCGGCACCGAAGGTCCGAGCGCCAGGCCGAGGCGGCGGTCGCTCCGGTCGAGGCCCGCGATGGCGCGGTTGAGCCAGCCGTCCTTCGCCCCGAACGGGATGCCGCTGCCGTTCTCCAACAGGTTCTGCCCGTCGAAATGAGAGCGGTTACGATAGCGCGTCGTCGCCGCTGGAACGACGAGCATCCCGCCTTCCCGATAAAGCCGGTGGAGCGGCGCGAGCGCAGGGTGCAGACCGAAATTGCCATCGAGATCGAGCGCCCCGTCGTCGGTCCCCGGCGGCGCGAGCCCGAGGTTGGGCCGGAGTCGCGCGTATTCGGGGTCGGCATAGGGTGGCACGGCGTGGAGGCCGTCGAGCCCGCCCCGCAGGACCACCACGACAAGCCTTTTCTCGGTGGGCGCCGAAGCGAAAGCCATGCGCGAGCCGACGGCGGCAAGCCCCATTGCGCCCGACAATTTCAGAAACAGACGGCGGTCCAGCATTGTCACCTCCTCTGGAATTCGGCCGAAGCGAGTACCAGCGCCACGCCGGCATCGCCCGACGGGGCGAGATCGACCATGCGCCGGGTCTCCGCCGAGGCGACGGGACCCAGCGTCCGTTCGAGCAGCGCGCCGGGCGGTTCGGACGTTCCCGCCCTGACCGCGATCGCGCGGAGCCACTCGATTCGCCTCAAGAGCGCCTCGGGGGCGATCCAGCGGTCCGCCTCGTCCGGCCAGCCCTGCGGCGAAGGCGCGTTGAACGGGAGCTGGCCCATCGTCTGGAGCGGCACACCGAGCGATTGTGCCGTCACCTCACCGATACCGAGCGCGCGCAGCGCCGAGATGACGAGCTCGTACGGCGTCTTGACCTTGGGAATCGGGTGCCGCCAGACCACGTCGAGATCGACCAGTGCGCGCGATACTTCGGCCAGATCGCCGCCGCTCTCCAGAAAGACATGGGCGATGCGCGCCACCTCGGGCTCGGGCGGGTCGTCGGCCACGAAATGCCGCACCAGCTTGGTCGCGACGAAGCGCGCGGTCGAAGGGTGAGACGCCAGGTCGCGCATGATGGACCTCGCCTCGTCGATCCCGCCTTCCGGATAGACCTTGCCGAGCACCGTCTTCGGTCCGGGCTCGTGCATCCAGCGCCGAAAGACGAACCCGCCGGAAACGGGCCGGGACTTCCCCGGGCCCACCATCCCGCCGTGGGTCCAGCCGGTCAGCGCTTTCGCGAATTCGGTGACGTCGGCCTGCGTATAGCCGCCGTTCACGCCCAGCGTGTGCAGCTCGAGGATTTCGCGGGCAAGGTTCTCGTTGATGCCGCGGCCGCTGCGCCTGCCGACTCGGGAGTTGGGGCCGAACGACATGTTGTTGTCGAGATAGGACAGCATGCAGACATGCCCGGCGACGGCGAGCAGCATGTCCTTGAACCGGCCGAACACGTGCGGGCGGATGGCTTCGCGCTCGTAGGCCGGAAGGGCCGGGCCGACGATCGCCTTGCTGCGCGAAACGGTGAAATGGTTGGACCAGAACAGCACCATGCGCTCCGCGAATGGTGTGTCCGTCCCGACCGCGTGTCGTGCGCGGGCGGCGGTTTCGGGCCCGAAACTCTCCCGGTAGTGGCGGCTCGCGGTCTCGTTGAGCGCCTCCGGGCTTTCCAGCCGCGCCTCGTGGATTTCCTTCATGATGGAGGCCGCGCTGGGGAAGGATGAGAGGCCGACCGGAACCTCCTGCCGGGGCACGATCTGGTCGCGGATCCATCCCCTCGGATCCGCCTCGACAGCGTCTGCCTCGCCGGGAGCGACGCCGAGGCCGAAACGGTTGAGCGCGATATAGGCGGCAATGTTCTTCACGGCGACGGTCCTCCGCTATGCCCTAATCACGCGCGGGGCGCGGGAATCCGTCGCTCAGGGGCCGGACGCAGACGCCTGCAACAGCCCTACCACCTCCGCCGCCGCCTCGTCGGGCGACAGCCTGGTGGTGTCGATGCGCAAATCGGGGTTCTCCGGCGGTTCGTACGGGGAGTCGATCCCGGTGAAGTTCGCGAGATCGCCCCTGCGGGCCTTGGCGTAGAGGCCCTTGGGATCGCGGGCTTCGCAGACCTCGAGCGGCGCGTCGACGAAGATCTCCAGGAACTCTCCCTGTTCCATCAGCTCGCGCGCCATCCGGCGTTCCGACCGGAACGGCGAGATGAAGGAAACGATGACGATCAGCCCGGCGTCGACCATCGGCTTCGCGACCTCGGCCACCCGGCGGATGTTCTCGACCCGGTCCCGGTCGGTGAAGCCCAGATCCCGGCTGAGCCCGTGGCGGACGTTGTCGCCGTCGAGAAGGTAGGTGTGTCTGCCCGACGCCTGGAGTTTCTGTTCCACGCGGTCGGCAATGGTGGATTTGCCCGCCGCCGGCAGCCCGGTCAGCCAGAGGATGCAGGGCCGCTGCCCGATCGCGCGCGCCCGCGCCGCCTTGTCGACCCCGATGTCCTGCCAGACGACGTTGCTCGCGCGGCGGAGCGCAAAGCGGATCGCGCCCGCGCCGACAATCGTGCCGTCGAAGCGGTCGATCAGCTCGAAGGCGTCCCGCCGGCGACCGCCGGCCCCGGCATCGAGCGCGACCGGCCGGCCGAGCGACAGCTTGCAGTAGCCGATCTCGTTGGACCCGAGCGTCTTGGCGGCCATGCGCCCCAGCGTGTCGACGTCGATCCGGTGCGCGAGATCGGTGATCTGCGCGATCGCGGAGGCGTCGGCGAGACGGATCGCATAGCGCCGCTCCGGCAGCATCGGCCGCGTACCCGTCCAGACGAGGTCGACGGCGAACTGGTCCGCTGCTTCGGGGGCCCGGTCTTCCCCGGCCGCCCCATCGCCGCGGTCGATGCCGACCGTTTCCAGCATTTCCATCAGCGTCGGGCCGCCGTACCAGGGCATGTTGCCGCCGGGCGTGTCGACGTTCTCCCCGGTCGGCGCGCCAACCGGAACCGCGCTCACGCTCTCGAAACCCACCGCGTCCGCGAACGCCCGGAATTCCGCGGCGACGGCGGAGAACGCGCCTTCGTCGCGGCCGACCGAATCCATCCCGTCAACCACGAGGATCGCCCACCCAACCCCCATCAGCCGCGCGACGTAGCTGTCGAACCGGGTTCGGGTTTCGACCCCCTTCCCCGCATCGACGAGCACGACGGCCAGATCGGCCCGCGATGCCGCCGCGAGCAGGTTCCGCACATCGTCGGCGACGGCCTTCCGCCGGTCGCTCCATATGGTCCCCGCATCCCACGGCAGCCGCCGGAGCAACGCCGACCTGCCCTCGCCGGGGGACCCGCAAACGACGAAGCGCAGTTCGTCTTTCGCGCTTCCAGAGTCGGGACGATCGAGGTCGGGCAAGGTGGTTTCTCGGCCTAATTAGCGGTATAGTACTCAATTTAGTAAATAAAAGTCAAAAAAATCAATGTATTTTATCTTTTTGAGATATTTTTAGTTCCATCCACCCTCCCCCAACCCCTCCCGCAAGCGGGAGGGGGGAAGGCAGAGCGGGTTCGGCGAGCGCGTCCCCTCTCCCCCGCGGGGAGAGGGTTAGGGTGAGGGGGATACCGGAGCCGCACGGCAACCGGGGCGCACCGTGGCCGGCCAGATGTTGTTCCAGCCAAGTCCGGGGTGACGGCGGTGACAAGGGCGCACAAGGTGTTAACCATAGTTGACATCCCGACGACCTGGCCCCGCCGTTGGGGCGGCCACGCCGGTTTTCCGAACCGATCCCGCAGCAATCCCCGACAACGCGCTGGCGCGGCGGAGAGATCCGCCGGCTCCGTACCTCCCGGACGGCGCACACGGGGAACCCGCCGCGTCCCCCGGGGACGCGAAAAATAGTCCCATATCGGACCAATGTTTCACGTGAAACATAGGTCAAGGATGCTGACCTTTGTTTCACGTGAAACATTAGGGCGGATCCGTTTCGGCCGGCGCCGCGGCGGTCCCCACGTCCGCCTACAACTCGGGAACCGACCGGGCGGGCGCGATCTCGACCGTATCGCCGGGCGAGGCACGGACGATGGCGAGGCTTGATGCGCCGGCGAGCAGGGCCGTTCCTTCGTCCGCGAGTTGCGCCCAGGCCCTGAGCGGCGCGCCGCGGCCGGTCGAAATCTCCACCAGCGCGCCGTCGGCGATGCCGGCCTTCCCGGCGATGACGGCCGGCACGACGATCCGCCGCCGCGTTCCGTCGAACATCTCCTCGTTGGCCGCCTCGATCGGCACCGGACTCCGCGCCCCGCGCAGCGCTTCCCGCTTCACCTCCGTGGCCGCTTCGTCGACGGAAAGGTCGGGGCCCAGCCTCACGCCGTAGCGCCGTTCGGCCTGAAGAGCGGTCAGGTAGTCCTCGACCACGTCGGCCCGCACGCGTTCGGGATCCCGCGATAGCGGATCGCCGTGACCGCCGCCGCCGGCGGTCTCTTCGCGGACGACGTCGCCCGCCTGGAGCCGGAAGCCCGACACCTTGCCCGGCATATCGGACGGCTCCACCGTCTCGCCGTCGCGAATGACGAAGAACCGGTTGGATGCCCCCGCCCTGCCCCCCTCGACCCCGTAAGGGGGAATGACGTTCTTCTCCGACAGGACGGAGAGCATCGCGCCCTCGCCGAGCACGCGGATATCGCGGCGCAGCCCGAACCCGCCGCGAAACGCCCCGTCGCCGCAGCAACCCTGGCGCAGCTCGCAGCGCTCGACCCTGAGCGGGAACGCGCCCTCGACGGTCTCGACCGACTGGATCGAGTTGAAATCGCCCTCGTTGTAGCTGCGGCAGGCGTTGTTGCCGTCCACCCCCGTCGACGCGCCGGTTCCGCCCGCGGGCCACTCGTAATGGATGAACGTGCCGTCCCCCGCGGGCGTGGGGCCGGCGATGTGGATGTGGTTCGCGCCGCCCTTGAGGTCGCCGACGCTCATCTCGGGGACCACCTGGCTCATCGCGGACGCGACCACCGCGTCGATAAGGAACTTGACCTCCGCCATGCCGCCGCAGGGCGAGGTCTCGCGGGCGTTGATGATGCTGCGCTCGGGCGCGATCACGGTAATCGGGTTGAAGGAGCCGTGGTTGATCGGCGTTTCCGGGTCGAGGAAAGCCTTGACGATGGTGCCGACCCCGTTGAGCGCCATCGCCGGGCCGCAATTGGTAGGACCGTTGGTCTGCGCCGAGGTGCCGGTGAAGTCGGCGACGATCGTGTCGCCCGCCACGGTGAGCTTGAGGCGGACGACCAGCGGTTCCGGATTCGTGCCGTCGCTCTCGATATAGCCGTCGGCGAAATACTCGCCGTCGGGACACTCGGCGATCCGCGCGCGCAGCAGCCCCTCCGACCGGCGCATCAGCTCGTCGATACCCTCCAGCAGCCCCCTGCCGCCGAAGCGTTCGAACAGCCGGCCGATATGCTCCGCCGCCTTGCGCCCCGTGCCCAGCATCGCGTTGAAGTCGCCGAGCCGTTCGGCATGCCCCCGCATGTTGTCGAACAGGAGCCGGAGGAAGGCATCGTTCATCGTGCCTTGCGAGCAGATCCGGGTGGGCGCGATCCGCATCCCCTCCTGGTAGATCTCGTTCACCCGGCCCGACAGGCTGCCCGGCGTCATGCCGCCCACGTCGTTCCAGTGGCAACGGATCGCCGCGAACATCGCGAGCTCGCCCTCGAAGAACACCGGGTGCAGCAGCAGCACGTCGTTCAGATGCGTGCCGCCGGTATAGGGGTCGTTGTGGAGGAACAGGTCGCCCTCGCGGATGTCGTCCGCGAAGGCCTCGACGACCCGCTGAGTCGAATAGGGGACGGCGAAGATGTGAAGCGGATGATCGGCCAGCCCCTGGGCGATCTGCCGCCCGTCCGCCGACATCAGCGCGCAGGAGAAGTCGTGCCCCTCGTAGATGATCGGCGCGTAGGACGAATGGATGATGTTCGCCCGCATCTCGTTGACGACGGCGATCAGCGACTCGCGGATCAGTTCGAGACGGACGAAGGGGTTCATGGCGGGGCCTCTCCTCGGCGGGCGCCGGACCCTAGCACCGGGGCGGGGCAAGGCCAAACCGGGGCGGCGGGCGGCGCGAGGGGAGGGTCGGAACCGTGACGTTTCACCTTGCGTAGAGAGCTAAATTAGCTATTTTAGGTTTATGAAGGAAATCGCCGCCAGAGACGCCAAGAACCGCTTCGGTCAATTGCTCGACGCCGCGCAGAGCACGCCCGTGCGCGTGACCAAGATGGGCAGACCGGTCGGCGTGATGATGTCGATCCAGCACTATGAGCGGCTTCGCGGCGCCGCATGGGAACGCCTGACGGCGACGATGGACGCGCTGGGCGAGGACGCCGCCGGAAGCGGGCTGACGGAAACCGGGCTCGAAGCGCTTCTGGCGGATGAGAGCTGATCGGGTCGTTCTGGACACCAACGTCCTGATTAGCGCGGCGCTCCGCCCGCAACGGCCGCCGCGCGCGGCGGTGAACGCGGTGCGGGCCGAGAAAGGCGTCCTGCTGTTCTCCGACGAAACCTTCGAGGAACTGCGAACCCGCTTTTTCCGCTCGAAATTCGATCGCTACGCGAGCCGGACGGGCCGCGCCCTATACCTGGCCCAACTGGAATCGGTCTCGGAATGGGTGTCGATAACCGGGGCGAAGCTCGGATGCCGCGATCCGGACGACGACAAGCTGCTCGAAGCCGCGCTGCTGGGAGAGGCGAATTGCCTTGTCACCGGCGACCGGGACCTCCTGGCGATGCCCCCGTTTCACGAAATCCCGATCCTGACGCCGGCGGAATTCCTGGCACTCCAAACCGCGCCGTAACGAGAGCTCCGTTTGGAAGCACGCCCGGCCCTTGGCTTGGCCCGACCGCCCGACTACCTTCCGCCGATGACCGAACCCTCCGCGCATACCGACAGCTTCATCGCCGACAACCTGCCGCCGCGCGCGCTGTGGCCGGAGATGGACTATTCGGTCCTGCCCGAGCTCGCGGCCTACCCGCCCCGTTTCAACGCGGCGGTCGAGCTGCTCGATCGGCAGGCGGAAGCCGGTTACGCCGACAAGCCGATGTTTTGCTTCGGCGAACGCGTCTGGACGTATGGCGGCATGTTGGCCGAGTCCAACCGTATCGCCAACCTGCTGGTGGACGAGCTCGGTCTCGTCCCGGGCAATCGCGTGATGCTGCGCTCGGGCAATCATCCGCTGCTGGCCGCCGCGTGGTACGCGGTCCTCAAGGCGGGCGGGGTGGCGGTCACCACGATGCCTACGCTGCGCGCCCGCGAGATCGAGTACATCGCCAACCGGGCGCGCATCCAGTACATCGTTTCCCATCGGGCGCTTGCCGACGACATCGAGGCGGCCACGCCCGACTGTGCCGACCTGAGGCAGATACTTTATTTCGGAAACGACGACCCGGACGGGCTCGAAGCGCGCGCGGCGGGCGCGGAGTCGACATTCGCGAATGTCGACACCTCGGCGGAAGATGTCGCGATCGTCGGCTTTACCTCGGGCTCCACCGGCACGCCCAAGGGCACGATCCACTTCCACCGCGACCTGCTCGCGGCCGCCGACTGCTTCATCGGCCATCTCGTCGACATTCGCCCCGGCGACATCGTCTGCGGCAGCCCGCAAATCGCGTTTCTATACGGGTTGTGCGCCTTTTTGGTCGACGCGCCGCGTTTCGGCGCCTCGACCGTGCTTCTGGAGCGCGCGACTCCGAAGCTGCTTTTGGAAACGATCGAGAAGACCCGGGCCACGGTTTGCTTCTCGACGCCATCGGGCTACAAGCTGATGCTCGAGCACGCGGCGGACTACGACCTCTCCAGCCTCCGCGTCTGCGTGGGCGGCGGAGAGCCGCTCGCGCCCGCGGTGTTCAACCGCTGGAAGGAAATCACCGGCGTCTCGATGATCAACGGGCTCGGAATTTCCGAGTTGCTGCACATCTTCATCTCGGCCGCCGGGGACGACATCAAGCCCGGCGCCATCGGAAAGCAGATTCCGGGGTTCGAGGTGCGGGTGGTGAACGATTCCTTCGAGGATACGCGTCCGGGCGAGATCGGGCAGATGATCGTCAAGGGACCCAACGGCTGCCGCTATCTCGACGACGAGGAGCGGCAGGCCAGGTACATCCGCGACGGCTGGAACCTGTCGGGCGATCTCTGCAGGGTGGACGAGGACGGCTACATCCATTACGAGGCGCGAACCGACGACATGATCCTGACCGGCGGGTACAACGTCTCCGGGCTGGAGGTCGAGGCGGTGCTGCTGGAGCACCCGATGGTGCGGGAATGCGCCGTGGTGGGCTCGCCGGACCCCGACCGGGGCGCCATCGTCAAGGCTTTCGTCGCGCTCGCCGACGGCGCGGAAGGGAACGGGGAGATCGCCGGCGAGCTGCAGGACTACGTGAAATCGCAGATCTCGGCCTTCAAGTATCCGCGCGCCGTTGAGTTCGTCGACGCCCTGCCGCTCACGGCCACGGGCAAGATCCAGCGGGGAGCGCTTCGCGCCCTCGAACGGGAGCGCGCGGAGGCGCGCGCGTCCGCATGATTCATCGGAGCAGACCATGACAGAAATCATCGACTTCCTCATGACCCGCCGCTCGGTCACCGCCCGCAACCTGGGCGATCCCGGCCCGAGCGAGGACGAGCTGGACTCCATCCTCAAGACCGGGATGAGGGTGCCGGATCACGGCAAGCTCGGACCCTGGCGCTTCGTCGTCATAAGGGGCGCCGCGCGGGTGGCTTTCGGCGACGTTCTCGCCGAGGCGTTCAAGAAGGAAAACCCCGACGCGTTCGACGAGCTGGTCGAGGTGGAGCGGGAACGCTTCCAGCGTGCGCCGGTCATCGTCGCGGTGACGTCGCGCGTCACGCCGGAGCACAAGATCCCGGAGTGGGAGCAGACCCTTTCGAGCGGCGCTGTCTGCATGAACATGCTGAACGCCGCGCACGCCATCGGCTATTCCGCGCAATGGCTCACCGAGTGGCCGGCCTATAACGACGACGTCGCGGCCGCGCTCGGCTGCGGCGAGAACGAGCGGGTCGCGGGCTTCGTCTATATCGGGACCGCCAAGGAGCCTCCCGCCGAGCGCACGCGGGCCGAGTACGAGACGGTGGTCCGCGAGTGGACGCCGAACGCGCCGTGACGGCGACCGTTTCGCTCCGACCCATCGGGTTCGTGCGCGGCGGCCGCAAGGAGCCGTTCAACGACGACTGGGACGGCGTCACCGCCACCATCGAACTCGACACCGACTGGCTCGGCGCCGACGCGATCCTCGGACTCGACGGCTTCTCCCACGCCGTTGTCCTGTTCCGGTTCCATGTCACCGACCCCGAAACGATCGTCGCCGGCGCGCGCCATCCGCGCAACGATCCGGACCTGCCGCTGACCGGAATCTTCGCCCAGCGCGGGCATTACCGCCCCAACCTGATCGGCTCGACGGTCTGCCGGGTGCTCGGCGTGGAGGGCACCGCCGTCCGGGTTCGCGGGCTGGATGCAATCGACGGTACGCCGGTTATCGACATCAAGCCCTACATGACCGCGTTCGCCCCGCGAGGCGAGGTGTTCGAACCGGCCTGGGTGGCGGATATAATGAGACAGTACTGGAAGAAACAGCCGTAAGTCCATGTCCTTTCGTGATTATGAGTCAGACGCCAAGCGCGTATACGATACGCTGCTCGCCGGCGGAATCGGGATTATCCCGACGGACGTCGGATACGTGATTCTCGGCGTGACGGCCGAGGCCATCTGGAAGATCTTCCGGGTCAAGCGGCGCAAGCCGGAAAAGCTCAACGCCATGTGCGGCTGCCTGGAGATGCACCGCGACCTGCATGTCCTGGAGAACGACCGCCGGTCCGTCGTCTCCGCCATCGTGGAGGACGCGAACCTTCCGATGGGAACCGTTGCGCCCGGCAGGCTCGACCATCCGGCGCTCGCCTCGCTGGACGGGGACGTGCTCGATCAGACCACCGACGAAGGCACGATCGCGATGCTGCTCAACGCCGGCCCGCTGCTCGACGAGCTGGCGCGCATCGCGTTCGCCGACAACCGTCTGGTGATCGGCTCGTCGGCCAATATCTCTCTCCTGGGCGTGAAGTTCCGGGCCGACGACATCGAGCCCGAGGTTCGCGACGCCGCGGATATCGTCATCGACTACGGGCTGTCGCGCTGGAACCGCTACGGCAAATCCTCGACGATGATCGACGTCGGACGCATGCGGGTGGTTCGCTACGGCTCCTGCTTCGACCTGATCGACGACCTGCTCAGACGACGTTTCGACATCTCCCTGCCGCCCGAGCCGACCGCGTAGCCGGACGACGCTGTCGTGCCGCCCCCTGTCGTTATGCCAGGACTTGTTTCATTGCTGTCCGGTTTAACTTCGGGACGACCTTCGTAACGACGGGGGGCGCGGGCCGCCGGTGCGGGTGTCCTCCGGCATCCCCCCTTTGTCGTCATGCCCGGACTTGTTCCGGGCATCCAAGTGGGGCCACCGCCTCGTTCCCTCCGGGCGCGCACCGCGATGCGGTGAGACGTGGATGGCCGGAACGAGTCCGGCCATGACGGCGGGGGGTGACGGGAGGGAAAACCGGGGCGACACCGGTGACGGCGACGGGCGATGCCGGCGCGCCGAAATTCGTGTCCCGACTCGCGCGAACTGTCGGAAACCCGCTCGTTCTTGAGCCTCGCGCTTCGTCCGCCGGAATTAAACCGGACAGCAATGAAACAAGTCCGGGCATGACGGAAGAACTGTGGCGGGCTTCCTCCAGTCGAGTAAGGCAGATAACCCCCTATCGAAGGGCGGACGGCGTTTCCCGGCGAACCGCATCCTCCTACAGTGTGCGCGTCCACCATTACGGAGAATGCCGATGGAACGCGAGCACATCGACCCGGAGGGGATTTTCAAGCATCCCGCCTTTACCCGGGTGGTCACCGTCACGGGGCCGACCAAGCTGGTCTTTATCGCCGGCCAGACGCCGTCGGACGAAAACTACCGGCCCGTGGCGCCGGGCGATTACCTGGGGCAGTACATCGCGGTCAACGAGAACCTCGAAATCCAGCTCGGGGCGGCGGGCGCCACCTGGGACGACGTGGTCTACCGCAGGATCTTCGTCCTCGACGTCGATGAATATCTGAGGATCCAGACCGACCCGACGACGCCCAAATTCGGCGATCCGGACAAGCAGCCCCCGTCGACCCTGGTCGGCGTCACGCGGCTCTCGAATCCGCAGTTCCTGATCGAGATCGACCTGCTGGCCGTGGTCGCGGCGTGAAGCGGGCCGACGGCCCGAAAGTTGACGCCTTTCGTGCGATTACCTACGGTGCGGCCAGCGGTGCCGGAAGCGCGAATCGCCCTTCCGGCCGACGAATTCCACAGGGAGAACACTCGATGCAGAGATCGATCGCAGGCGCCGTCGCGTGCGTTGCCATCGCGGCCCTCGCCGCCCCCGCGTTCGCCAAGTGCGACAAGGGCGAAACGGTCATCAAGTTCAGCCACGTGACCAACACCGACAAGCACCCGAAGGGGATCGCCGCGACGCTTCTGGCCAAGCGGGTGAACGCCGAGATGAACGGCAAGGCCTGCATGCAGGTCTTCCCCAACTCCACGCTCTACGACGACAACAAGGTGCTGGAGGCGATGCTCCAGGGCGACGTGCATCTCGCCGCGCCGTCGCTGTCGAAGTTCGAGAAATTCACCAAGAAGTTCCGCATCTTCGACCTGCCCTTCATGTTCAAGGACATCGCCGCGGTCGACCGCTTCCAGAACTCCAAGGCCGGCCAGGCGCTGAAGGATTCGATGAAGCGCCGCGGCCTGCAGGGGCTCCAGTTCTGGCACAACGGCATGAAGCAGTTGTCGGCGAGCAAGCCGCTGCTGGTGCCGGCGGACGCCAAGGGGCTCAAGTTCCGCGTCCAGCCGTCCGACGTGCTGGTCGCCCAGTTCAAGCAGCTCGGCTCGAACCCGCAGAAGATGGCCTTCAAGGAGGTCTACGGCGCGCTCCAGACCAAGGTGGTCGACGGCCAGGAGAACACCTGGTCCAACATCTACGGCAAGAAGTTCTTCGAGGTGCAGGACGGCGTGACCGTGACCAATCACGGCATCATCGACTATCTCGTCGTCACTTCGACCGAATGGTGGGACGGGCTGCCCAAGGACATCCGCGGCCAGTTCGCCAAGATCCTGGAAGAGGTCACGGTGCAGCGGAACAAGGAAGCCTGGACCGTCAACCAGGAGAACAAGAAGAAGATCGTCGAGGCGGGCGGCAAGGTGCGTACTCTCACGCCGCAGCAGCGCGAAGCCTGGGTCAAGGCTCTTCGCCCGGTATGGAACAAGTTCGAGAAGGACATCGGCGCCGACCTGATCGAGGCCGCGCAGGCGGCCAACGTCGGAAGCTGAAACGCGCCTTACCCGAAACCCCGCTTCCGGGCCGGCCCTTCGGGGCCGCCCGGGGCCGGGGCCGTTGACCCGGTAGCCGGCGCATGCCGGAACCTTCGGGATCGAGGATCGGGCAGCTCGTCGACCGGCTCGAGGAAACCCTGATCGCGGTCTTCCTCGGCCTGATGACCGTGATCACCTTCGCCAACGTGATCGCGCGCTACGTCTTCAACGACAACCTCCTGTGGGCGCTCGAGGCGACGGTGTTCCTGTTCGCCTGGCTGGTGCTGCTGGGCGCTTCCTACGCGGTCAAGCGGTCGCTCCATCTCGGGATCGACCTCCTGATCAATTCGCTGGGCCCGGCGGCACGGCGGATACTCGGCCTGGTCTCGGTCGCCGCCTGCCTGGCCTTCGCCATCCTGCTGCTGATCGGGTCCTGGGATTACTGGTATCCCTTCGCCACCAAGCGGGCCTTCCTCGAAGTCAACGACGTGCCGATGCCCGGGTTTCTCCAGTTCCTCGCCGACTGGTTCAACGAGGGCGAGGCCTACGAGAAGATGCCGCGCTTCATCCCCTACGCGGTCCTGCCGCTGGGGATGGCGCTGCTCACCTGGCGTTTCCTCCAGGCGGGGATGAGCATCCTGCGCGGCGAGCAGGTCACGGTGATCGCCTCGCACGAGGTCGAGGAAACCCTGCGGGAAACCGCGCCGTCCGACCGGCCGGAGCGCTGAGGGATGGAAGTCGCCCTCCTGTTCGGCCTCGTCATCCTGCTGATGGTGATCGGGGTGCCCGTGGCGGTCTCGCTCGGCCTCTCCAGCATCCTCTTCCTGGTGCTCCACTCGGACGGCTCCCTCGCCTCCATCGCGCAGACCCTGTTCTCCGCTTTCGACGGTCATTACACGCTGCTCGCCATCCCGTTTTTCATCCTCGCCTCGACCTTCATGTCGACCGGCGGGGTGGCGCGGCGCATCATCCGGTTCGCCATCGCGCTCGTCGGCCATATCAAGGGCGGGCTCGCGATCGCGTCGGTCGTCGCCTGCATGATGTTCGCGGCCCTTTCCGGCTCGTCGCCGGCGACGGTGATCGCCATCGGCTCGATCGTCATCGCCGGCATGCGCGAGGTGGGCTACACGAAGGAATTCGCGGCCGGCGTCATCTGCAATGCCGGCACGCTCGGCATATTGATCCCGCCCTCCATCGTGATGGTGGTCTACGCCGCGGCGACCGACGTCTCGGTCGGGCGCATGTTCCTCGCCGGCATCCTGCCCGGCATCGTCGCCGGGCTGATGCTGATGGCTGGGATCTACGTGACCGCGCGGGTCCGCGGCCTGCCGTCCCAACCCTGGGCGGGCTGGCGCGAGCTGTTCGACTCGGCGCGCGACGCGTTTTGGGGGCTGCTGCTGATCTTCATCATCCTGGGCGGCATCTACGGCGGGGTCTTCACACCGACCGAGGCCGCCGCCGTCGCCGCGGTCTATGCCTTCCTCATCGCCAACTTCGTCTACCGCGACATGGGTCCGTTCGCCGAGGCCGGACCGCGGGGCCTGGCGCTCGTCTGGCGCACGGTCGGCGTGTTCTGGCATCCCGACACGAAGAAGACCCTGCTCGAAGGCGGCAAGCTCACCGTCACGCTGATGTTCATCATCGCCAACGCGCTGATCCTCAAGCATGTGCTGACCGAGGAACGGATTCCGCAGGAAATCGCCGAGGCGATGCTGGCCGCGGGGCTGGGGCCGATCCTTTTCCTCGTCGTGGTGAACGTGCTGCTGCTGATCGGCGGTCAGTTCATGGAGCCGTCGGGACTCCTGATCATCGTCGCTCCGCTGGTCTTCCCGATCGCGATCGAGCTCGGCATCGACCCGATCCATCTCGGCATCATCATGGTGGTCAATATGGAGATCGGAATGATCACCCCGCCGGTCGGGCTCAACCTGTTCGTGACCGCCGGAGTCGCTTCGATGTCGGTGATGAACGTGGTGCGCGCGGCCCTTCCCTGGGTAAGCATCATGTTCGTTTTCCTGATCCTGGTGACCTACGTGCCGTGGATCTCGACCTGGATCCCGACCGCCCTGATGGGGCCGGAAATCATCACCAGATAGCCTCTACTCGCCGGGGCCGGAATAATCCTCGCAGCCTTGCGCGAGCGCGTAACAGGCGAGCCGCACGGTCTTCGGGATACTCACCCTGTCGCCGTTCCGCTCGCCCTTCTCGTAATACTGCAGGATGCGCCGCTTGAGCCCGAGCGCGACCGCGGCCTCCTTCTGCGACAGGTTGAGGGACTTCCGCCAGCGCTTGAACTGCGCCGCCGACATCGCCGGCGCCGGCGATTTTCCGCTTTCGCGATCCTTGCTCACGGCGAACGGTCTTCGCTCTATCGTTACGGGGCGATTCGACTTTAAGCGCACAAAGTGCGCTTTTCAACTTGCTTTGCGCACGTAGTGCGCCTATTTTCCCATCAATGCGCACACAGTGCGCCCAACTGACGGTGCGAAAAGGAGGACGGGCAATGCACATCCTCATGTCCTTTTTCAAACCGATGATCGATCGTCCGGTCCGGCCCCGGACGAAAACGCCGACGGTGTACAATCTCCGCGAGTACGCGGCGTTCAAGCGCCAGATGAGCCGAACGCCGAGACTGTCCTATTCCCCGGTCAATGTCGCGTGGAAGGCGCGCCGGCGGGGTTAGCGCATTTTCCGACCTTATCGGTTCACGACGCCCCGGCCCACCCTCCCCCGGCCCCTCCCGCAAGCGGGAGGGGAGAAGGCAACGAGCGGGCTGGCAAGCGAGTCCCCCTCTCCCCCACGGGGAGAGGGTCGGGGGGCTCCCGGGCGACAGCCGGCCGGGTTCAGGGGCCGGGCCGCAGCGCGCGCGGGAACCGTGCGAGCCAGTCCAGCAATTCCCCGACGGTACCGACCTGCACCGCCGCCCGCGTGGCCGCGCCTTCACCGACGCGGACGCT
>JAJEHI010000054.1:0-5000 GCA_022823775.1 Defluviicoccus sp. | reverse complement strand
GGGAGAGGGTCACGGGGGGACCGCTCGGGCGACAGTTGGCTGCGAGCGTGCCCGGTCGAAAAATGCACTCGCCGGCAACCGCTCCTACTCGTCCGCCCTGTCGCCCAGCACCGCCTGCCGGAAGCGGGCGCGGATCGCCGCGCCGTCGCGAAGCGGGAGAACCATCGGCGCGGGATCGGTTCCTACCTTGATCGCGGCGAAGAGCGGGCCGGGTTCGCCGTGGAGCCTCGGGGTCCAGGCGTCCACCTCCTCCATCGTCCGCAGCGTTCCGGCCGCGGCGAAACCGGCGCCGGCCGCCACCGCCGCAAGGTCGACTCCGTGGGCGGTGTGGGTCTCCTGCATCCCGGTCTCGCCGTAGCGTTCGTTGTCGATGACGGCGATGGCGAGGTTGCCGGGCGCCGCGACCCCGACGGTCGCCAGCCCCGCGAGCCCCATCAGCATCTCGCCGTCGCCGGTAATCACCAGCACCCGACGCCCGGGCTGCGCGTTGGCGAGCCCGAGCCCGACCATCGCCGCGCCGCCCATGCCGCCCCAGAGGTAGAAATTGTTGGGGTGGTCGCCGGCGGCGGCCGCATCCCAGGTGGTCGAGCCGAGGCCGGTCACCACCAGCGTTTCCCCGCGTTCGGCGAGGATGCGGGATACGACCTCGCGCCTGTCGAGCGGGACGCCGCTCACTTGGTCCAGTCCTTGAACCCGATCGCGCGCTGGCCGATCAGCACCGCGACAGGGCGATAGGCGTCGAAGGCGAGCCGCGCGGCGGCATGCACGGTCTCGGCGACCCGCGCGGCATCGTCGACCTCGTGAACGAGGACGCCGGCGGCTTCGAGAGCGGGCGCCGTCGCCCGGCCCATCGGCACCTGCCACGGGTTGAACTCGCCCCATTGCCCCCGCATCGTCACCAGCATCAAGAGCGGCACCCGGCATTCCTGGACGATGCCCATCATGTTGATGCACTTGCCGACGCCGCTCGACTGCATCAGCAGCACGCCCTTGTCGCCGCCGAGCCAGGCCCCGGTGAGGGCCGCGACGCCCTCCTCCTCTCCGGTCAGCCGGGTGGCCAGCATCGCGTTGTCGGCATGGCAGCGCTCGATCAGCCGGCGATGCCCGTTATCGGGAACGTAATACACCTGGCGAACGCCCGTATCGGCGAGCACGCCGAACACCGCGTCCGGCCAGTCGGCCGCCCGGTTCATCTCCGTACTCCGGCTCACGCGATCATCCCCGAGCGCCGCAGCGACGAGATCATCGAGGTATCGAGCAGATAGCGGTAGCTCCGTTCGGGATCGGCGGCGAGCGCCCGCCAGTCGTCGAGATTGCGCGCCCGCACTTCGGGATCGCGCTCCTCCATCAGCTTCTTGTTGCGCTCGGTGATCGCGTTGATGGCGTTGACCGCTTCCGGCTTGCGGCGCGCCTCGTAGCCGTCGAGATCGGCCGCCGCGGCGCCCCCGTGCATCGCCGCCGCGAGGCGGTGGCTCAGATCGATCGCGTCGTGCAGCCCGCCGTTGAGACCCATCCCCCCGAGCGGGTTGTTGATATGGGCGGCATCGCCCGCGAGGAACGCGCGCCCCCTGCGGTAGGTGTCGGCGACCCTCTGGCTTACCCGGTAGATCGCGCGCACCTCGATCTCGTAAGGCTCGTCGCGCGGCAGCAGGTTGTTGAGGCAGCCCTGGAGGTAGCGGTCGGAGACCGCATCGTCGGCCTCGACGGTGGGCTCGACCGGAACCACGATCCGCCACATGTCGGGTATCTCGAGCAGCAGAAACCACTCCACCGGGTCGGCGGTGTAGTTGACCGAGCAGATATCCGGCAGCGCCGACTTGAAGTCGAACCTGGTTCCCGAAACCAGGAAATGCTCCGGATGGGTATAACCCTCGAACCCGATGCCGAGCAGCTTGCGGACGGTGCTGCGCCCGCCGTCGGCGGCGATCAGCCAGGCGCCGCGATGCTCGGTCTCGCCGTCGGGCGTGCGGCAGGTGACGCTCACGCCGTCCTCGTCCTGGACCACGCCCGTGACCTCGTGCTCGAACAGGAGCGACGCCCGGTCGATCTCGCGCAGCCGGTCGTAGAGCCATCCCACCAGCTTGAACTGCTCGCATTGCAGCCGGTAAGGGTGACGCGTGTCGCCGGCGAGAACGGACAGGTCGAACTCGGCGATCTTGCCCCGTTCGCGGTCGCGGAACTGCCACACCGGGCAGATCAGGCCCATTTCGATCATCGCGTCCGCCGCGCCGCACTCTTCCAGCAGGTCCAGCGTGGGCGGGTGGATGGTCGAAGCCCGGTAGTCGATGACGACCCCGGGCTCCTTCTCGAGGACGGCGACGGGAAGGCCCGCGCGGGCCAGGAGATAGGCCGCGGTCGCGCCGACCGGCCCGCCCCCGGCGATCAGAATGGTGTCCGGCGTCCTGGTCACGCTGCCTCTTCCTGCGTTCGCGGCGCCACTGAATACTCCGCCGGGCCGGGCGGCTTCAAGGCGGCGGGGCAAGCGCGCTCTCTATCGCCCGGCGCCGTCCGGCGGTCCAGAGCCAGGCGGCGGCCGGCAACAGCACCGCGACGGCGAGCGCCGCCTGCAGGCCCCAGATGTCGGACAACGCGCCGACGGCGAGCGTGCCGACGGCGGGACAGCCGAGCCAGAGCAGCCCGTAGAGGCCGAGCACGCGGCCCCGGAACGCCTCCGGCACGGCGTATTGCACGATCGTCTGGGTGCCGACGCCGCCGATCGCGAGGGCGAAGGCCGAAAGCGCCAGGCAGGGGAGCGCGACCGGAAAGATGTCGGTCGCAACGAAGCCGGAGAGCGCGGCGACCAGAAGAACGGAGGACCAGATCACCCGGCGGGGCAGCCGCTCCGGCGAGCTCCGGTGCGCGGCGAAGAGCGATCCGAGCATCGCGCCGAAACCGGCCGCGGAGGTCAGCCAGGCGAGCCCCATCGCGTCGCGGTCGAAAACCGCGCCGGCGAATCCCGGAAGCAGCTCGGCCGCGGCGCGGCCCGCGACGGAAATCGCGAACAGCAGCACGAACATCGGTCCGATCGCGGGATGCGAGGCGGCCAGCCGTATGCCGTCGGCGATCTCGCGTGGGATCGCGGCGAGCGATCTGCCGACGCCGGTTCCGTGCCGCTGTACCGATATCAAGTGCAGCGCGATCAGGAACGGCACGTAGGTCGCGACGTTGATCGCGATCGCCGCGCCCGCGCCGAGCGTCACGATGGCGATTCCGGCGAGCGCCGGACCGATGAAGCGCGCCGAATGCCACATCATGGAATTGACCGCGATCGCGCCCACCAGCTCGCGCGGTTTGACCATGTTGGCGATCAGGGACTGGCGGAAGGGGTGGAAGATCGCCTGCAGGATTCCCTGCACGAAGGTCAGCGTAACCAGGAGCTCGATCGTGATCAGGCCGGCGAGCACCAGCCCGGCCAGCACCAGAGCCTGGAGCGACAGGGCGTATTGCAGCAGCCGGGATACGACCAGACGGTCGAGACGGTCGGCGAAGGCGCCCGCGACCGGCGTGAGAATCATCACCGGCAGCATGTCCGCGAAGGCGATGAGGCCGAGCCAGGTACCCGATTTGGTCAGCTCCCACGCCAGCCAGCCGACCGCGACCCGCTGGATCCAGGTGCCGATCAGCGAGGGAAAGCTCGAAAGCGCGTAGAGACGGTAGTCCGGATTGCCGAACGCGAGCGCGAGGTTGTCGAAGCCGGGCGGCGTCTTCATGCCCGACGCCCCCTCACCCTAACCCTCTCCCCCGCGGAGAGAGGGGACTCGCTCGCCGACTCCTCCTCACCTTCCCCCCTCCCGCTTGCGGGAGGGGCCGGGGGAGGGCGGATCGTCGCGAACCGACAGGGCCGGAAAATGCCCTACCGCCCCCGATAGACCGGCTTCCTCTTCTCGGCGAAGGCGGCGATGCCTTCCAGGTAATCCTCGGTGGTGCGGATCTTCTCGTAGGAATGGCCCTCCACGTCGAGCGCGACCTTGAGGCTGGTGTCGTAGGCGCTGTTCAGCACGCGCTTGAGCGACTGCAGCGAGATCGGCGCGAGCGCATTGAGCCGCGCCGCGTAATCGTGCACCAGCGCCGTCAGCCCCTCGGCATCCTCGGCGGTCGCGGTCAGCAGCCCCCAGTCGACCGCCTGCCCGGCCGGGATGCGCTTGCCAAGCATCACCATGTCCTTCGCGCGGGTGAGCCCGGCGATGCGCGCCACCCGGACGCTGCCCCCCGAGCCCGGCATCTGGCCGATGGCGCTCTCCGGCAGGGCGACCAGGCAGTCCTCGGTCGCGAGCCGGAAATCGCACGCCATCGCGAGCTCGAACCCGACCCCGAAACAATATTTCTCCAGCGCGGCGATCACCGGCTTCCGGCAGCGCTCGGGCGCGCCGATATTGTCGGCGAGGTCCGACATCCGGTTCCTGGGTATCGACGGGAACGACTTCACGTCGCCGCCGGAGCTGAACACGCCGTTGGCGCCCCGGATACAGATCGCGCCGACATCGTCGTCCTCGTCCATCTCCTCCAGCAGGCCGCGGATCTGCTCCCGCGCGCGGTAGGAAACGATGTTGAGCGGCGGCCGGTCGAGGATCAGGTGGCCGAGCCGGTTCTCGACATCGACCTCGGCGCGCAACCCGTCCAGATCGCGCAGCAGCCCGGCGCGCCGCTCGGCGTAATCCCGTTCCATCGTCTCTCCTTCCGGCTGGCTTCTACAGTGTTTTCCGAACTTATCGGTTCACGCCGACCCGGCCCACCCTCCCCCGGCCCCTCCCGCGAGCGGGAGGGGAGAAGGCAGGGAGAAATCGGCGAGCGAATCCCCTCTCCCCCGCGGGGAGAGGGTCAGGGAGAGGGGGGATACCGCTAGAGCGTGCTGTCGAAATCCGGCAAGACGTCGTACGCCCCGTCGCGCAGCAGGCGGCGCAGCAGCTTGCCGGAGGCGGAGCGCGGAATGCTTTCGACGAAAACATAGGCGCGCGGCCGCTTGAAACGGGCGAGGTCGCTGGCGAGGCAGGCGGCGTCCA
>JAJEHI010000043.1 GCA_022823775.1 Defluviicoccus sp. | reverse complement strand
GGCCGGATCGTGCCGAAGGTCGAAATCGGCGCGCGCCATGACGGCGGCGATGCCGAGACCGGCTTCGGCGTCGAGCTCGGCGGCGGCATTGCCTGGACCGATCCGGCGATCGGGCTCTCGCTCGACCTCTCGGGCCGGACGCTGATCGCGCACGGCTCGGACGACCTGGAGGACCGGGGCTTCGCGGCCTCGCTCGCCTTCGATCCGAACCTGTCGAGCGAGCGCGGGCTGTCGCTCTCGCTGCGCCAGGACTGGGGCGGCTCGGCCCAAGGCGGTCTCGACGCGCTGTTCGCGACCGACCCGCTGGCCGACCGTTCGGGCACGGCCGAGGCCACCAGCCGCTGGCAGGCGGAGGCCGCCTACGGCTTCCCGGCCTTCTCGGGGCGGTTCACCGGCAGCCCGCATGTCGGGCTGGGGCTCGCCACGGGCGCGCGCGACTACACGCTCGGCTGGCGGCTCTCGCCGGCGGCCAATGCCAACGCGCCCGACCTCTCCTTCGGCGTGAAGGCGACGCGGCGCGAGAGCGACGCGGCCGCGGCGGAACACATCGTCGGGTTCGAGCTTCGCGCGCGCTGGTAATCGCGACGCCCGGCGATGGCGCGGCAGGTCCGCGGATGGGACGCCCTGCGGGCCTGGCGCTTCATCCGGGCCAGCAGGGCCTATCGGACGGCCTGGGCGAAGCGGCTTCCGATGCTCGGCCTGCCGGAGCGGGCGCCGTTCCCGGTGCGCCTCCAGACCGCCGTCGATCTCGCCGCCGCGGCCTGGGGCATGGCGGCCTTTGAAGACCCGTATGCGGAGCGGCCGCTCGCCCCGTTCTGGACGCAGGCCGGCGTCATCGACGGCCGGGTGGCGCCGGACGCGCCGCCGTTTGCCCGGCTCGCGGCGGAGGGTGGCGCCCACCTCACCGGGCTGCGGCTTGGCGACGGCGCGCTGATGCTTCGGATCGAGCGGGAGGGCCGGTCGGTCCAGGTCCGGCTCCCTCGCGGCGCCGTCTTCCCCGAGGATGGCGGGCTGCTGCTGGTCCGCGAGGTGGCAACCATCGAGGATGTCTGGCTCGGTGCCCCGGTCCCTCGGCCGGGGCGGGGACGGGGGATGACGGAGACACCGAAATTCTGCTGGCGCTGGAAAGCGAGGCGGAAGGGCTCACCCGGCGCCAGGTCGCGATCCGCTTCTGGGGCCGGGAGCGGGTCGCGGAGGAGTACTACGACGGCAGCTGGATGCATACCCGCGTCAAGCGCCGCCGGGCGCGGGCGAAGGCGATCCTGAAACAGTACCGCGACATGGCGACGGGGGGATGACGCCGCGCCGGAGTCGTCAAACGCGCACTGAAATGCGCTATAACAGCCTCTGGTGCGCTGGGCTCATATATCGACCACAACCGTGTGTCGGTCTCGGCTGTAGCGAGCCCCCGCAACCAAAAGAAGCCCTTGAAAACATTGATGTTTTCGAGGGCTTTTTGGTTCGGTGAGATGGTCAATTTGGCAGGCTGGCAAACTATTGGCAAACATTTTGATTCGAACGGCAAGCGACGCATGCGCCGTCGTGGGTATGACATGCGGTGAACGTGGAGGAGCGGGGATAAGCGTTCGTTCGGGCCGTGGAGCCCAAGCTGCGACGATTGCAAACGGTTTAGGCATTTATACGCCCGTTTTATCGATCAAGTCCGAGCGAGTGCCGTTGCTATCGGAGTCCGGCAGGCCGCACGCCGGATCGTGTACAGGGCGGTGAGACTCGTATCTCCTCTCAACAACGACTTCGTGGTTGCCTCAATGGCGTTCCGAACCGGTTCGCCGCCGCGTCCCGACAGGGACCGAAGGACGACTCTTTCCCTGTGCGTTGCGCGTTCGGTCCCGGGCCATCTGCCGCCGTGCCCCCCGCTACTTCACCAGCCGGGTGTTGGGGAACGCGGCGTGCCAGCCGAACCAGAACGCCCGCTGCGCCGGGATACGGCGGAGCGCACGCCCGTCTTCGGCGGTCAGGGCGTGCTCGTCCATCGTCCAGATCGTGCCGGACCGGTCCTCGACGGTCCGGTCGCCGTCATACCGGGTGAAGGTCACGTCCTCGCTCGCGTAGGCGCGGTTCGCCCCCGACGGGTCGGTGAGCACCACGAGCGCCGTGCCTTCGATCGCGTCGCGATGGACCGGGTTCGCGGCCAGGAACCCGGCCGATATGGCGAGTGGCGCCTCGGGGTGACCGGCGAGCAGCACCGTGAACACCTCGTCCTTGTTCTTCAGCCGTGTGTCGAGGACCGGGACCGGGAACATCAGCTCGTCGGTCGCGAAATAGTCGCGGTAGGCGGCCCCTTCCGAATAGTCGCGCCGGTGACCGGTATCGAGCGAGAGCACCCGGGTTCCGGGGTGCCGCCGCCGCCACTCGCCCCAGCTGGTCGTCACCACGGCTCCGCTCTCCAGCACGATGCCCTTCCCGGCGAGCGGCCCGACGACCGGCGTGCCCAGCATCGTGCTCCACAGCGACTGGGTGGCCCGGTCGTACATGAGCTTGTTCGAACGGTAGAGGAAGCCGCTCGTGCCGAGCTCGTGAAGCACGCCTTCATGCTCGGTGCGGTAGAGGATCACGGTACCGCACAGGGTGCAGTACACCCCCGCGACCGGCACGCCGCCGACGGTGTCGACGAACATCTCGTGCCACGCGAGGATGCGCTTCGGATAGGCGCGGGCGTCGCCGTTGACGGAGAGGCCGAACACGATGTGGTCGTCCTCCAGATAGAAGGCGTCTTCCGCGGCCAGCATCGTCGGGTTGCGAAGCGGCGGGATGCCGTCCTGCCGCACCCCGCCCCAGACGATCTCGTCGAGCCGGATGAGCGGTTCCCCCACCGTGTCGAAATAAGCCGAGAACCGCGGGTCGATAAGGCTGTAGAGCGCGCCCTTGAAGGCGGCATAGCGCGGGTGCCGGGCCTCGGGCGCGTTCCACATCCTGCGTTGCCAGGCCTCGAGGTCGTGGCCGAGCCCGGCGCCGAACTCCCGTTCCATGATGCTCACCAGGACGCCGGAGACCTCCTCGCTCCGGGTCAGGCGGATCACCTCCAGAGCCATCGGCAGGAACGACGGCTCCCAGTGCGTCTCGATCAGCTCCCAGGCGCGCGCCTTGTCGCTCTCCTCGCCGGCGAGCAGGGTCAGGAACGCCCGGCTGACGGCGCGGTCGGCGATCTCCGCCCGGGGATGACCGGCGGTCGCCGCCAGCATCAGGAAGACGCCGAACGCGATGACGACGCCGCGAATGGCGGGCATGGGACGTCTCCTCGACCTTCTCGCCGCGAACCGTTTGCGCGTCATCCCCGGCTCTCCCGTCTCCAGTCTCCCCGGGAAAACTCTAATCCGCAATGGCCGACCCGGTTTCGCGCTCCCGCACGGGCGTTGCCATCGGAGGGCGATCGGAGTCATGCTGGCGTTCGAGCGCGGGCTCCGGCCGGCGCCCCGGCTTGAGGCCGACACCGTCGAATCGAGCTGCCGCGGCGCGGCCGGCGCCTTCCGCTACGAGGCGGCGAACGGCGAGACAGCGATGGCGACAGGCGGGTCATACTTCCCGCCGGCGGCGCGGACGGCGGATCCGAGCGGGTTCGTCGTTGCGTGCGGCAGGCACCCGGCGGGCATCCCGGGACGGGCGCTCCCATGATCGGGTCCCGCCCGCTGCTCGCCGCAGCGCTCCTCGTGGCGCTGTCGCTGGCCCCCGCAGCTTACGGACAGTCGGGCGAGCAGCCGGAAATTCCCGATGAGGTGCGCGCCTACGCCCTTTGGCAGCAAGGCTACGTCCTGCACCTCAACGGTCGATACCGGGCCGCGGTCGACAGCTTCCGCCAGTCCGTCGAGATTCTGCCCACCGCCGAGGGGCACACGTTTCTGGGCTGGTCGCTCAGCATGCTCGGGCGGATCGAGGAAGCGCTTGCCGAATGCCGGAAAGCCATCGCGCTCGATCCCGACTATGGCAATCCCTACAACGATATCGGCGTGTATCTGATCGAGCTCGGCCGTCCGGACGAGGCGGTCCCGTGGCTCGAAAAGGCGATCTCGGCCAAGCGGTACTGTTGCTACCAGTTCGCGCATTACAATCTCGGCCGCGTGCGTCTGGCGCAGGGGGAGCTCGACGCGGCGAAACGCTCCTTCGAACGGGCCTTGCGGCACGACCCCGACTATTTGCCCGCGCGGCTGGCCCTCGAATATCTCGACGCGAAAATCGGAAAACCGCTGTAGCCGCCCCTTCCCACCGCTTCGAAGGGACACCGCGCCCGGGCCGCCTTCCGTCCGGTCGTCAGGGGAGCCAGTCGTTCGGCACCGGTTGGGCGCGGAACACCCAGTTCGCCTCGCGGCCGCCGAAATTGACCAGGTTCATCTGGTGCTGGCTCCATTCGCCGTAGCGCGGATTGACGAACTCCCAGACGATCTCGCCCTCCCGGGTCACCTGGAAGAACCGCCCGTGCATCCCTTCGCAGATCAGCGTGTTGCCGTTGGCCAGGCGCCGGGCGCTTGAGATGAAGGAGCTGTAGAACGCCCAGAACGGCATCCCGGAGCGCGAGGCGTCGTACTGCCATACGATCTCCCCGGCGACCGGGTCGATCTCGAGGATGCGCGAGCCCGGAAAGGTCTTCTGATAGACCTGCGGCAGCCCCGCCGGGCCGTCATTGTCGAACACGAGCACGTTTCCCGCGCCGGGCAGCCCGGGCGGGATCATGTGGGCATCGTGCTGCCCCGAAATCGAGTCCACGGGGCGCGGGCATTCGCCGTTGAAGTCGCGACGCGAGAAATCGTAGGCCGCCGGATAGTCGGGGCCCATGCGCCACACCACCTCGCCCGTCGCCTTTTCGACGATCGCGATAAAATTCCCCTCGCGGGAATCGATCATCACGTTGTCCGGGTGGAACCGGGAATCCCCGCCGTCGTACCACCTGTTCGGCCCGAGCGGCTGCATGTCGTTGACGACGAAGAGATAGGCCCGCGGCCTGACCTTGGACTTCGAGAACAGGACCGACCGGCGCTCTTCGTCGATGCCGAGCCCGTCGAGATGGCGGTGGGGGACCCATTCCCACACGATGTCGCCGCCGGGCGTCACCTCGTAGATCGGCTGGTCCGTGAACTCGTCGGGGTGGAGCTCCGGGATCGTGTATTCTTTCTTGCTGATCATCATGGTGTTGCCGTTGGCGAGACGGCAGAGATCGTGATTCTGCCGCGCCTTGCCGCCGGGCGCCTTCTCGCCCCACTCCCAGACGACGTTCCCGTCCCAGTCCATCTCGATGACGGCTTCGTTGAAGAAGGTATCGGGCTCCCGCTGGAGCAGGACATGGCCCTTCCGACCCCCGTTGACGGCGGGGTCGATCATCTCCGCCGGGAATCCGGTATGGGGCCATGCGTTGACCGCGTTCCCCTCGATGTCGATCAGGTAGGACTCGCCGCCGCGGCCCTCATACATGACATGGCAATCGTGGGCCCTGGCTTCCCGGTGGATCGTTACCCCCTTGGGAAAGACGGTCGGCGGCATGGCGGCTCCCGCGGGTCGCGTCGAAACGAAGGCACCGGGCGACGGCCGGTCCGGCCGGAATGTTAGTGCATGGACGGTTCCGCCACAAAGCCGGGGAGCCCGGCCGCAACGCCGGAGCGGGGACAGCGCCCAGGTGCGCGGGCCGGATCGGCCGCGGCGCCCGTCATTGAAAACGAGTGCGGCGACGGTTAGCGTCCGAGTTCGCGAAGGCTTACTCGATGCCGGGCTCGCGGTTCCGGGGTCGGCTCCAAGGGGGCAACTGCCATGATGATCAGCGGCCATATGGATTCCCGGCTGGTCCTCGTCCTGCAGACGGACCACTCCAGGGTCGCCGGGCTGCTTGCGGCGCATTGGGGAAACGCCGAGTTCGCCGAGCCGGCGCCTTACGACTCGATGGTGCTGGCGGCGGAAGAGCACGATGCCGGTTGGTGGGAGTGGGAAATCCGCCCCACCCTCACCGACGAGGGTTACCCGATGGACTATATCGGGAGCGTCGGGCGTCTCGGCTCGGTCTGGCTGGAGTTCTACCGGCGCGGGATCGAGCGCGTCGCGGAACGGGACGCCTATGCCGGCCTCATGATCCTGATGCACGCCGAGGGGTTGTGCACGCGGGGCAAGGGGCTGATCTCGCACATGCCGGATTTTTCGTCCGTCCCGGAGGTGCGCGATGCGCTCGACCGCTGGGAAGCCAGGCGGGAGCAACTCGTCGACCAGCTTCGCGGGTCGGCCAAGTACCGCGACGTCGCCACCGAAGGGGCGCTTTGGCGGAACTTCAAGCTCATGGAGGTGTTCGACCAGCTGGCCCAGTTCGTCTGCAACCGCTACCCGTTCGACAGCGAGGCGCGGAGGAACGGCCCGACGGACACGATCGGGCATGTGCCGGTGGGCCCCGGGCGGGACGACGTTACCCTGACGGTGGATGTGCTGGACGGCGCGCGCGCCCGCGTCCACCCCTACCCGTTCGACCGGAGCCCGCTACGGATCCAGATCCCGGCGCGCCTCGTTCCGGATCGGGCATACGAAAGCCAGGAAGCGTTCCTGCGCGAGTTCCACAGGGCGGAACGCCGCGTCATCGACTACAGCCTCCACGCCGGGTAGCGGCGCGAGTTGTTTGCCGACGGCTACCTTCGGCCGCCGGAGCTCCCACGCCACTCGCGGGGACGTAACCGCCTCCAACCGCATGACGCGCGGGGACGGCTCCGTGTATACGGTCCCGCGCAACGCACGAAACCGCGCGGGGACCCAGAACGCGATGAGCGAGCTGACGCTGGCGATCGGCAACAAGAACTACTCGTCCTGGTCGCTCAGGCCCTGGCTCGCAATGCGTCATGCCGGGATTCCCTTCGAAGAGCGGCTGATCCCGCTGTTCGACGAGAACTGGGAGGAGGCCATCGCCGCGATCTCCCCATCCCGCCGGGTGCCGGTGCTGCTGCACGGCGGGCGCGCGGTGTGGGAGACGCTGGCGATCGTGGAATACGTCAACGAGCTGTTCCCGGGGGCCGGACTCTGGCCCGCCGACCGCGACGCCCGCGCCCACGCCCGGGCGGTCGCCAACGAGATGCACGCGGGGTTCACGGCGCTCCGCGACCGCATGCCGATGAACCTGCGCCGCGGCGACCTCAAGGGGAAGGGCCGCGGGCCCGGCGTGGAGGACGACATCGCGCGCATCTGCGAAATCTGGCGCGACTGCCGAACGCGATGGGGCGCGGGCGGCGAATTCCTGTTCGGCGCCTTCGGCGCGGCCGATGCCATGTACGCGCCGGTGGTGACGCGGCTCGACACCTACGGCGTCGATCTCGACGAGACCTGCGCCGCCTACGGTCGGGCCGTGCTGAGCCTGCCGGCCTTCGCGGAATGGCGCGAGGCGGCGCTGCGGGAGCCCTGGGTCGTGGCCGAGGACGAGATCGACTGAAGCCCTGTATGGAACCTTTCCCGCCCTGCTCGCATGGCGCCGGCCCTGCGGGCTCCATGCGAGCGTTCGAGCAGGAGGCATAGTCCCGATGACGTCCGCCGGACAGGGCAAGAAGGCTCCGTCGGCCCTCCAGGCGTCGGGCGCCGGGAGAGGCGGAAAGGACGAGCTTCGCTTCGTTATCTGCGGCGCCGGTGACGACGGCAGGTCGACGCTGCTGAGCCGTTTGCTGGGCGGATCCGGCGCCGTTGCCGGCGAGAGGCGGGAGACGGCAGATCCCGCACCGCCGGCCGAACCGGAACGACGGATCGCCGACGACCTTTCCTACCGCCGCTTCGCGACCGAAAAACGCAGCTTCGTTGCTGTCGACGCGCCGGCCGGCGGGCAATACGCGCGAAGCCTGATCGCGGGGGCGTCGCGGGCCGACGCGGCTGTCGTGCTCGTCGATGCCGGAAAGGGAGTCCCGACCCAGACCCGCCGCGAGGGCTATATCGTTTCGATGACGGGCGTCCGCAAGGTCATTCTCGCGGTCGGCGGGATGGATCTGGCGCACTTCGACGAAGGCGCGTTCTCCGCGATCGTCGAGGATTTCCGGGCATTCGCCCGCGAAGCGGGGATCGAACGGGTGGACGCGGTGCCGGTATGCGCGCGGACCGGGGAGAACGTCCGCGCGGCCGGCGGAAACATGCCCTGGTACGGCGGTCCCACGCTCCTGGAATTGCTGGAAGCCGTGGACATCCGCCCGCACGTCGGGGCCGGCGATCGCCCGTCCGGGGCCGCCGACCGGTTCGCCGTCCACCTGGTGTGGCTGGGCGCCGAACCGATGCTTCCGGAGCGTCCGTACGGGTTCCGTTTCGCCGGCGGCTCGGCGGTGGCGCAGATAACCGACCTGACCCATCGGGTCGACGTGGACAGTCTCGGCCGTCTGGCGGCCAAGACCCTCGATACGAACCAGATCGGCTACTGCAAGATCGCGCTCGACCGCCCGATCCCGTTCGACGCCCCCGCCGGCAACCGCCCGTCCGGCCCGTTCGTGCTGGTCGACCGGTTTACCGACGCGATCGTGGGCGCGGGCGTCATCGGATTCGCGCTCCGCCGGTCCAGCAATGTCGTCTGGCGCGACATGAAGATCGACAAGGCGGCGCGGGCGCGCGCCACCGGTCAACAACCCTGCGTCGTCTGGATGACCGGTCTGTCGGGCGCCGGCAAGTCGACGATCGCCGACCGCCTGGAGCAGAAGCTCCAGGCCCTCGGAAAGCACACCTACCTTCTGGACGGCGACAACGTCCGGCACGGTCTCAACAAGGACCTCGGTTTCACCGACCGGGACCGGGTCGAGAACATCCGCCGGGTGGCCGAGGTCGCGAAGCTGATGGTCGACGCCGGGTTGATCGTGATCGTTTCCTTCATCTCGCCGTTCCGGTCGGAACGCCGCATGGCACGGGACCTGATGGAAGAAGGGGAGTTCTTCGAGATTTTCGTCGACACGCCGCTCGAAGTCTGCGAGGCGCGAGACCCGAAAGGCCTCTACGCGAAAGCTCGCAGGGGCGATCTCGCGAACTTTACCGGCATCGATTCGCCTTACGAGGCGCCGGAGGATCCGGAATTGCGTATCGAAACGACGAAAATGTCCGCCGATCTGGCGGCGGACGAGGTCTTGCTGTTGCTGGATCGGCGGATGGCCGGCACTGTCGGCGCGAACGGCTGACGGAAAGCCGGGACAGGGAACGGCGATCTGTCCCCGGCGACGGGTCCGGCTCGAATGTCGGTTCATTGACGATTTCCCTCCAAGCTGGCCGTTCGGCGGAGCGGAGGCGGCCGTCGCTATCGAGGGGACCGGAGAGAGGATTGGCGTCCGATGGAATACGAGAACGTGCTGACCGAAGCGGACGGCGACCTGCTGATCGTCACGCTGCACTGGCCGGAGCGCCACAATGCGCTGAATCACCGGATGCGGGTCGACCTGCTGGACTGCGTCCGCCGCGCGGAGACCGACGACGCAGTCAAGGCCATCGTGTTCACCGGACATGGCGACAAGTCGTTCAGCGCGGGCGCCAATATCCCCGAGCTCGAACGGCGGACACTGGTATCCGAAATGGGTCCTTCGGCGACGCTCAGAAAGGATCTGCCGACAACCGTCGAACGCCTGGGAAAGCCGACCGTCGCCGCGATCAACGGCTATTGCCTCGGCGCCGGCCTCGAATTCGCGATGGGGTGCACGGTCCGCATCGCCGCCGAGAACGCTCTGCTCGGCCAGCCGGAAATCACGTTGGGGCAGATTCCGGGCAGCGGCGGGACGCAGCGTCTCTACCGGTTCGTCGGTCTCGGCTGGGCCATGCAAATGGTGCTGACCGGACAGCGCATCGACGCCCGGACCGCGGCGTCCATCGGCCTGGTCACCGAGGTCGTGCCGCAGGCGGGATTGCTGCGGCGGGCCAAGGAACTGGCGCGCGATCTGGGGTCCCGGGCCCCCATGGCATTCGTCGCGGGACGCGATGCCGTGCTGCGATCGACGGAGACGGACCTGCTGACCGGAATCGACTACGAACGCAAGCTCTACGCGATTTGCATGGGTACCGAGGACGTTCGGGAAGGCATGGCGGCCTATGCCGAAAAGCGTTCTCCCGAATACAAGGGCCGTTGAGACGCAGGCTGCGGGGACAGGCCGCCGGCATCCCCGATCGACGGCGGAGCGCTAGTCGAGCAGGGCGCGCAGCAAATCGGCGTTCGAGGGGTCGGGCGCGAGTTCGCCGCGCTCGATCCGCCGCGCGATCTCGACGAGTTGCCGGTTGACCGGGGAGTCGCCGCCAACCCTCTCCTGCTCCCTGACGACGAGGCCGTTGATGTCGTCGATCTCGCCCCGCCGGCCCTTGATCCAGTCCTGAAGGGTCGCGACCTTCGTGTCGGACAGCGTCCAGCCCTTCAGGACCGCATCGAACAGGACCGCCGCATGGTGGTCCGGGTCGTTCACCTCGACGCGCTCCTCGCCGAAAATCGGTACCAGCCGGTGGCCGATCGCCATCCCGGTCCGCATCGCTTCCCGTCCGGCCGCTCTCATCACGTCCAGGATGCCGGGTACCGCCACCGAGTCGGCGAGCGGCAGGCCGAGGATCGACGACGGCAGGAACTCCGCCGCATTGGCGACGAGCTTCATCCATTTTGCCGACCGGACATCGTCGCGGATCTCGACCGCGCCGGCATGCCGCAAGACGTCGGCGACCTCGGCCTCCCGGCCGCGCGTCGACTCGTCGTACGGGCCGACGGCGAACCAGGTTCCGGCCGGCGGCGTCTGGCGCACCACCGCGCCGGGTTCGAACATGTTGGCCGCGACCTCGATCACCGCGCCCAGCGTGCGTCCGGGCCCGACGATCGAGGCCACGTCGTCCATCGTCATGCCGTTCTGGAGGCCGACGACCAGCCCGTCCGGCGCGACCATGGGCTCGATCAGCTCGCACGCCCATCGCGTGTCGTAGGCCTTGACGCCGAGCAGGACGATGTCGAACGGCGCGCGCAGCGTCGCCACTTCGCATACATGGAAGGCGGCGACCGGTACGGTCGCCGTCTCGTCGGGCATTTCGACGCGCAGCCCGTCCGTCCGCATCGCCTCGACATGGGCCGGCCACTGGTCGATGAAGGTGACGTCGAGCCCGGCACTCACCATGTCCGCGCCGAACCCCGCCGCGGTCGCACCGGTCCCGACCATCGCGATGCGCTTGCCCGGCATGCCGTACCCCGTCGGTCGTTCCGTCATCCCCGAACCCCGCCGTCGCGCCGAGATACGGTGAGGACAAGCGGGCAGGCTGAGGAGCATACTCCCTTCGGGACAAGACCGCTCGCCCCGTCCGAGGGGTTCGCGGACTCAAGGAGACAGGCGCATGACCGATTGGACAGAGTTCGGACTCGGCAGTCTTCCGCCCCTGCCGGCGCGGGAGCGCGTCACCCGGATGCCGCCGCCTCTGCGGGCACTGACCGATTCGTGGCAGGAATTGCTCGCGAGACCGCTGGAGGGCATCAGGTCCGGGCCCCGCCTGCGGCCGGGGCTGTTTCCGCTGCACGCCACCGGCGTCAGTACGCGGCCGGTCCTGGACGCGGCGCTCGCGTTCCTCGATGCGCTGACCCCCGGGCAGCGCCAACGGGCGAGCTTCCCGATGGCGGCGCCCGAGTGGCGAACCTGGCTCAACATGCATTTCAATCTGTCCCGGCACGGGGTGATGCTGGAAGAGCTGTCGCCCGCGACGCGCGAGCTCGGTCTGGCGCTGCTCCGCGCCACCCTTTCGCAGCGCGGCTTCCAGCAGGCGCGGGACATCATGCGCATCAACGGGTTTCTCGTGGAGCTGACCGATCGCGCCGGGGAATACGGCGAATGGCCGTACTTCCTCTCGATCTTCGGTCATCCGTCGGCCGACGAACCCTGGGGCTGGCAGATCGACGGTCACCATCTGATCGTCAACTGCGCGATCGTCGGCGACCAGATGGTGATGACGCCCTCATTCATGGGCTCGGAGCCGTGCGCGATCGATCACGGGCCGCTGGCGGGGGTTCGCGTCTTCGCCACCGAGCAGCGGGCGGGGCTGGACATGGTGCGGAGCCTGCACGGGGAACAGGCGTCGAAGGCGATCCTCTACCCCTCCCTCCACCCCGACGACCTGCCCGACGAGCTGGCCCACCCGTTCGAAGGCCGCATCGCTTCGGGCGCCTACCGGGACAACGCCCGCATCGACCATGCGGGGGTCCGCGCCACCGAGTTGAGCGACGCGCAGCGCAGGCTTCTGGAATCGCTGATCGGCACCTATGTCGGGTGGTCCCGCGACGGCCATGCCGGCGTGAAGATGGCGGAGGTGAAGGAACATCTGGACGAAACTTGGTTCGCCTGGATGGGCGCGACCGGCGACGACGGCCCGTTCTACTATCGGGTCCAGAGCCCGGTCGTTCTGATCGAGTTCGACCACCTTCCCGGAATCGTGTTCGACAACCGTGTGCCGTCCCACCATCACGTCCACACGGTCGTGCGAACCCCCAACGGCGGCGACTACGGCGCCGACCTCCTGCGCCAGCACCACGAACGCTACGACCACACCGGCGGCCATCACCGCGCTCGCTAGGATTGAATCGGCGGGTTTCGACCGGAATCCCAGTGCAACCCGAACTATCGGTAGGACGGCTCTTCCGGGTTCCGGTTGTCGGGATGGGTGGAGTCGCGGCCCATATAGACGCCGCGCTCCCAGCTTCGCCCGAGAGGATCGGCGACATCGACCTGCATGCTTCCGATGCCCGCGATTTCGATTTCGGCACGGTCGCCGTCCTGTAGCGGCCCCAACCCTTCGTGATTGGTGCCGCAGCCGATCACGTCGCCGGAATTGAGCGTCATGATCGCGCTCGCCCATTCGACGAGTTCGGGCACGGGATGCTCCATGTCGCCGGTATTGTAGTCGTGGCGCAGCTGGCCGGAGACCCGGAAGCGGACGTCCAGGTCGTTGGGGTCGGCGACCTCGTCGGCCGTGACGATGCAGGGGCCGAGCGGGGCGAAGGTGTCGAACGACTTGCCCATCCAGCTCCGCGCCCGCCATGTCGAACGACCCTCGCCGCGCGCCGAGACGTCGATGAGGCAGGTGTAGCCGAACACGGCCCGGCGCCAGTCCTTCCTTCGAACGTGCTTGGCGGGACCCTTGACGACCAGGGCGAGTTCGGCCTCGTGGTGGAATACCCAGGGTTCGGTCGTCTCGGGCAGTACTACGGTGTCCCCGGGTCCGATCACCGCGTCGGGGTTCTTGAGAAACATGTTGAGCGGGCGCGGATCCCGTTCCCGGTGCTCCCAGTAGTTGCCGATGCAGCAGAGGATCTTTCCGGGCCGCGGCAGCGGCGCGCGCAGCCGGACGCCGTCGAGCGCTACCGCTTTGCCTTCGCTCTCCAGGCGGGCAAGGTCGTCCCGCACGGTCTCGAACCCGTCGACGATGCGGTTCATCGTTTCCGCGGGGGTTCGGTCCGCCGGGTCCCGAACCGCTTGCGCGATGTCGACGACGCCCCGGGACGTGAGCAAGCCGGGTCGGACCTCATCGCCGTCCCGATGTTGAAAGAGCACGAGCTTCATTCCTGCCCTCCATCCGGCCGGCGCCGGATGCGCGCTGTCCCGGCGGCCCGCCCTGCCGCCATCATAGGGCAGCTCGGTCTCTCGGGCGCGCGGGCGCGTCGCCCGACCGCGATCTGGACGGAGTGCCGGGAGAAAGGCACTCTCGTCCGCCCGGCGTCTCCGAGGCTCGCGACGGTATCCGCCCATGCGCGTAATCGATTCCCACACCGCGGGAGAGCCCACCCGCACGATCGTCGAAGGCGGCCCGGAATTGGGGCCGGGCAAGCTCGCCGAGCGGGCGGCCCGGTTCGAGGAGCGACATGCCTGGATCCGGGGCGCCCTGCTGACCGAGCCGCGCGGTTTCGACGCCATGGTAGGCGCGCTGCTTTGCCCGCCTGACGATCCGTCCTGCGCGACCGGAATCGTCTTCTTCGACACCGCCGGCAATCTCGGCATGTGCGGCCATGGCACGATCGGCGTGGCCGCGACCCTGGCCTTCCAGGGCCGGATCGCTGCGGGGACCCTCCGGTTCGAAACGCCGGTCGGCATCGTCACCGTCGAGGCGAAGAGCGCCAATACGGTCGCGGTGGAGAATGTCGAGAGCTACCGGTGGAGAACCGGCGCGACCGTCGAGGTCGAGGGGTTGGGCCGGGTCGTCGGCGACGTGGCGTGGGGCGGCAACTGGTTCTTCCAATGCGGACAGGCGCCGCTGCCGCTGGTTATGGAGAACGTCCCGGCCCTGACCGACGCGGCGGTCAGGGTACGGGAGGCGCTGGCCGGGGCCGGGATTACCGGCGCGGGCGGCGCCAGGGTCGACCATATCCAGTTCTTCGGCCCGCCGTCCTCGCCCGCGGCCGACAGCCGCAATTTCACCCTTTGCCCCGGCGGCGCATACGACCGCTCGCCCTGCGGTACCGGGACCAGCGCGAGGCTCGCGTGCCTCGCCGCGGACGGCGCCCTGGCCCCGGGCCGGACCTGGGTGCAGGAGAGCATCATCGGCAGCACGTACCGGGCGCATTACCGGGCCGGTTCCGGCGGCGGCATCGTCCCGACGATCGAGGGGCGGGCCTTCGTCGTCGGCGAAACGGTCGTCCATTTCGCGCCGGGCGATCCGTACCGGGCGGGGATCGGGTCGGTCCTGTCCGGCGACGCCGGCGGATAGCCGCCTAACGCCCGTTCACCAGAGGCATCACCTCCGCGGCAAACGTCTCGAGCCCCTCCATCATCGGGTAGAAGTGCACCATCGGGCAGTCGATGCCGATGGATTCGAAGTAGCGCAGGCGGTCGGCGATCTCACGCGGCGTGCCCACGAGGCCGGCGCCGAGGCCCTTGGCGGCGACCGCCGAGACGGGGTCGCGGCTGCCATACTCTTCCAGCTCCTGGACGCGCTCCTCCGCCTCGCTCATGCTCTGGGTGCAGATGACGTGCGCGCTGATGCCGTACGACAGCGACCGGCCGTACGATTCGCTCAGCCCGTCGAGCTCCTCGATGTCGCGGGCCACGGCGGCGAGGTTGGCCTCGACGTTGGCATAGCCCGGTTCGCAGGCCACGAACCACACGTCGCAGACGCGCGCCACCACCTCCTTGCCCGCCTCCGACCGGCTCGCGGCATAGATCGGCGGGTTTGGAAGCTGAACGGGCCTGATCGGCAGACGGCCCGATTCGCAGCGGTAGAACTCGCCGTCGATGGAGAACGTTTCCTCGGTCCACAGCCCTTTCATCACGGCGACGAACTCTTCCATGCGACGATAGCGGGCATCGGACCGGTCCAGCCAGCCGCCGTTGCCGAAGACGTCGAACTCTTCCTCGTACCAGCCGTTGACCACGTTGACCGCGAAGCGCCCGCCGCTGATGCGGTCCAGCGAGGCTCCCATCTTGGCGGCGAGCTGGGGCGCGACGATGCCCGGATGTACCGCGCACATGAGTTCGATCCGCCTCGTGTGGGCGATCAGCGCGGCGGTCAGTATCCAGGCTTCGAGGTCCGGGCCCAAATGGCGTTCGGCGATCAGCGTTGTCTCGAAGCCCAACGCCTCGGCGCGTCTTACGACATCGACCGCGATCCGGAACGACTTGTCGACATCGCCGCCGGCGCCCGGCGTCCGGAGGTCGGCGATGGCATCCGCCATGGCGGCGTCGCTGCGCACCGTGTGCGGCAGCGGGGTCCAGATTCCGTATCGCATTTTGCGGCTTCGATCCGATCGTCCCATCTCTCGAACTCATCGAACCGTAACGCAGGAAACGCTCCGGCGTCTTCTCCAACCGCGGCGACCGCACATGGCAAGGACACCTGGCCGGTCTCCGTCATGGACCGTAGGCCGGCCCCCCTGGCTCAGCCGGCGCTGCCGATCCGCGCGGTGACCTCGATCTCCACCTTCATCTCGGGCAGCGCGAGCGCGGCGATCACGGTCGTGTTGGCCGGACGGATGTCGTCGAAGGCTTCGCCGACGACCTCGCAAACCGGCATCAGATCCGCGCGGTCGGCGATATAGACGGTAACGCGCAATATGTCGGCCAATCCGGCGCCCGCCTCGAAAAGCGCGGCCTCGACATGACCGAGCGCAAGCCTGGTCTGCGCGGCCGCATCGGCCGGGAAGGCGCCGGATTCCCGGTCCATGCCGGTGGTGCCGGAGACATAGACCATGTCGCCGTCGACGACGGCCCGGGAAAAGCTCGCCAGATCCTCGAACGGCGTGCCGCTGGAGATGCGCCTCCGGCTCATCGTCGCCTCCTCACAATTTGCTGTCCCGGCTCGTCAGGCCTAGCAGGATGCGGCCGTAATTCGCGCCCTGGGCATCCCAGGCGAGAGCGATATGAGAGGCAAGCGTGTGCATGTCGCGCCAGTGGCGCTGCAGCGGCGATCCTTCCGCGTTGCCCGTCGCCCCGCTCAAGGCCATCAGCCGGTCGACGGCCTGCACCAATAGCCTGCCCGCATAGCCGTCGTTGCGCCGCCACCGGTGGCGCTCCTCCAGGCTCGGCACCTCGCCCGCCTCCGCCCTGGCGTGGACTTCGTCGCAATCGCGCCGCAGCAGCGTCCAGGCGGCGTCGATCTCGGCCGCCGCCTTTCCCAGGCGGAGCTGCGCCGTCGGCTCTTCGGCGAGCCTCGAGCCGCTTTGCATGCGTTGAGCGCCGAGCCTCTCGACGACCAGCGACAGGGCGCCGCGGGCGATACCCACCGCCGGTGCCACGATCCCCTTGCCGAACAGGGAGAACAGCGGCATTCGGTAAAGCGGACCGGGGTTGACCGCGCTGCCGCGCGTGGGCTCGCCGCGACAGGCCTCCGAACGGATCGTCCAGTCCTCGGCGATGAACAAATTGCGGCAGATCATCGACCTGGAGCCCGTCCCGCGGAGCCCCGTGGTGTTCCAGTCATCGACCAGCTCGACGGCGCTGACCGGTGCGAGCCCGTAGCGGTGCTCCAGACCGTCTCGATCGAGCCTCGGCGTCATCATGTTGAAATGGTTCCACCGGCAGACATCGACACCGCTCGCCAGCGTCCAGGTGCCGTTCAGAACGAAGCCGCCATCGACCGGATCGACGCGGGAATCGGCGGTCGGCGTCGAACCGGCGATCAACGCGTCGGGATCGTCGCCCCAGACCGCGTCCTGAGCGCCGGCGTCGAACATGCCGTGCATCCAGCTGTGGCTGGCGACGACCGAATGGACCCAGGCGGTCGAGCCGCAGGCGGTGCCCAGCTCCGCGGCGAGATCGACCTGCAGCATGTAGTCGAGCTCGTAGCCGCCGTACCGCTCGGGCAGATAGATCCGATAGAGACCCGCCTCCATGAGCTCGGCCTGGGTCGCATCGGGCAGCCGCCTGATCCGGTCCGCCTCCGCCGCCCGCCCGGCGATCGCCGGGAGCAGCGCCCGCGCACGATCGATCAGCTCCTCGCGCGCGACCGCGTTCGTGCCGCCGCTCAACGCCGCTCCGGTCCGATCGTTCGGACTCCCCATGCAATTCAGGCGTTCGGGCTCCCGCCCCGCCCACCGGTCCGGACGGGATGTTAGTGCGCCGCCCGCATTTCCGCCATGCCGGCTGCCCGGCGGCGGTCACGCGGAAGGCGGGACACGGCCGCCTCCGCGTCAGATCGGCGTTGCCTCGCCGCCCTCGACGATGACCTGTTCCACTTCTCCGGCACCGTTGCGCCGGTGGGCCGCCGCCGCTTGGTATTCGGGCGAGCCGTGGCAGGCGACGGCGCGTTCGAAGGACGGGAACTCGACGACCACGAAGCGCTCGAAATGCTCCGGCCCCTCCATGATCCGGTAGTCCCCGCCCCGGGCGAGCACCTTGCCGCCGTACTTTTCCAGAATGGCGGGAACCAGATCGGTGTATTTCTTGTATTGCACCGGGTCGTGGATTTTCGACCGGGCTACCCAATAGGCTGGCATGGCGGGTCTCCGTTATTGACGATGCGGTCCGGCTGGCGTCCGGGACGCGTCCCGCATACGCTGTCGGGCAGGCCACGCTGCGGGAGAAACGGCATGCCGCTGTCGCATCTCGAACATTTCCTCGTGCAGACCGAGGATATTCAACGAACCAGGGAGTGGTACTGCGACGTGCTCGGCATGACGGCCGGGCCCACTCCGGACTTCAAGTTTCCCGTCGTCTGGCTCTATATCGGCGACCGCGACGTGGTGCATGTCACCGAGGGCGGAAAGGACGTTTCGGAAAACCGGATGGCCTATCTGGGGCAGCAATCCGATGCCACGTCCGGCACCGGCGTGGTCGACCATATCGCGTTCCGGGCGACCGGGTTGAGGAGCACTATGTCCCGTCTGGCCGGTCTGGGGGTCGAATTCTCGCAGCGTCAGGTTTCGGACCAGGGCCTGTACCAGCTGTTCCTGTTCGACCCGAACGGGATCAAGATCGAGCTCAACTTCGACGCCGAAGAGGCGGCGGGGCTGAGCCCCGAGGTCATGGCCTCCGATCTCGACCCGGCGAACGCGTAGCCCGCCGCTAGTACCCGGCGTCGCGGTCGACCTCCTGAAGCAGGGGCAGTCCGGCCTCGCAGCGCCTGATGTTGGCGACGATCTGCGGCGCCAGCTGCGCGACGTTGGGGCGTCTTGCGACATGCGGCATGACGGTCACGCCGGGGTGATCCCAGAGCGGGCTCTCGGGCGGCAGCGGTTCGGGGGAATGGACGTCGAGCGCGGCGTGGTAGAGATGGCCCGAATCCAGCGCCGCGATCAGGTCGTCGACGACCAGATGCTCGCCCCGGCCGAGATTGATCACCATGCCGCCCTCCGGCATCCTGGCGAACGCCTCCGCATTCAGGAGGCCGCGCGTCTCACCGGTCAGCGGCAGCAGGCAGACCACGATGTCCGAGCGTCCCAGAATTGCGTCGAACCGGTCGCGACCGGCGTATATCGGGATCTCGGCATCGGGCTTCGGTGTCCGCGTCCAGGCGGCGACGTCGAACCCCATGTCGCGCAGGATGCGGGCCGGTTTCCGGGCCATCGTCCCGTAGCCGAGAAAACTTACGGTGCGTTCCTCCGGGCGTTTCTGGCGTATCTCGCCCCATTCCTTGCGCGCCTGGCGCTCCCGATAGGTGGGCATGTTTCGGTGCAGCCGGAGCACGTGCATGACGGCGTATTCGGTCATCATCGGATCGCCGTCCACCGGTTCCAGCTTCGAGAGCGGAACGCGTGGCAGCCTGGGATGCCGGATGAAGCCGTCCACCCCGGCCTGGCGGGTCAGCATCGCCCTGAGGTTCGGGAATTCCGGCCAGTCGTCCGGGCTGGGGCGGGTGAACGCCAGATACTCGATGTCGGCCGGATCGCCCACGTCGGGCCAGAACCGCACTTCGAGGTCCGGCAGTTCGGCGGCGATCGCGGCGCGCCACTCCGCTTCCGTTCCCATCATCAGGTTGCTGATCAGAAGGGCCAAGGTCTTCGTCTCCCGCCGTATCCGGACGGAGAACCGTCCGTGAGGTCGGCTTTCGTTCGTCCGTCAGGTCCGCGCTTCCGGGAAACGGCTGAAGGTATCGACCGCCGATCGGTAATCGTCGAGCCGCGGCCGGGCGCATATGTCCGCGGTCGCCTTGAGCACCATCGGGTCCACCGCTATGCCGCGGCCGTTCGCGATCCGATCGTTCCTGGAGAAGTTGGCGGCGATGGCCAGACGCTGGGCGCCGGTTCCCGACGTTCCCGGCTCGGCGAGATCGTTCCTGACCGGATACCGGGTGTCGGAATAAAGCAACACGGTCGTTCGTCTCCCTGCTGAATATCCAACGGCCGTCGGGAACGGAAGCGGCAGTGACCGGAATGGCGACCGCGCGGACGGAATCTTAGTGCATCCCTGGTTCGCGGGCCACCGCGGCCGGCCGCCGCCCGACGACCGGACCCCGGCCGCTACACGGGATCGGCGCCGACGAGAACGGCGGCGAGCAGACAGGGCTCGTCGGTACGCACACTCCACGAATGGTTGGTGCCGCGCTGGATCATGACGTCGCCCGCCTTGAGGCAGACTTCGCCGGTATCGAGAACCGCCCAGATCTCGCCCTTGAGGACGATGAGGTAATCCACCGTCGAGGTCTTGTGCATCATCGGATCGCTGCTGGCGGTGTCCGCCGCATGACCGGCGCCGATCGAGTCGAAGGCGTCCCGGGCATCGGCGCGGTCGCGCCACGCGCTGTCCGGAGGAAACTCGACGATCCGGAACACGGTTCCGTTCGCGGCCGGTTCGAGCACTACCGGACCGTCCGCCGAATCGGCCTGTCCCGAGTTGTCGGCCGGCGAGGCGTCCGTCCGCCAAAGCTCGGTGAGGGCGAGGCCCGGCATCGATTCCATCTCCTTGACGGTCGTGGCGGCGCCGTCGATGACGAATACCGATCGGCCGGCGTCGTCGTGCGCGGTCACCACGCGGCGGATCTTCTCGACCAATTCCTATGCCTCCCTGACAAGTCTGTTGCGCAAGATACCGATACCCTCGACTTCGAGCTCGACCGTGTCGCCGTCCGACAGGTAACGCTCGAGCTCCAGCCCGCAGCCGCCGCCCACCGTGCCCGAGCCGAAGAACTCTCCGGGGTGCAGGGTCTCGGACCGCGAGACATGGGCGATCAGGTCCTCGAACGTCCAGTGAATGCTGCCCGAATATCCGCGCGACCATTCCTCGCCGTTGACGCGGGCGATCATGGTGCAGTCATAGGGGTCGAGCTCGTCGGCGGTCACGATGCAGGGGCCGATGACGTTCCCGGTATCGAAATCCTTGCCCTTGCCGGGTCCGAGCCCGCCCGGCATTTCGAGCGCCTGCGCATCCCGCGCCGAGAAATCGTTGAAAATGGAATAGCCGAAGATATGCGCGCGTGCGTCCTGCTTCGCGATGTTCCTGCCGCCCTTGCCGATGAAGAAGCCGAATTCGAGCTCGTAGTCCATTACCTCCGCATAGTTCGGCCACGATACGTCCGCGTCGTGGCCGACGACCGCGAGGCGGTTGGCCTTGTAGTAGATCGGCTGGCGGTACCAGATCTCCGGGACCTGGAACATCGTGGAGGATCCGCCGCCGCGGGATTTCCGCATCACCTCGAACGCGCGCTTGAGATGTTCCTCGAAGCAGAGACAGTCGCGGATCTGGGGCGGTTCGGGGAGAGGTGTCCGGAGCGCGATTTGGTCCGCCGCGACCACGGCGCCGGAGGGCGGGTTCGCCGCCGCGAGGCGCGCCGCCCCGAGCGCCTCGTCGCCCGCGCGGATCAGCGCGAGCATCGACGCGAACGCGGGCCCGCCCGGGGACGCGCCGAGATCGACGACCGCGCTGTCGTCGTCGATCAGCGCGCCCACGCGATCACGGTCGCCTGTCGAGCCATGACGGAATGTGACGAGTCTCACGGTTACGCCGGTGCTGTTGCCCGGTCGGATGTTAGGGCATCGGCGGTTTCGCCGCCAAGCCGGGCGGCCGGGCTATCGCGCAGCGTTCGCCTTTTGCTAGGGTTTGGGCCTCGATCTCCGAAACCCCACCTGTTCGGCAAGCGCCGAAGGAGGCACGAAGTGTCGTCAAGGGCGATGGAAGACCTGATCGCGCGCGCCGGACTCATGCGCGGGCTCCACACCGGCATGGGCCTGGCGGCCAAGGGGATGGTGGTCGCCTTCGTGGTCTTCACGGTGCTCAATGTCGAGTTCGCCAACGGCATTTACTCGGCCATCCGCGGCTGGATCGAGGCGTCGCTCAGCTGGTACTACATCGTCATCGTCATGGGGCTGATGCTGTTCTGCATCATCCTCATGTTCTCCCGGTTCGGATCGATCCGCCTGGGCGACGACGATTCCCGCCCCGAATTCAGCAATTTCTCATGGTTCGCGATGCTGTTTTCCGCCGGGGTGGGCATCGGCATCCTGTTCTTCGGCGTCGCGGAGCCGATCTTCTATTTCGACAACTCCGGGGCCTTCGGCTACCCGAACAACCCGCATGCCGACGTCGCCGGCGCGACGTCGATGGACCTGACCCGCGCGATCCACGCGATGCGGGTGACCTACTTCCACTGGGGGTTCCACGGCTGGGCGGTCTATGTGGTGATCGGGCTTTGCCTCGCCTATTTCGGCTTCCGCAAGAAGCTGCCGCTCACCATGCGCTCGGCGCTCCACCCGATCATCGGCGACAGGATCTACGGCCCGATCGGGCATGGCGTCGATCTTCTCGCGGTGTTCGGCACGATCTTCGGGGTCGCGACCTCTCTCGGCCTCGGGGTCAACCAGATGGCGACCGGGCTCAACGTGCTGTTCGGGGTCGATCCCGGTCTGACGACCCAGATCCTGCTGATCGTCGGCATTTCGATCGTGGCGACGCTTTCGGCGGTGTCCGGCGTCGGCAACGGCATCCGGATCATCTCCGAGTGGAACATCTGGCTGTCGATCGTGCTCCTCGCCTTTTTTCTGTTCGGCGGACCGTTCAAGTGGCTGATGGGGTTCTTCGTCACCTCGCTCGGCGACTACATCTGGAACGTGATTCCGATGGGGTTCTGGACCGCCGGCACCGAGAAGGAGATCGCCTGGCAGGGCGGCTGGACGATCTTCTACTGGGGCTGGTGGATCTCCTGGGCGCCCTTCGTCGGGCTGTTCATCGCGCGCATCAGCCGCGGCCGGACGATCCGCGAGTTCATGGTGGGCGTCATGTTCGTCCCCACCACGATCGCCTTCTTCTGGCTTTGCATGTTCGGCGGCAACGCGATCTACATGGAGCTCAACGCGGCCGGCGGCGTCGGCACCGCCGGCATCGTCGATCTGGTGAAGGCATGGAACCTGCCGGCGGCGCTTTACGGGACCATCGAACGCCTGACCGACATCTCGACCCTGCAATGGATCATGTCGGCGTTGGCCACGTTCCTGCTCGCCACATGGTTCATCACCTCGTCCGATTCCGGGACGCTGGTGATCACCACCATGCTCTCCATGGGGAACGACAACCCGCCGCAGCGCTTCCGCATCGTCTGGGGGCTGGGCGAGGGGTTCGTGGCCGCGGTGCTGCTGCTGGCGGGCGGGCTGAAAGCGCTTCAGACGGCTTCGATCGCGGCGGCGCTGCCGATCTCGGTGATCATGATCTTCATGACCTACGGGCTGTTCAAGTCGCTATCGGAGGACAGTTCGGCGGTTCCGGCTCCGGCACAGAGGCAGGAAGAGGCGCCCGGCTGAGGAAATTCGCCGGTCACATGGCCCGTCGGTATTCGAGAGAGGCGTCCTCCAGCCAGTCGCGCGCGAAATCCGCGTAGCTCCGGGGAACGGTGATCTCGTAGGCGAGCGCGTCTCCGGGGCGGTGCAGCAGCACCGGGATCCTCGCCAGCAGGCCGCGGGCGCAGGCCCCCGCCCGGAAGCGGTCGGGGTACAGGTCGAGCGTCATTCCCTTGGCGAGGACGTCCGCCGCCCTCGATCCGGCGAGCGAGAAGGTGACGCCGCCGGCGCCAACGGGCGCGACCGAGGCGTGGAGCCCGGAGAGGGAAGTTTCGAGTTCCCGCGCAACGTCGTTTTCGGACTCGGCCGGGACTTCGATCGACCAGGCATCGGGACCCAGCCACAGAATGACGGTTTCGCGCCCCGACCGGCTGGTGTTGGGAACAAGGGGCGGCTCGAGCCCCAGCACTTCGGAGACCGCCTTCACGAACGACGGGTCGGCCGGATCGCCGCGCAGTTCGATCCGCCCCCGCGGCGGGCAGACGCGCAGATCGATGGTGCGAAGGGGGTCAGCCATTCAGGCGCGCGCCCTCGGGATCGTAAAACCTCGGATCGCAGATTTCCGCGCGAACGGTGCCGTTGTCGAGCGGCACGTGGACGGAGCCGGGCTTCCGCTCGCGCCCGCCCCTGACCAGCGCCAGCGCGATCGAGCGGCCGAGCGCCGCGCTCATGTAGCTGGAGGTGACGTGGCCGATCATGGTTTCGGGCGGCCCCGAAGGGGGCTCGGCGAGGATTTGCGCGCCCTCGGGCAGCACCGTCGCCGGATCCTCGGTCCGAAGCCCGACCAACCGCTTGCGCATCGGATCGCGCATGCCCTTGCGGGCGAGCGAGCGCCGGCCGATAAAGTCCTTCTTGCGGCTGAGGATCCATTCCATTTCAAGATCGTTGGGCGTCACCGTGCCGTCGGTTTCCTGGCCGATCGCCAGGTAGCCCTTTTCCGCGCGCAGCACGTGCATCGCTTCCGTGCCGAACGGCGTGACACCCCGTTCCGCGAGCGCTCTCCAGAGGTCCATCGCGCGGCCGGCGGGTACGGCTATCTCATATGACAGCTCGCCCGTATAGCCGATCCGGAATACGCGTGCCGGCAGCCCTGCCACCCGGCCCTCGCGCCAGCTCATGAAGGGGAACGCCTCCCGATTCAGGTCGATGTCATCGGTGAGCGCGCCCAGAATCGCCCGGGAGTCCGGACCGGCAAGAGCTACCGTGGCGAGCTGTTCGGTGAGCGAGGTGAGATAGACCCTGAGCTCCGGCCATTCCGTCTGTAGCCACTCTTCCAGCCACGCGAAGACCCGCGCGGCGTTGCCGGTCGTGGTGGTCATCAGAAACCGGTCCGGTGCGAGGCATGACGCGACGCCGTCGTCCAGCACCATGCCGTCCTCGCCCAGCATCAGCCCGTACCGGCAGCGTCCGACTTCGAGCCGGTCCCAGGCATTGGTGTAGACGCGGTTCAGGAATTCCCTCGCGTCGGGGCCGCAAACCAGGATCTTGCCGAGCGTGCTCGCGTCCATGATGCCGGCGGCTTCGCGTACCGCCAGGCATTCCCGCGCGACCGCTTCGTCCTTCGTCTCTCCCGGTCGCGGGTAGTAGAAGGGCCGCTTCCAC
>JAJEHI010000035.1 GCA_022823775.1 Defluviicoccus sp. | reverse complement strand
GCACCGAAAGCGCATCGACCGCCTCCTCGAACCCAAAACACCGCCGCCCGAAAACGCAGACCAAATGGAAATACAATGGACCTGAAAGTTAAACCGGACAGTAGTGGGCTTGACCCGGTGATCCACGTGGATGGCCGGGTCTGGGCCCGGCCATGACGCAGTAATTTTAGGCCGCCGCCGCTCCTCCCTCACCCGGCGAACGAGGATGAAAGACTAGTGGCCGTAGCCCGCCTTTTCGAAATAGCGCTGGTGGTATTCCTCCGCCGGCCAGAAGGCGGAGAAGGGCGCGACCTCGGTGACCACCGGGTTGCGGACCCGCCCGGATTCCTCCAGCCGGGCGATTGACTTGCGGGCCTGGGCCTCCTGGTCCGGGGAATGGTAGTAGACGGCCGAGCGGTACTGGGTGCCGATATCCGGGCCCTGGCGGTTCAGGGTCGTCGGGTCGTGCACGTCCCACAGCTTGTCGAGAAGCTGGTCGAAGGACACCGTCGCCGGGTCGAAGTCGATTTGAACCACTTCGGCGTGGCCGGTCCCGCCGGTGCACACCTCTTCGTAGGTCGGGTTGTCCGTGGCGCCGCCCGAGTAGCCGGAGATCACCTCCGAAACGCCGTCCACCTTGCGGAAGGCGGCTTCCACGCCCCAGAAACATCCCGCGCCGAATGTTGCTTTTTCCATGGTTTTGCCCCGAAACTGCTCTAGGTTACCGGTCCGTAAGATAGCCAGCGAGGCCCCCGTGTCGAGCCTTGAACGCCTGCTCAGTATTCTCGACCTCTATACGGAGGCCGAGCCGGTCTGGACCCTGGAGGAGATCGCTTCCGAAATGGGGTTCACCCGCTCGACCACCTACCGCTACGTCAAGGAGCTTTGCGATTCGGGGCTGCTGCTGTCCATCGGCAAGGGGGCACATGTTCTCGGGCCCAGGATCATCGAGTTCGACCGGCAGATCCGCAATTGCGATCCGCTGGTGGCGGCGGCGAACGACGTCTTGCCGGCGCGGACCGGCGGCCGGAATCCGGGCCTGTTTCTGGTCTGCAGCCTGTACGGCGAGAAGGTGCTGTGCATCCACCAGGAGCCGGTGATTTCCGATTTCAGCGTTTCCTATACCCGCGGCCGGCCGATGCCGCTGTTCTACGGGGCGACGGCCAAGGTGATCCTCGCCTATCTCCCGGAGCGGCGCCTCAGCAAGCTGTTCCTCAACCACCGCCTGGAGATTTCGAAGGCCGGGCTGGGCGGAGAATGGGATGATTTCCGGGCCGGCCTGAAAGCCATCCGGCAGGCCGGCCATGTCGTCAGCCGCGGCGAGGTCGATCCGGGCTACTATGCGCTCGGGGTGCCCATCGTCGCGGGGGAAAACAAGGTCATCGGAAGCCTGACGCTGGTCGAGCATGATCGCGGACAGTCGTTTCCCGATGAAACCATCGCCGAGGTCACCGAATCGGGGCGCCGGCTGAGCGAGCGGATCGGCCATATTCTCGACGACCACGATGCCTCGATTTCGACGCATCGGCCCGCCATACCCGCAAGGACGGCCAATACGAACAGCAAGTAGGCGGTGAGGCGACGGCCGCCCCCAATTCCCTCTCCCCCGGGGAGAGGGGGCTTGCCGTACGTTTCTTGCCCCCGAGAATCCGCTTTGCTACTGTCTGGCTCTTGCCTTCCGGTCCCGTAAACCATCATTTGGAGGCTCGGTTGACCCGGGCTGAAGTGCTGGGTTCGGCCGGCGGGCGCAGCGGGATTATCGATTGATGAGGAACGCCCCCACCGGCGACCGCGAGATACGGACCGCGCTTTCGGAGAGCCGCCGTCTGTTCCTGTCGGTCGGCTTCTTCAGCGTGTTCGTGAACCTGCTGATGCTGACCGGCCCGATCTTCATGCTGCAGGTCTACGACCGGGTGCTGACCTCGCGCTCGGAGGCGACGCTGGTGACGCTGGTCGTCATCACCGCGTTCCTGTTCCTGATGATGGGCATCCTGGACCACGCGCGGGGCCGGGTGCTGGCGCGCGCCGGGGCGCGGCTGCAAGCCCGGCTGGACACCCGCGTGCTGCGGGCGATCCTGGCCCGGGCGATCGCGCCGTCCGAGCGGGCGCGCCCGGCCATGGGGCTGCGCGACCTGGAGGCGATCCAGCGCTTCGCCTCCGGGACGGGCCCGTTCGCGTTCTTCGATGCGCCGTGGACGCCGGTGTTCCTCTGCGTCCTGTTCCTGTTTCACTGGATGCTGGGCGTGCTGGCGGTGTTCTCGGGCTGCCTGCTGCTCCTGCTCGCGCTGATCAACCAGACGCGGACGGGCCGCCTCCAGGGCGAATTGGGGGAGGCGACGGCGCGGTCCCAGCATTTCGTCGAGCAGATGCGGGCGGGGAGCGAGACGGTCCGGGGCCTCGGCATGGAAGAGGCGGTGGTGGCGCGTTCGTCCGAACTGCGGGACCAGTTCCTGGAACGCGCGATGGCGGCGTCCGACCGGAGCGGCTTCTTCGGGGTGACGACGAAGACGCTGAGACTGTTCCTGCAATCGATGATGCTTGGGCTCGGCGCGTGGCTCGCGATCCAGGGACAGGTGACGTTCGGGGTGATCATCGCGGCGTCGATCCTGCTCGGCCGCGCGCTGGCGCCGATCGACCAGGCGGTGGGCCAGTGGCCGCTCCTGCAGCAGGTGCTGGCGGCGAGGCGCTCCCTGGGGAGGCTCCTGGAGGAGACGCCGCCCGAGATGCCGCGGACGGGGCTGCCCCGCCCGCGCGCGCTCCTCGAGGTGCAGGGGATCGCGGTCGCCGCGCCGGGCGCGCGGGTGCCGGCGGTGCGCGGCGCTTCGTTCCGCCTCGAGCCCGGCCAAGCGGCGGGAATCGCCGGACCGTCGGCGTCCGGCAAGTCGACGCTCGCCCGCGCGCTGGCCGGGGTGTGGCGCCCGGCGGCCGGCTCGGTGCGGCTCGACGGGGCAGAGCTCGATCAATACGGCGCGGCGCTCGGACGCTATATCGGCTACTTGCCGCAGGAGGTGGTCCTGTTCGAGGGCACGGTGGCGGAGAACATCGCGCGGATGGACGCGGACGCGAAGGACGCCGAGATCGTCGCGGCGGCGAAGCGGTGCGGAGCGCACGAGATGATCCTCAACCTGCCGGGCGGCTACGATTTCGAGGTCTCGGCCGGCGGCGCGGCGCTTTCGGGCGGCCAGCGCCAGCGCATCGCGCTCGCCCGCGCGTTCTACGGCTCGCCCGTCGTTCTGGTGATGGACGAGCCCGATTCGAACCTCGATGCCGAGGGGACGATGGCGCTGGCGCGCGCGGTCCAGGCGCACAAGCGGCGGGGCGGGGCGGCGGTGATCGTCGCGCACCGGCACGGCGCGTTCGCGCAATGCGACACGGTTTACGTGATGGAGGGCGGACGCCCGGTCCCCGCCACGCCCGACCGCGGCAAGGCGCCGGTCCGCCAGTTGAAGGCCGGCGCGGCCGCGAAGCCGGACGGACCTTCGCCCGCGGCGCGTCCCGCGGCGAGGCTGCGCGAACGTCCCGTCGCGCCGGTCGCGCCGCTTCCCGCGAACGAGCCCGGAACCGGCCATCCCGCCCTGCCTTCGCTTGAACAGCAGATCGTCGCCGCCATCGCGCGCGTCACCGGATACCGTTCCGAGCCGGATACGGAAGGCGGCGGAGGCGAGGGCGCCACCGTGACGCCGATAACCGGGGACCGGGCGCCATGACCGGCGGGGCGGACCTCGGCAGGTTCTCCGCGCGCCGGGGACTGATTCTCGGCTTCGGCGGGGCGGCCGTGCTGGTCGCGGGCGTCGCCGCCTGGAGCGTGCTGGCCTCCGTGTCGGGGGCGGTGATCGCATCGGGCTGGATCGAGGTGGAAAACCGCAATCAGGCGGTCGAGCACGCCGACGGCGGCACGGTCAGCGAGGTTCTGGTGCGCGACGGCGACCGCGTCGCGAGGGACGAGCCGCTGCTCCGCTTCGGCGATGGGCTGCTGCGCTCGGAGGAGGCGATCCTTACCGCCCGGCAGGTCGAGCTCGCCGCCCGGCGCAACCGGCTGGAGGCCGAGTTCCGCGGCGCCGACGCCGTCGTCTGGGACGCCGCTCTCGCTGATCGGGCCGCTTCCCACCCCCGGGTGAAGGCGGTTCTCGACGGCCAGAAACGCCTGTTCCGGGCGCGCGCGGCGGCCCGCGCCGGCGAGGTGGCGCGGATTCGCGAACGGATCGGGCAGGCGCGCGACGAAATTACCGGGATGGAGGCGCGGGCGGTCTCCCTGAAAGAACAGAGCGCACTGATCGACCGCGAGCTCAAGGTGCAGCGCACGCTGTTCGAGAAGGGCCTTTCCCAGCTTCCACGGCTGCTCGCGATCGAGCGCGCGGCGAAGAACCTGGAAGGCCAGTCCGGCACCAACGCCGCCAGGATCGCCCGCGTGCGGGGCCGGATTTCGGAACTGGAGATCCAGATTCTCCAGATCGGCTCGCGCCGCATCGAGGAAGCCGAAAAGGAAGCGCGCGACGTGAGCGCGGAAGAGAACGAGGTAAAGGAAAGGCTGGCCTCGGTGCGGCAGCGCCTGGGCCGGATGGAGGTCCGCGCCCCGGTGACGGGCGAGGTGTTCGGCATGACGGTCTTCGCGGCCGGAGAGGTGGTGCGGCCCGGCGAGCCGATCCTGCAGATCGTGCCCCGGGACGCGGGCCTCGTGGTGATGGCGCGGCTCAATCCGATCGACGTGGACCAGGTGTATCCGGGACAGCCCGCGGTGCTCCGCTTCTCCGCCTTTCCGGCGCGCGAGACGCCGGAGTTCGACGGCCGCGTGGTCCGGGTGTCGGCCGATGCGGTGCGCGACGCGGAGACCGGCCTTTCCTGGTACGAGGTGCAGCTGACGATGGACGCGCCGGCGGCGGATGCCGGAGCGGAAAAACGGCGCGGGGAGGGGAAGGACGAGCGCCGCCTGTTCGGCCATCTGGAGGTGACGCCCGGCATGCCGGTCGAGGCGCATATCCGGACCGGAGAGCGTTCGGTGGTCAGCTACCTGGTGAAGCCGGTGAGCGACTTCTTCTACCGCTCGCTACGCGAGGACTGAGCCGGGGGTCGGGGGATGGTCGAAACAGTCCAGATCGCCCTGGAGAACGACCTGCGCAAGATCGCTCGCGTCGCGTCGCGCATCGAAGAGTTCTGCTCGGCGCACGGGATCGCGCAGGAGACCGCGTTCGCGGTCAATCTGGCGATCGACGAGCTGCTGACCAATACCATCAGCTACGGCTACGACGATGACGAAGCGCACCGCATCGAGGTCATCCTCTGCCTGGAGGGGGAGACGCTCGTCGTGGCGATCGTCGACGACAGCGCGCCGTTCGACCCGACGGAGATGCGCGAGCCCGATCTCAATGCCCCGATGGACGGGGAGGAAACGGACGGGCTCGGCATGCTGCTGGTCAACCGGATGATGGACGGCGTCGAATACCGGCGGCGCGACGGATGCAACGTCGTCACACTGACCAAGGACGCGGGTGGGACGGCCGGGTGACGGCGCCGTGAACCGGACGAAAATCATCGGAAAATTTTATGAGTAACTTAAGAAGTCGGCCTTTACGTCTATAAATCCATGCCGCTAATATTCGATCCATTGCTGCCGCAGCATAGTGAGAAGAAGGAGATTTGAAATGGCTGACGATAACACCCAGGAAGAAGGCACGTTCGCATATGTCCATGTCGGCGACCAGACCGATGAGAACCGCCAGGGCGGCGATGCGACCGACATCATAGATCTCGGCAGCGGCGCAGACACCGCCGGCGGCGGCCGGAACTTCAACATCATCCTTGGCGGCAGCAACGCCGACTACCTCAAGAGCGAAGGCGTCTGGGATGACGTATTCGGCGGCAGCGGCAACGACACGATCGTCGCCACCGGGTATGGCGGCTGGCTCTTCGGCGGCAGCGGCGACGACACCATCACCGGTTCGGACAAGGACGGGCTCGGCCTCGAAGTTATTTTCGGCGGCTCCGGCGATGACATTATCGACGGGGGGGGGGGCGACGACCTCATCATCGGCGGTGAAGGCGACGACACACTTACCGGCGGGGAAGGCGCCGACATTTTCTTCTTCTGGGAAGGCCACGGCGATGACACCATCACCGACTTCGACACGACCCAGGACAAGATTCACCTGAGGAGCTTCTCGCAGACCATCTCCTGGGACGTGCTGAGCACGAAGATCACGACGGTCCTGGACGAGAACAATGTCGTCGTCGGC
>JAJEHI010000137.1 GCA_022823775.1 Defluviicoccus sp. | reverse complement strand
ATCGCTTTCCGCGCCAGCGCCGTGGCCTCTTCCAGCAAGGCCTCCGCCTCATCGTCGGGCGCAAAGTAATATCCGTGGATCGCCAGCGATCCCGCGGCCAGCGCATAGCCTTCGGAAGTGCCGAGGGCCGCGCCGATCCGGGCCGCATCGGCGAACCGCCCTTCCGCATAGGCCGACCGCGTCGCCTCGATCGACTGCGCCCCGGCGGCACCCAATGGCATTTTGTTAACCGGCGTTTTCCGCCGACGATTTTGTCGCGGCTTCCAAGCTGTTGATTCCGGGGCGTTTCCATGGTGCTGGGAGGGACAAGCGAATCCGGGTTGACAAGCTCCCCCGCCCGCGGCATCTTTCGCTCGGGAAGAACCGTCAGCGGGAGCGCGGCCGATGGACCCGCGGATCGAGAACCTCAAGTCCACCACGTTTAGCGGGCGCCGCCTGACCCGGCGCCAGATTGCCGACGTGCAGGAGACGGTGGCGCTGAGCCCGGCGCTGAGCCGCAACGAGCTTTCCAAGACGATCTGCGAGCACCTGAGTTGGACAACCCCGAAGGGCGGCTACCGGGTTGCGGCCTGCCTGCGCATGCTGGAGAGCCTGGAGGAATGCGGGGTCCTTACCCTGCCGGCGAAGCGGAACACGATCCCCGGGCCGCGCGCGCCGATCGCCCGCACCGCTCGCTCCGACCCCGGCCCCGCGATCGCTTGCCCACTGGCCGAGCTGGAGCCGCTGTCGCTCCGGCCGGCGACGCAGGAGCGGGACATCGCCGACTGGGACGCGCTGGTCGACCGGCACCACGGTCTCGGCTGCCCGCGCCCGTTCGGCCCGCACCTGCGCTGGTTCGTTGTGGACGGGGGCGGCCGACGCCTCGGCTGCCTGCTGTTCGAGGCGGCGGCGAAGGCGCTGCCCGCCCGGGACGCGTGGATCGGATGGAGCGCCAGGGACCGCGACCGCCGGCTGCATCTGGCGGTGTCGAACAGCCGGTTCCTGATCCTCCCCTGGGTCCGGGTGGACAATCTCGCCTCCAGAGCCCTTTCCATGGCGGCGCGTCGACTTCCCGATGAGTGGCAGCAGCGCCACGGATGCCGGCCGGTGCTGTGCGAGACGTTCGTGGATCCGACCCGTTTCGACGGAGCCTGCTACCGCGCCGCCAACTGGAGCGTGATCGGCATGACGGCCGGGCGCCGAAGCGGGCGCCGGGCCAAGCCGGCGAAGCAGATCCTCGTCCTTCCGCTCGACCCCGGCTTCCGAGCGGTGCTGAAGGGCGAGAGCAGGACGCCGCCGCGCCGCAAGCCCCCAGCGCCGGCGCCCGACGACCCCTACGTCGCGATGTGGATGAAGATCGTCGACGCGGCCGGCGAGCTCGCAGCCGCGCACGACCGCCGGTGGATGAAGCGGAAGCGGATCCTGGACAGCCTGATCGTCGTGCTGTTCGTGTTCCGGCTCGTCCTGTCGCGCGGCGACAAGGGCTATGCGACCGTCCTCGCCGAACTGTGGGACCAATGCCGCAAGCTCGGCATCGCCCTGCCGCAGCGCGAGCCCGTCGCCGCCTCGTCGATCTGCAAGGCCCGGGCAAAGATCCACGAAGACCTGTTCCTCGACCTGCACCGCGAGATTCTCCGGCACCACCGCGACGACCGGCGGTGGAAGGGCCACCGCACCTTCGCCGTCGACGGCACCAAGATGAACCTGCCCCGCCCGCTGGTCGAGGCCGGCTACCCGCGCCCCCATCCGGCGGCCCACTACCCGCAAGGGCTGGTGTCCTGCCTCTACCGGATGGACACCGCGGCGCCGGTCGACTTCAGCCTGTCGGCCGACTTCGACGAGCGGCGCGCCGCGCTCGCCCATCTCGACGCCCTGGAGCCGGGCGACATCGTGGTCTTCGACCGTGGATACTTCTCCTTCGTGCTCCTTTACGCCCTGGTCTGGCGCGGCGCGCATCCGGTGTTCCGGATATATCGCAACAACGGCTTCGACGACTTCATCGATGGCGACTGCGACGACACCGTGTTCTCCGCCATGCCGAAGCGTGACGCGCGCGCTCGATTGCGCGCCGTCTTCCCCGGGAGACCGCCAGACCCGGTCGACCTGCGGCTGGTCCGCTACACCCACGAGGACAGCGAATACGTGCTCGCCACCACCCTCGCGGACGCCACCAAATACACGCTGGACGATCTCTCCGACCTCTACCATGGAAGGTGGGGCATCGAAGAACTCTTCAAGGTCTCCAAGGCCGTCATCGCGGTCGACGCGTTCCACAGCCGGACCGAACGCGGCGTTCGCCAGGAGCTCTACGCCCACTTCAACCTGATCGCCATGACACGCCTGCTCTCAAACCACGGCGACGGCCTGCTGGAGGCGAGGCGCCAAGCCGGCAAGGAGAAAATGACGGTGAACTTCAAGAACGCGCTGGCGATCATGGCGGCGAACCTCGAGGAGCTGGTGCTGATGCGCGCCCAGGCGCTGGCCGAAACCGTGACCTGGATGGCGGAGCGGATCCTTGCGGTGCGGAGCCGGTTGCGGCCGGGGCGGTCCTATCCGAGGAGGTCGATGAGGCCGGTCAGCAAGTGGGCCAGAAGAAAGTGCGCCACAGCGTAACCCGGCGTAGTCATCGCCAAAAACCCCGCAGAGACCCGACCCCTAAAGGAAACGCCGCTGAATCGTTAAGGAAATGCCATTGGGCCGACGGAAGGCACCGCTGGTTCAGGGAACAGATGGCGATCGCCTGCGGGCAGGCGTGAATCGGTTTCTGTCCCGAACGGGGGCTAGAAGGCGTATCTGAGCGCGCGGATGCCCCTGGTCTCCCGGGTATCGACGATGCG
>JAJEHI010000018.1 GCA_022823775.1 Defluviicoccus sp. | reverse complement strand
GTGCGGTACGAGGTCTCCTCGATCGGGATCGGGAAATAGGAAACCTCGCAGCCCTCGACCGCGACGCGGCCGTCGATAATCGGGCGGACGCGGTCGTAATCGCCCGTCGCGACGGTTACGGGAAGCTTAGCCCGCATTTCTCACCAGGGTCATGGCCTGCGCGGCGCCGTCCGGGTCGCGCCCAGGCGCCCGCCCGCGGCGTCGCGGGCCTCGACCGTAGTCCCCGCTACGCCCTTCGGCCCGCTCCTGGCGGGGCGGACGCCTGGGCGCGACGCAGGCCGTGACCCTGGTGAGAAATGCGGGCTGGCCATGCGGCCGGTCAGAAGCCCACCATGTCGCCGCCCTTGAGGTCGAGCCGCGCGCGCGCCTCCTCGGGCGTCGCGACCTCGAGCGACAACTCCTCGACGATGCGGCGGATCTTGGCCACCTGCTGGGCATTCGATTCGGCAAGCTTGCCGCGCGCGAGATAAAGGCTGTCCTCGAGGCCGACGCGCACGTTGCCGCCCATCATCGCACCCATGGTGCAGAGGCTCATCTGGTGGCGCCCGGCGCCCAGGATCGACCACTCGTAATCGTCACCGAACAGGCGGTCGGCGGTCTGCTTCATGAACACCAGGTTCTCCTTGTCGGTGCCGATGCCGCCAAGGATGCCGAAGATCGTCTGCACGAAGAGCGGCGGGCGGACCAGCCCGCGGTCGAGGAAATAGGCGAGGTTGTAGAGATGGCCGACGTCGTAGCACTCGAACTCGAAACGGGTGCCGTGCGCCTCTCCAAGATCCTTGAGGATGCGTTCTATGTCCTTGAAGGTATTTCGGAATATGAAGTCGTCCGTGCCGCGCAGATAGGGCTCCTCCCAGTCGTATTTCCACTCCTTGATGCGGTCGGCGGCCTGGAAGATGCCGAAATTGATCGAGCCCATGTTAAGCGACGCGACCTCGGGCTTGGCAACCAGCGCGGCCGCCATGCGCTCCTCGACGGTCATCCCGAGCCCGCCGCCGGTCGTGATGTTTATGACCGCGTCGGAGTTCTGCTTGATGCGGGGGAGAAACTCCATGAACACGCCAGGGTCCGGAGTGGGCCTGCCGTCGTTCGGGTCGCGGGCGTGGAGGTGGAGGATCGAGGCGCCCGCCTCCGCCGCGCCGATCGCCTGCTCCGCGACCTGGTCCGGGGTGAGCGGCAGATGATCCGACATCGAGGGGGTATGGATCGCGCCGGTAACCGCGCAGGTGATGATGACCTTGTCGTCCTTCGCCATGTCTCGCTCGCTCCTATTCGTCGAAAATGGCGACCGCGCGGGTCCAGCCCGCCGATGCGCCCTTGATCTTGACCGGGAAGCAGGAAACCGTGAACCCGGTCGCGGGCAGCTCTTCGAGATTGCCGAGCTTCTCGATCTGGCAGTAGCCGATCTCGCGTCCCGCCTTGTGCCCTTCCCAGACGATGCCGGGATCGCCGGTTTCGTCCCAGCGCGCCTTGGTGTGCACGAAGGGCGCGTCCCAGCTCCACCCGTCCGTGCCGCAGACGCGGACGCCGCGCTCGGTCAGGTACATGGTGGCGTCGCGCCCCATCCCGCAGCCCCGCGAGACGTAGTCGTCCTCGCCGTAACGGCTCCCGGCCGAGGTGTTGACCAGCACGATGTCGAGCGGATTGAGCTCGTGGCCGATTCGGTCGAGCTCGGCCTCGATGTCGTCCGGGCTCGTCACGTATCCGTCGTCGAATTGGCGGAAGTCGAGCTTCACGCCCGGCTGGAAGCACCATTCGAGCGGCACCTCGTCGATGGCGATGGCGCGCTTTCCGCCGTCCATCGTGGAGTGGTAGTGCCAAGGGGCGTCGACATGGGTGCCGTTATGGGTGGTGAGCCTGATCCATTCGATCGCCCAGCCTTCGCGGTCCGGCAGCTGGTCGGGCTCAAGGCCCGGGAAGAAGGCGCAGAGCTGTTCCGCGGTGTCCGCGTGGGTCTCGTATTCGATCTCGGGCTCGAAGCCGGGCGGGTCGGATCGGATGCCCGATTCGAGCGGAACCGAAATGTCCACGAAACGTCGCGCCATGGCTTCCTCCCCGTGCAGGCCGGACGGCAAGAGACTAGGCCCTTCGCGCCGCCGGTAACAGTGGCGCGAGGGGGCGGGCCTCCGCCTCGTGAATCGTGTACTGCGCAATCGCGGGGGCCGCGTAAGATGCCGTTCGGATTCCGCCCGGGAGCCAGCCCGTGATCCGCTCGACGCACGAGCTAGAGTCGCGTCTCGGCGGCTGGATCATCGATCTTCGGTGGCCGATCATCGCCGTCACCCTGGCGCTCGCCGGGATCGCGGCGAGCGGCACGGCGTTTCTCGATTTCTCGGCCGACTCCCGCCTCTACGCCTCCAGCGACAATCCGCAGCGCCGCGCGAGCGAGGCGATCGAGCACACATACGGGAGGAGCCACAACGTCTTCTTCGCCATCGTGCCGGAAGACCGCGACGCCACCTCCGCCCTCGCGCTCCAGGCTACCGCCTGGCTCACCGAACGGTCCTGGACGGTTCCCTACGCGACCCGCGTCGATTCGCTCGCCAATTTCCAGCACGTCACGGCCGACGGGGACGACATCGTGGTCCGCGACCTGGTGGACGAGTCGGCCCTCGGCGATGCCGACGAACGATCCCGGATACGCGGGATCGCCCTCGCCGAACCGCGCCTCGCCGGACGCCTCATCGCCCGCGACGGCGGGGTCGGCGGCATAAGCGTCACGGTACATCTGCCGGGCGAGGACGAGATGCTCGAAGGCGCCCGGGTCACGGCGTTCGCGCGCGGGCTCGCGGGCGAGGTTCGGGAGCGCTTCCCCGGCGTCGACGTTCGCGTGACCGGCCTGGTGGTTTTCAACCAGACCTTCGTGGAGGTATCGCTGAACGACCTCAAGATACTGGTACCGGCGACCTTCGCGGCGATGACGCTGATGCTGGTGTTCCTGACGGGCGGGTTGAGCGGGACGTTCGCGATCATGCTCGTCGTCGCGCTGGCGGTCATGACCGCGGTGGGTCTCGGCGGCTGGGCCGGGCTTCCGATGACGCCGCCCGCCGCCATCGCACCGGTCGTCGTGCTGACGGTCGCGATCGCCAGCTGCGTGCACATCTTTTCGTCGCTGGTCCAGGCCATGCGGAGCGACGCCTCCCCCGCGAACTGGGATCGGGGCGGCAGCGCCTCGCTCCCGCCCGCCCTAACCGGCGATCCCAAGCGGGATGCGATCGTCGAATCGTTGCGGGTAAATCTCCAGCCGGTCTTCCTCGCCTGCCTCACCACCGCGCTCGGCTTCCTGAGCATGAACTTCTCGGAGGTCCCGCCGCTCCGGCACATGGGCACCTTCGCCGCCTTCGGCGTCGGCGCGGCGTTCGTGTTCTCCGTGACCCTTCTGCCGGCGCTGCTCTCCCTGCTGCCCATCCGGATGCGCGCGGCCGGGGACCGCCGCGATGCCGCGATGGCCGCGCTCGGCGAGTTCGTCATCCGCCGGCGCCGGGTGCTGGGGTGGGGGGTCGGAGCGCTCGCGGTGGCGCTCGTCGTCTCGATACCCCGCAACGAGCTGAACGACGTCTTCCTCCACTATTTCGACGAGAGCATCGAGTTTCGCCGCGACGCGGATTTCACCGTGGAGAACCTCACCGGCATCTACACCATGGACTATTCGCTGGATTCCGGCACGCCGGAGGGAATCACCGCGCCCGCCTATCTGTCCGACGTCGCGGCGTTTGCCGAGTGGTACCGCCGGCAGCCCGAAACGATCCACGTCAACGTCGTCACCGATACGTTCCGGCGGCTCAACATGAGCATGCACGGCGACGATCCCGCCGAATACCGGCTGCCGGCGAGCCAGGAGCTCGCCGCGCAGTATCTGCTCCTCTACGAGATATCGCTCCCCGTCGGTCTCGATCTCAACAACCAGATCGACGTCGACAGGACGGCTACCCGGATGACGGTGGCGACGCGGACGTTGTCCTCGAACGAAGTGATAGCGCTCGATCGGCGCGCGTTGCGATGGCTGGCCGACCGCGCGCCCCGCATCGTGCGGGCCGAGAGCGCCGGGGACACCCTGATGTTCGCCTATCTCGGACGGCGCAATATCATTGCGATGCTCATCGGGACCACCGTCGCTCTGGTCGGAATTTCCTTCATCCTCGTCATCGCGCTGCGATCCTTGCGGCTTGGGTTCGCGAGCCTCGTTCCGAACCTGGTTCCCGGCGCGCTGGGCTTCGGCATCTGGGGCCTGACGGTGGGAGAAGTGGGGGTCTCGCTCTCCATGGTGACGGCTATGACCCTGGGCATCATGGTCGACGACACGGTGCACTTCCTCAGCAAGTACCGCCGAGCCCGGCGCGAACTCGGATGCACGTCTCCCGACGCGGTGCGCGTTGCCTTCCGTACCGTGGGCCGCGCCCTGCTGACGACCTCTCTCGTCCTCGTCGCGGGTTTCGTGGTCGTCAGCCTCTCGAGCTTCGAGCTCAACGCCGGGATGGGCAAGCTCACCGCGCTCGTGATCGTCATGGCGCTCGCCGCCGATTTCTTCCTGCTGCCCCCGCTGCTCATGAAGGTCGACGCGGACGCGGGCGAGAGCGGACCGCCGGAGCTTGACCCGCCCCGTCCCGACGGCGAATTTGCGCCGCCGGGACAGGAGCTGGAATGAAAGCGGCGGAGTTCGACTATATCCGGGCGGACAGCGTGGCGGCGGCTTGCGAGGCGCTCGCGGCCGCGGGACCCGGCGAGGAACGCAAGATCGTCGCCGGGGGACAGACGCTGGTGCCGCTCATGGCAATGCGCCTCGCGCGGCCGAGCCTGCTGGTCGACATCGACGGGATCCCCGGGCTCGCCGGCATCGATTCCGTCGACGGCGTCGTGGCCATAGGCGCGATGACCCGCCAGCGCGCTGCCGAGCTCTCCCCGGCGGTCCGGAGCGAACTTCCCCTGCTCGCCAAGGCGCTGCGCTTCGTGGGGCATCCGCAGACTCGCAACAGGGGAACCGTCGGGGGGAGCCTGGTCCATGGCGACCCCGCCGCCGAGATACCGCTTGTCGCGGTCGCGCTGGACGCGGCGCTGGAAGCTGAGAGCACGGGCGGGAGGCGCGTCTGCCCCGCCGACGGGTTCTTCGAGACGCCGATGGTCACCGCCGTCGCCCCGGATGAGTGCCTAGTCGAGGCCCGGTTCCCGGTCTGGAACGCAGGAAGGATCGGCACCGGGTTCCGGGAGGTCGCTTCGCGCCAGGGAGATTTCGCCATCGTCGCGGCGGCCGCACAGGTGGCGCTCGACGGGGACGGGACATGCACCCGCGTCGCCGCGGCGCTCGGCGGCGTCGCGCCGCGACCGGTCAGGATCGCGGCGCTGGAAGACGCGCTGACGGGGACTCGGCTGGAAGACCGCGCGATCGACGCGGCGCTCGCCTCGGTGGAAGCGGTGATCGAACCCGACGACGATTTGCACGCGACCGCCGCCTATCGCGGCCGCGTCGCGAAGGTGCTGCTCGGCCGCGCGATCCGCGAAGCCCGCGACGAGGCGCTGGCATGACCGAGAAGGCTATCGCCCTCACCGTCAACGGGGAGCTCCGCCGCGCGAGCGTTATGCCGCGCATGACGCTGGTCGATCTCTTGCGCGACATGCTGGGGCTCACCGGCACCCATATCGGCTGCGAGCACGGGGTCTGCGGCGCTTGCTCGATCCTGCTCGACGGGGTGGCGGTGCGCTCCTGCCTGATCTTCGCGGTCCAGGCCGACGGCCATTCGGTGACCACCGTCGAGGGGCTCGGCGGCGGGGACGGCAGGATCGGCGACCTGCAGGACGCTTTCTGGGAGTGCCACGCCATGCAGTGCGGCTATTGCACGCCCGGTATGCTGATCGCGGGGCACGCGCTCCTGGAGGAGAACCCCGAGCCGACGACGGAAGAGATCCGCGAGGCGATCTCCGGCAACCTCTGCCGCTGCACCGGCTACACCCAGATCGTCGAGGCGATCGCGCTCTGCGCCGCCAGGCGAAACGGGGAGGACGGCCGATGAGCGATCGCGGCGCCAACTACCGCTACGTCTCGCGCAAGCGCCGCGCCAGGGAAGACCGGCGCTTTATCGCGGGCAAGGGACGGTTCGCCGCCGATATCGCCGTGCCCGGCATGAAGCACGTCGCCCTGGTCGCGAGCCCGCATCCGCGCGCCCGCATCCGCTCCATCGACGCGAGCCGCGCGCTGGAAAGCCCGGGCGTGCACTCGGTGCTGACGGGGGACGAACTCTCGGCGGAAACCGCGCCGCTCTTCAACGGGCTCGACATCCCCAACGTGAAGTGGTTTCCGCTCGCCGTCGGGATGACCCGCTATGCCGGGGAATGGGTCGCGGCGGTCGTCGCCGATTCGCGGTATCTGGCCGAGGACGCGGCCGAGCTGGTCGAAGTCGATTACAAGCCGCTGCCGGCCGCGGTCGAGATCGAATCCTTGCTGGACTCCGATTCGCCGCCGGTCCATCCCGAGCACGGCAGCAACGTGCTGGTGCGCAAGAATTTCGAATGGGGCCCGGTCGAGGAAGACTTCGCGAGGTCCGAGCACACCCTTGCCTACCGCGCGCGCTGGGGGCGGTCGTCCACGGTGCCGATCGAGACCTTCGGCGTCCTCTCCCGATGGGACCCGATCCGGGAGATCCTCGACGTCTGGGCGTCGATCCAGATGCCCAACTACCAGGAGCAGATCGCCAACGCGCTCGGCATCCCGACCAACGCGATCCGCGTTTACAACGACGTCGACGTGGGCGGCAGCTACGGCGTCAAGCGGGGCATCAAGCACACGGTGATAACCGCCTACCTCGCGCGCAAGCTGGGGATGCCGGTTCGGCTGATCGAGGACCGGCTCGACAACATGTCGGGCGGCGACGCGCACGGGCCGGACCGGCTGTTCGACGTGACGCTCGCCTTCGACGGCGACGGCACGATCCGCTCGATGAAGCTCCGCGCGATCGACGATGTCGGCGCCTATCCGGGGCGAGGACCGCTCCAGCTCGGCAAGCCGATCACCGCGCTGGTCGGCCCCTACCGCCTCTCCAGCGTCGCCTACGAGGCGATCTCGGTGACCTCCAACAAGACCGGACAGGTGCCGGTCAGGGGGTTCGGCCAGTCGCCGACCAACTTCATGATCGAGACCGGGGTGGACCTCGTCGCCCGACGTCTCGGCATCGACAGGATGGAGCTCCGCCGGCGCAACCTGATCGAGAGCCATGAGTTCCCCTGGCGCATCCCGACCGGCACCGAATACGACTCGGGCGACTACCGCGCGGTGCTGGACAAGACGCTCGACCTTGCCGATTACGACTCCCTGGTGGCGAGGCGCGACGCCGCGCGCGCGGCCGGCAAACTGGCCGGCATCGGTATCGCCACCTGCCTCGAGCCCGGCGGCGGCAACAACATCTTCGAGCAGCTCCTGAACGAGAAGCTGGAAATCACCACCTTCGTCGAATCCTGCCTCATGCGCGTAGACATGCACGGCAACGTCACCGCGGTCATGTCCACGACCACGTCGGGCCAGGGGCACGAGACGCTGATCGCCACGATCGCCGGCGAGGAGCTTGAGCGCGACCCGGACTCGATCCGCGTCACCCATGCCGATTCGCTGGAGGCGCTCCCCACCCGGAGTCCGGTGGCGAGCCGGATGGCGATCGTGCTGGGGAGCGCGACCTCGGAAGCCGCGCGCAAGATCAGGTCGAAGATGATCAAGATCGCCGCCCACAATCTCGGCGTCGGCGAGGACCGGGTGGAATACCAGACGGGCACCTTCTTCGTCCGCGGCGAACCCGCGCGCAAGCTGGAGTGGAACGAGATCGCCGGCATCGCGCATCGCCAGTTCCACCGCCTGCCGCCCGGTACCGACCCCTGTCTGCAGGAATTTTCCGTCCTCCAGGTGCCGGGCGCCTCGGGCCAGCTCCCGAACGAGAAGAAGGAGATCCAGCTATATCCCTGCTTCTCCTTCCAGGCGCATATCCCCTATGTCGAGATCGATCCCGGCACCGGGAAGGTCGAGGTGCTCGACTACGCGATCGGCCACGATTGCGGCACGGTCATCAACCCGGACATCGTGCGCGGCATGATCGTCGGCGGGCTCGCGCACGGGATCGGCGCGGCGCTCTACGAGAAATTCGCCTATGACGAGGACGGCCAGTTCCTCGCCGGCTCCTTCGTCGATTATCTGCTGCCGTCGTCGCACGAGATCCCGATGGTCAAGGACGTCGAGCACTGCACCCCGTCGCCCAAGACCTCGCTCGGCCAGAAGGGCTCCGGCGAGGGCGGCTATCTCGGCGCGCCCGCGGCGATAGCCAGCGCGGTCAACGACGCGCTCGCGCCGCTCGACATAAGCCTCGCCGAGCTTCCCATGCGGCTCTGCGACATCGAGGCCGCGATCCACGAGAAACGAACGGAGCGGACAGAATGATCATCGACACCCACTCGCACCACGTCCCGGAGGCGATGCTCGACGACCTTGTGAGCGGCCGTGAGTCGTTCCCCTCGGTCGAACTCCTCGCCGAGGACGGGAAGCACCGCCTCGCCTTCGCCGGCGGAAAGCCGACCCGCCCGGTCATGCCGGGGCTGCGCGCGATCGAGCCGAGGCTCGCCTGGATGGCGGACCAATCGGTCGACTACCAGGTCTGCGCGGGCTGGCTCGATTCCTTCGGCTACGGCATCCCGGCCGACGAGGGGCTCGCCTGGAGCCGCTTCGTCAACGATCACCTGAAGCGCGCGGCGGGCGACAATGCGGGCTTCCTGCCGCTCGCCACGGTGCCTCTGCAAGACGGCGAGACCGCCGCCCGGGCGCTGGAAGAGGCGATGTCGGAGGGGTTCTCGGGCGCCATGATCGGCACCCAGCCCAAGGGCGGCACGGGCAAGCTCGACGATCCCGACCTCGACCCGTTCTGGCAGGCGGCGTCCGACCTCGGGGCCACGCTCTACATCCACCCGATGTTCGGCAGCGACGACGACCGGCTGCACGATTTCGGCATGATGAACGCGGTAGGGCGCGTCACCGACGAGACCATCGCCGTTGCCCGGATGCTCTATGCCGGGCACATGTTCCGCTTTCCCGGCATGAACCTCGTGCTGTCGCTCGGCGGCGCGGCGCTTCCCTTCGTGCTGGGCCGGATCTGCAAGAACCACGAGGAGGACGACACGCTCGCTTACGATCCGCGCGAGGGGCTGAAGCGGATGTATTTCGATTCCATCGTCTACGATCCGCCTGCACTGCGCTACCTGATCGATCTGGTCGGCGCCGACCGGGTGGTGCTCGGTTCCGACTACCCGTTTTCCATCGGCGACCTGGAGCCGTCTCGCGTGGTTCGCGACTCCGACCTGGGCGAGGCCGACACGCAAGCCATACTAGGCGGCACCGCCGCGAGGCTGTTCGGCGTCGGCAACGCGTAGCCGGGACGGAAGCCGAGAGACGTGGATGCCCGGAACAAGTCCGGGCATGACGATGTGGGGCATGGATTGAGAGCCCGCTAATACCCCCCATCCGACAAGCCCGGACGTGTTCCGGGCATCCACGTCTCTCGGCTTCCGTCCCGGCTACGCGTTGCCGACGCCGAACAGCCTCGCGGCGGTGC
>JAJEHI010000028.1 GCA_022823775.1 Defluviicoccus sp. | reverse complement strand
GGCGTGCCCGTGCTGAGGGCGATCTCGAACCAGTATCTCGCGCTCGGGCTGATGAACGGGCTCGCGATCGTGGTGCTCGCGATCATCTTCGACCGGATCTCGCAGGGATTCGGAAAGAACCTGCAAAAGCACCGGAGGGATGAGCACCAACGCTGAAATCAAGGTCGCGATCAGGGACCTTTACAAGATTTTCGGACCCAGGGCGTCCGCCATGACCGAGCATGTCAGGGCAGGGATGTCCAAGGACGACCTGCTCGACCGCTACGGGCACGTGCTCGGGCTCAAGGCCATCGACCTCGATGTCGCCGCCCACCACATCCAGGTCGTGATGGGCTTGTCCGGGTCGGGAAAGTCCACGCTGATCCGCCACATCAACCGGCTCATCGAACCGACCGCGGGCAAGGTGCTGGTCGACGGGGCGGATGTCCTCGGCATGACCCCGCAGCAATTGCGGGAGTTCCGGCGCTCGAAGGCGTCCATGGTGTTCCAGCGGTTCGCTCTCCTGCCCCATCGCACCGTGGCCGACAACGTCGCATACGGGCTTCGCGTTCAGGGGCTCGACAAGGCGGAATGCGCGGAACGCAGCCGCCAGTGGATCGACCGGGTCGGGCTCACCGGCTACGAGGACTACTACACCACGCAGCTCTCGGGCGGGATGCAGCAGCGCGTGGGCCTCGCCCGGGCGCTCGCCACGGACGCTGAAATCCTGCTCATGGACGAGCCCTTCTCGGCGCTCGACCCCCTGATCCGCACCGACATGCAGGATATCCTGCTGGATCTGCAGACCGAGCTGCACAAGACCATCGTGTTCATCACCCACGACCTCGAAGAGGCGCTCCGGATCGGCAGCAACATCGCCATCCTGCGCGACGGCGAGGCGGTGCAGGTCGGCACCCCGCAGGAAATCGTCCTGCAGCCGGCGGACGACTACGTGGCCGAGTTCATCAAGGACATCAACCGGGGCCGGGTGATCGAGGTCGCCTCGATCATGGAGAACGAGCACCGCAACGGCGCGCCGGAAGTCGATGCCGGCACGGTGCTGGACGACGCCCTGCAATCGTTGATCGGCACGGGCGCCGAGGCCGCGACGGTAACCCGGGACGGGAAGCCGGTGGGCTCGGTTCGCCTCGAACGGATCGCCTCCGCCCTCGCCCGGCCCGAGTGAGCGGGTACAAACGCGGACTACCCGTGCCGGTCGACACGCAACTCCGTGTGGCGCTCCAGAACGTCGAAATCGGCGTCGCGGTGGAGCAAGGGCGCGCCGGCGCGGATTGCAACCGAGGCGATTAGACAATCGACCAGCTTGCGGACGGTTTCGCCGCGTTGGCGGCAGCGGCGATAAAGTGAGGCACCCAGCTCATAATTCGCCGATGTCGTGGGTATCGAGACCGCGCGCGCAAGCAGGCCCCTGAGGTTCCTCAAGTGATGCTCGTCTCGCGCGCCCGCCAACACCTCCATTCGAACCATATCGCAGGTCGCGATCTCGCTCGCGAGCAGGGCCTCGACGCGGTTGCAGGTCGTCGAGCCGGTATCCCGCAGGAATTCGACCCAGGCGGATGTATCGATCAGGATCAAGCGGAGCGGCCGAAACGCAGCTCTTCGAGGTCGCCGTCCCAGCCCGATCCGCGAAGCCGTCTTGCGTCATCGAGACCGAGCGGCTCGGCCGCAAGCGTCCGCAAGGCGAAGTTCACCGCGTCCCGCTTGGTCGCGATATGGAAGCGGCGCATCACCTCGGCGCAGGCTTCGTCGTCGATGTCGATGTTGGTGCGTACCATGTGTATAGGATACACCAGCACTGCGCCGGGGCAAGCGCCGATCAACTCACCATCAGCCCCGGCAGGTAGAGCGCCAGCCCGGGGAACAGGATCAGGAGCACCAGCACGATCAGCGCGCATCCGATATAGGGCACCGCCGCCATCGCCACCTGCCATAGCGTCGTCCCCTGCGGGGCAACGCCGATCATCACGAACAGCAGAAGCCCGAAGGGCGGGGTCGTCAGGCTGATCTCGAGGGCGAGCAGCATCACCAGCCCGAACCAGATCAGGTCGAACTGAAGCGTCCCCGCAAGCGGGAAGAATATCGGCACGGTCAGCAGCATCATCGAGACCTGGTCCATGAACATGCCGAGGACCAGAAGCACGCCGAACATGATCAGCAGCATCACGATGGGCGCCAGATCCACCTTGGTCGCCCACTCGATCAGCCCGGCGCTGGCCCCGGTGAAGGCGAGGAGCTGGCTGAAGGTCGACGACGCGAGGATGATCAGGAGCACCATCGCGGTCACCCGGACCGAGCCCGCGACCGACTTCACGATCACGTCCCAGGACAGCACCCGGTAGAGCGCGGCGAGTATGAGCACGCCGAGCGCGCCGAAGCCCGCCGACTCGGTCGGCGTCGCGATGCCCAGGATGATCAGCCCGATCACGCAGAACACCACGAAACCCATCGGCAGGACGTTGATTATCAGGGCGAGCAGCACCCGGCCGAAAGACGTCGACTCCACGACGTATTCCGGAGCGGCGTCCTTGTCGATCTTCACCTGGGCGTAGATCAGGATCGAATAGAGCGCCGCCAGCACCAGGCCGGGCAGGACGCCGGCGATCAACAGCTTTCCGATATCGATCTCGGCGAGACTCGCAAGCAGCACCGCGAGCGCGGAGGGCGGGATGATCATGGCGAGGCCGCCGGTGCCGAGGATCGGCCCCATCGACATGTGCTTTTTGTAGCCCCGGCTGGTCATCTCCGGGACCATCATCGAGCCCATCATCGCGGTGTTCGCCATCGTGGAGCCCGACAGGGTCGCGAAGATCGTGCCGCCGACGACGGTGATGTAGGACAGCCGCCCCGGCAGCCGGCCGAAGCAGAGGTCGAGCGCGTCGAACACCCGGATGGCGAGCCCGGTGTGGAAGAACAGCTCGCCCATGATGATGAACAGCGGCACCGGGATCAGCGCGAAGATCGTCACCGACTCGACGGCGTTGACGACGATCTGCGGCATCGCGTCGAGGCCGCCCATATAGATCATCGCGCCGATGATGTTCGCGGTCAGAAAGGCGAACGCGACCGGGATTCCCAGCAGCATGAAGACGATGACCATGCCGACCAGAAACCCGGCAATGCCGTACCACTCGCTCAGCAATTCCATCAAAGCGACTCCGAGGAGCCGACGGTGCCGGTGTAATAGGACCCGAAGCCGAGCAGATAGCGGCCGAACTCTATCGCTACCAGAGTGAAGCCGAGCGGAAAGGGCAGGAACAGAATCCACTTGGGCATGTCGATCGAACGCAGGTCGAGTTCGCCGGTGTCCAGCGCCAGTTGCATCTCGACGAATCCGTAATAGACGAACAGTCCGCAGAGAACGATGCACAGCACGTAGACGGCCTTGGCCATCGCCCAGCGGACCGGCGGGGGCATCGCCATGGTCAGCGACTCGACGACCACATGGCCCCTGAGCCGCACCAGCCAGGGCGCGGCGAGCATGGTCGAGAACAGCAGGCAATATTCGGCGATCGCGCTGTACCACTGGAGCGCGTTGTAGCCGAGGGTGCGGATCGCGACGTCGGCGATGATGCCGACGAAGATCACCACCAGCATGAGCCCGGCGAGGATCGCGAGCCCGACGATCAGCCCATCATAGGCTCTGGAAAGCAACTTCATCGACGCGAAGCCCGGAGGGAACCGCCGCGCGTCCCGGGTACGGAATCTTCCGGGACGCGCGGACGGCGTCTTGGCCTATTGGCCGTGATAGAGCTTGGAAAGCGTCTTGGCCTCCGGCGAGTCGACCTTCTTCAGGCGCTCGACCGGAACCTTGTTGGCCAGGCCGATATAGCGCTTCGCGGCCTCGCCGGTCATGGTGATCGTCTTGTGTCCGAATTCCTTGGCGAGGATTTCGGACTCCTTCTCCACCAGCGGCTTCCAATAGGCGTGCGACTTGTGCTCCCACTCGCGCCCGAGCTTGAGCATCAACGCCTGCCCCTCCTTGCTCAGCTTCTTCAGCGCCTTGTTGGAGATGAAGATGCACGGTTCGAGCTGGTAGAACCTGGGATAGACGCGATATTTGACGAATTTGGGCCAGCCCATCGGCCGGGTGAACAGTTCCGGAAAAGCGAACCCGTCGACCAGACCGCGCTCCAGCGCATTATAGATCTCGGGCACCTGCACGGTGACGGTGGTCGCGCCGAGCGCCCGCAGGAAGCCGTCATAGATGGGCACCGAGCGCATCTTGAAGCCTTCGAGCGAAATCATCCCGTCGGCGCTCCGCTTGGGCTCGCGGCTGAGATAGAGCACGAAGGAGACGCTGGTCGCGGTCTGCGACAGGATGATCCCGTCGAGACGCTTGGTCACCGCCATGTTGAGCGCGTCCATCGCGCCGCTCTTTCGGGCATCCCACGGCCGGATCATGGTCGCGGACAGGGCATCGACCTCGGGGACCACGCCGCGGTGATAGCTGGCCGCGGTGAACATCAGGTCGTAGAGCCCGGACTTGAATCCCTTGGCCTGAGCCGGCGCCTTGGAGATCTCCGGCCCGCCGATATGCGTGATCTTGAACTGTCCGGCGCCCGCCTTGTTCGCGAACTCGATAAAGCGCAGGAAATCCGGCGTCAGCGGAAAGTTCTTGGGCCAAGCGGAAATCCCTTTCAGGGGCACCTCTTTCGCCTGGACCACCGGCGCGGCCAGCAACGCTCCGGCCACGGCCGCGGCCGCGAACGAAAGCAACGATCTTCTCATGACACACCTCCCTTGATGCGCATCCTCGAAGGGACGCATTGGAGTTACAGGTTTCCGCATTTCCCCAATCGGCGCAAGCGGCACGAAACCCGGGAATAGGAAAATCAGCGGGACGCCGTCTTCGATGCCGGGCGGGCGCGGGCCGCCGGCCGGGGCTTCTTACCCGCCGCCGAGGACTTCGCGGACGGCTTGCGGGCGCGGCGCCTCGACTTTACGCCGTGCTTTTTCTTCAGCTTGTCGATGTCGAGCTGGATGTCCCAGGTCAGCGGATGGCCGGGCGGCAGGTACTCGTTCTCCACCATGACCGCGCATCCCGGGCAATAGAACTCGACGATTCGCATCCACTCCGGGTCGAACGAGAAATTGAACTCCTTGCTCGGGCCGATCGGGAAATGGATCTCGCGCGGGTCGCGCTCCCGGACGAGGCAGCCCCGCTTGTAGGACTCGCGCGCCTCGCCGAGATCGTGGCCGCAGCGATTGCAACACCACCGCTCCGCTTCGAGGTCGATGTCGAGATATTCGGTAATCCTGACCTTCATTCCGCCCGTTCCGCATTTCGCGCGCGATGTCTTCGCAGCGAGACCGTCATGGGTCAACCAGAGAGGCTCCGCGCCGCCCTAGACCACCGCCTCTTCGCGCAACCTGTCGATCCCGTCCGCGTCGTAGCCGAGCTCGCCCAGCACTTCCCCGGTGTGCTCGCCGAGCTGGGGCGGCGCCGAGGTCGGCTGATCGTCGCGCGAGCCGTCGTAGCGGACCGGGCGGCGCAGCAACGTCATCGTCCCCTCGGTCGGATGAGCGGTCTCGAAGAAGGTCTCGAGGTGCCGGACCTGGGGGTCTTCGCGCACCTCGGGCAGGGTAAGGATGGGGGCGAACGGCACGTCCTCCGCTTCCAGCCGCGCCATCCAGTGCGCCCTCGGCCGGGTGCCCACGGTCTTCTGGAACTCCGCCTTGAGCGCGAAATAGTTCTCGATCCGCGATTCCCGCGCGGCGAAACGCTCGTCGGCGCCGAGATCCGGCCGCTCCAGAGCGTTCTGGACGCCTTGCCAGAACTTCTGCGGCGACGACAGATGAAGCGCCAGCAACTTGCCGTCGGAGCAGCGCAGAGAATAGGACTGCGACGCCCGGACCCGGGCGTGCGGCCCCTGCGGGAACCCGCCCTGGATCAGGTTGGACCAGGGATCGGGCATGAAGGTGATGGTCGATTCCAGCATGTTGACGTCGACCCGGCGGGCGATACCGGTCCGCTCGCGCTCGAACAGGGCGCCCAGGATCCCGTAGCAGGCGTTGATGCCCGTCATGTTGTCGGCGATCGTAGGGCCGGTGATCTGGGGGTCTTCCGGCTCGATGAACATGGAGGAAACGCCCGAGAAGGACTGGGCGACCGCGTCGTAGGCCGGGCGGTCGCGATAGGGCCCGTCCTCGCCGAAGCCGGTGATCGAGCAATAGATCAGCCTCGGGTTGCGCGCCCTGAGCGCGTCCAGCCCGAGGCCGAGGCGATCCATCACGCCCGGGCGGAAATTCTCCAGCAGCACATCCGCGGTCTCGACCAGGCGGAGCAGGATGTCCTTTCCCTCATCGGACCGCAGGTTGAGGGTCATCGAGCGCTTGTTCCGGTTGTATGCGAGGAAATGGGCGCTGTAGGTGCCGCCCCGCCAGCTGCGGAACATGTCCCCGCCCCTTGGGTTCTCGATCTTGATCACCTCGGCCCCGAGATCGGCGAGCATCTGCCCGCCGAGCGGCCCGGTGATCATGGTGGTGAGTTCGAGAATGCGGATCCCGTCCAGCGCCGCCATCGCCGATATCCCGGCTATTCCGCGGCGATCGACGCCGGATCGCCGCTCTCGGCGGCGATCAGTTCGCGCAGCAGCTTGCGCACCTGGATACAGGGTGCATCCGCGTTGACGTCGATCCGCGGCGCGTCGGGGTCGTTCGATATCATCGCCTGCTGCGCTTCCAGAATCGCCTTGTCCTCCAGGAAAACCTGCGTGAAGTTGGTCCGGAACTTCTCCGTCACCTCTTCCTCATCGAGGCGGAAATTGCGCGTGTGACCGTAGAAATAATGAGTCGAGGTCTCGGTTTCCGGGGTAAGCGCGTTCAGCACCTTCAATTCCACCCCGCCATCGCGGCGACCTTCGGTCATGTCGATTCCGGTCCCGGTATCGACGCAGCCCGCGTGGTTGACGATGAAAGACGGCATGTCGACGGTCGTGATCAGCCAGCGGTCGACATTGCCCTCGAACCGGCCGCACCACTGGTAGAACGGCGCGGCGGGACGGTCGACCACCAACCGGGACATGCGGATGGAGCGCTTCAGTCGCTCCGTCTTGCACGGAAAATCGACGATGGCGTCGGTTCCGATGGTGGTCGCGTGCACGTAGGACAGATGGGTGAGGTCGAACAGGTTGTCGGAGATGAGCTCGTAGTTGCACGCCATCGGGAGCGGCTTCCCCCCGTTGCCTTCGACCATTTTCCAGTCGGGAGATTCGAGCCAGTGCCAGTCGGGAAGCAGCGCCGGGTCCGCGAGCGCCGGATCGCCCATCCACACCCAGATCCAGCCGAAGCGTTCGATCGCCGGGTAGGACCGCACGGAAGCCCCGGGCGGCACCGTCGACTGGCCGGGCACCGAGACGCATGCGCCGTCTGAATCGAACACGAGCCCGTGATAGCCGCAGCGGAGGTCGTCGCCGATGACGGTTCCCATCGACAGGGGCAGCGCGCGATGGCAGCACGAATCGGCGAGCGCGGCGGCGGTGTTGTCGCTCTTGCGGTAAAGCACGATGGGCTCGCCCAGGATTGTCCGCGCGAACGGCTCTTGCCCGACCTCGTGGTCGAACGCGGCGGCGTACCAGCTGTTGCGGAGGAACATGGCGGTCTCCCGGGGCTCGGCGACGGGAGCGGATTTGACCACAGCGCCCCGAGCCGGACAAGGCAAGCCCCGTCCCGGATTGCCAAACGGCGGCGCTTGTGATGGTTTGACGCGGGGAAACCGAAAATGTCCGAGATCGACGCGCTACTCTTCGCCAACGAGGCCTTCTACCGCGCCTTCGCCGACCGCGATGCCGAGGCGATGGACGCAATCTGGGGGCAGCGCGAGCCGATCCTGTGCGCTCACCCGGGCTGGGACGTGCTCACCGGCCGGGAGGCGGTCATGCGGAGCTGGGCCGCGATCGTCGCCAACCCCAACTCGCCCGAAATCTCGTGCCACGCGGCGGTGGCGTACGCGAACGGAGAGACGGGAGTCGTCGTCTGCTACGAATCGCTCGAGGGACAGTTCCTGCTCGCCACCAACCTGTTCGTGCGCGAGGGCAGCATCTGGAAGATCGTCCACCACCATTCCGGTCCGACCCAGGGCCGTCCGCCGGCGGAGGAGCGACAGGCCGAGCGGGGGTCGATGAACTGATCCCGGAGATCCGGCCCCCCTCCGTCACGCCCGGACTTGTTCCGGGCTCCAGCCTGTCAGGCACCGTCCAGAGCATTTTTCGACCGGGCACCCTCGCCCGGGAGGCCCCCTCACTCGCCCCCTCTTCCTTGTCCTCTCCCCTCCCGCTTGCGGGAGGGGCCGGGGGAGGGTGGGCCCTACCCGGTCTCCGACTCGAGCCACATTTCGCGCAGCGCGTCGCGCTTGATCTTGCCGCGATCGGACTTGGGCAGCGAATCGGTAAACGTCACCGCCTTGGGACGTTTGAACGCCGGCAGGCTGTCGGCGCAATGCGCGTCGACGGAGGTTTCGTCGAGCGCGCGGCCGGGCTTGGCGACCACGTAACAGACGACTTCTTCCCCGTAGATCGGGTCCGGGACGCCGACGGCGGCGGCTTCGAGGATGTCGTCGTGGCGCATCAGGACATGATCGATCTCAAGCGGCGCGATGTTCACCCCACCCCGGATGATCAGGTCCTTGGTCCGCCCGGTGACGCGTACGAAACCGTCCTCGTCCATGACGGCGAGGTCGCCGGTCTTGAGGCGCGCGTGCGTCCGGTCCTCCCATTCTCCGTCGGGGGAGATCGTGGCGATGCTGGTCTGCGGCCCGCCGACGCTCACCTCGCCCTCGACCCCGGGCGGGCACGGCTCGCCGTCGGCATCGACGATGACGAATTCCTGGTGCCGGGCGGGCGGGCCGACGGTCCCCATCCGCCTCAGATTGTGCCGGTTGCCGCAGATCCAGCCCGCCTCCGACATGCCGTAGAGCTGCAGCAGGGTGACACCGTACATGTCCTCGAACCTGCGCCACTGGTCGGGGCTGAGCGGCGCCGTCGAGCAGGTCATCAGCCGGAGCGTGGGCACGTCTTCCGCCGTGATCCCGGTCGGCTCGTTGAGCAGCATGTTGACCACCGTGGGAACCCCCGCGGCGAAGGTAATGCCGCGGTCGCGGATCCAGTCGAAGAACCGCCCGTGCGAGAATCGCCTGGCGATGTGCATGGTGAGCCCGGTCTGCAAAAAAGGCATCAAGCTCAGGATCTGGGCGGAGTTCCAGCCGAACGACCGGTATTCGAGAGTGCGGTCGTCGGCCGTAAGCCCGAGCATGTCGAGCGTCGACAGCCCGCTCAGCCAGTAGGCGGTGTGATCGAAGACGACGCATTTCGGCTTGGAGGTGGTGCCGGAGGTGCAGAAGATGGCCGCGATGTCGGAGATCCCGTTCCGCGTCTCGACCTCGGGCAACGCCGGCACCGCACGCAGGCGCGCGAAAAAACCGCCGCCCCCGTCGTCGTTCCAGCTGCCGAAGACTTCGCGCCGCGGCCCTTCTCCGACACCCATCGCGTCGGCGTCGAGGGCTTCGTGGACGAAGGTCAGGCGAGGCTCGATATTGGCGAGCAGTTCGCCGACATGCGCCTCGTTCATCTCGACGTTGAGCGGGCACACCACCGCGCCGAGCCGCCAGATGCCGAGCCAGACGATCAGCTTCTCCAGGCTTTCCTCGGAGAGCAGGCCGACCCTGTCCCCGGGCCCGATATCCCGCGCGGCGAGGAAGTTGGCGACCCGGTTCGCGGCGTCGTGAAGCCCCGCGAAGTCGATATTCCGGCCGATGTCGAGGTCGACGATCGCGGTCTTGGAGGGATGGCGGTCGCGGTAGCGCGCGAGCAGCGTCGCTATCGGTTCGACGGGAAGCGCCAGATCGTGCTCTCGGGTGCTGCGGTCGCTTAACGCCATCCTCTTCCTCTCAACCGTCCCGTGGCCGGGGCGCCGCATTTTGTTCGCCGAGGGCGGCGAGCGCCACCGCGATTTCGGCCGCCGCGCCCGCGTTGTTGACCAGTAGCGCCGCGTTCGCCCTGAGGCTGTCGCCGCCGGTGGCCTCGGCGACCCGGTCGAGCAGATACGGCGTCAGCTCCTTGCCGCCGATCCCGGCCGTCCGGGCGGAGCGGATCGCGCTCCCGATCGCCGCCTCGATCCGCTCCTCTTCGAGCGCCTCCCCTTTCGGCAGCGGGTTGGCGAGGACGATTCCGGCGGTCAGGCCGAGCGCGCGCTGGGCCGCGATCAGGCGCGCCGCCGCCGCCGCGTCCTCGACGCGATGGGGCACCGGGATGCCGCTCTCGCGCACATAGAAAGCGGGCAGCTCGCCGGTCCCGTAGCCCACCACCGGCACACCCCGGGTTTCGAGATATTCCATCGTCCGCGGCAGGTCGAGGATCGATTTGGCGCCAGCACACACGACCGCGACCGGCGTGCGGCCGAGCTCCTCCAGATCGGCGGAAACGTCGAGCGTCTCTTCGACGCCCCGGTGCACGCCGCCGATGCCGCCGGTCGCGAAGACCTGGATGCCGGCCCGGGCCGCGGCGATCATCGTGGCGGCCACGGTGGTCGCGCCGTCCCGCTTCGCGGCGGCGGCCGCGGCAAGATCCCGCCGGCTCACCTTCATCACGTCGTCCCCGGTCGCCAGCCGCTCCACCTGGGCCCATTCCAGACCGACCGTCACGGTCCCGGCGAGCACGCCGACGAAGGCGGGCAATGCACCCCTCCCGCGGACCGCGCGGTCGAGGCCGGAGGCGACTTCGAGCGATCCGGGCGACGGAAAACCGTGCGCGATCGCTGTCGTCTCCAGCGCAACCACCGGGGCGCCCGAGGCGACCGAGTCCCTTACCTCTTCGGCGATCTCGAACACCGGTTCCATCCCAGGAAGGTAGCAGCAGCGGCCGCCGCGCCGCTATCGGACAGCGCGGTACCGGTTGTTGTCGGCCGGCGGCGACGGTGCCTATAGTCTGCCGCGAAGCGGAACGCCCGGCTTCCCGAACGGGCACAGGGAGAAGACGGAGAAAACCATGCCGAATGTACGCGTCATCGCACTGACGGCCGCCCTGGCTGTCGCGGCCGGGCCCGCTCTGGCCCAGAAATCCAAGGACACGCTCCGGATAGGGTTCTACGATCCGATCCCGGGCGTCGATCTCGTGTACGACCCCAAGGGCGAAACGGCGCTGACCGCGCGCGCGGTGTTCGACACGCTGATCGCCTACAACGAACGGACCGGGAAGTTCGAACCCCTTCTCGCGAAGTCATGGAAGACGGTCGACCCGACGACCTACGAGTTCGTCCTGCGCGACGACGTCAGGTTCCACGACGGCTCCGCCTTCGACGCCGACGACGTCGTCTACACGCTGAACTTCGTCGCCGATCCCAAGGTCAAGTTCCGCATCAAGAGCCGGTTCCTGTGGATCGCGAAGGCGGAAAAGGTCGACAGCCATACCGTCCGGGTCACCACCAAGGGCCCGCGCGCGGTCGCCATGGCACGCTTCGCGGTCAGCATCCCGATGTTTCCGTCGGACGTTCACGGGGCGCTGAAGAACAAGGCGGCGTTCGGCAAGAAGCCGATCGGAACCGGCCCCTACAAGGTCGTCGCCTACAGCCCGAACGACGGCGTTCGCATGGTGCGCAATCCGGATTATCGCCACGGCTCTCCGTCCCGGCCCGCGGGGTCGATCGAGAACGTGCATGTCCTGCCGATCCCCGACGTCCAGAACCAGGTCGCTCAGCTGATCACCGGCGGGCTCGACATGATCCACAACGTGCCCAAGGACCAGGCGGACAACCTCGCGCAAAATCCCGAGCTCGCCGTCACGGTGAGCAACGGCATCCTCTATCGCTATATCGCGTTCGACGCGATCGGACGGACCGGCAGCGACGACCTGAAGGACGCGCGGGTGCGCCGCGCGCTGATCCACGCGATCGACCGGGACTCGATCCGCCGCAACATCTTCGCGGGCGGCGAGGCGGTGCAGAAAATGGATTCGATCTGCAAGCCCATCCAGATCGGCTGCGTTTTCGACGTCAAGCCGCCGGCTTACGATCCCGGGAAGGCGAAGGCGCTGCTTAAGGAAGCCGGCAAGTCGGATCTCAAGCTCCAGGTCACGACCCTGCCGGAGGCCCGCAAGGTCGCCGAGGCGATCGTCGGCTACCTGAGGGCGGTCGGCGTCAAGGCGTCGATAAAGAGCGTCACTTTCGGGGCGTACCGCAAGCTGCAACGGACCGGTAAGATTCAGACGCTGGTGCACCAGTTCAGCTCGGGCGGCGTGCCCGACTCGGATGCGCTGGTCAGCTTCTATTTCGGCAGCAAGGCGCGCAACTACTACGGCGACAAGCAGATCGCGGGCTGGATGAAGGAGGCCGGATCGACCTTCGATACCGCCGCGCGCGAGACGCTCTACCGGAAGATCTTCAACCGGATCAACGAGCAGGCCTACATCGTCCCGATCGCCAGCCTGCCCTCGGTCTTCGTGCACGCGAAGGATTTGGAGATCGACAAGGGGATCATCAACCCGTTCGGGGCGCAGCTCGCCCGGATCCGCTGGAAGTAGGGGCCGAACTTAGCCCGGATTTCTGCCCCAGCGGATCCGGGAAGGCCCGCGCCGTCGCGGACGACAAGACTGTCACCCCGGACTTGTTCCGGGGTCCAGGCCTGCCCCGGATGCCGACCTGTCCCGGACGCCGTTCCGGGACCCGGGGCGGGCTACGGCGTTTTCCGGCCCGTTCGGGTCGCGGCGGTCCGTACCGACCGACCCACCCTCCCCCGGCCCCTCCCGCAAGCGGGAGGGGAGAAGACAGGGAGGAGTAGGCGCCGAGAATCCCCCTCTCCCCCACGGGGAGAGGGTCGGGCGACAGCCGGCCGGGTTCAGGGGCCGGGCCGCAGCGCGCGCGGGAACCGTGCGAGCCAGTCCAGCAATTCCCCGACGGTACCGAC
>JAJEHI010000108.1 GCA_022823775.1 Defluviicoccus sp. | reverse complement strand
GAAATCGTTTCCTGCGTCGCGCAAGTACGGGCTGCCAGCCGCGCCGCACAATCGCCGAAGGCCGAAATGAACGTATTCGAGGCCATGAGGGAGCGTATCGAGGACTCCCTCTCCGTCGCCATGAGGGACGCGGGGCGGGCCTCCGTCGCGGACGGCGCGGATTTTTCCGTCGAGCCGCCGCGCGATCCGAGGCACGGCGAAGTTTCGAGCAATGTCGCGCTGGTGCGCGCGAAGGCGGCCGGCATGAAGCCGCGGGACCTCGCCGAGCGCGTGGCCGACGCGCTCGCCGCGCACGAAGACGTGCTTGACGTTTCGGTCGCCGGACCGGGATTCATCAATCTCCGCCTGCGCGGCGAGATCTGGCGCGCGCGGCTCGGCGACATTCTCGCCGCCGGCACGTCCTACGGCGATTCGGACCTGGGCGAGGGCAAGAAAGTCAACGTCGAATACGTATCCGCCAATCCCACCGGCCCGATGCATGTAGGCCATGGCCGGGGGGCGGTTGTCGGGGACGCGCTCGCCTCGCTCCTCGCCAAGGCGGGTTACGCGGTCACCCGCGAGTACTACGTCAACGACGCGGGCGCGCAGGTCGACGTGCTGGCGCGCTCCTTGTATCACCGCTATTGCCAAGTGATTGACAAAGAAACAACCGGGGAGTTGCCGGACGACTATTACCCTGGCGAATATTTGGTCGAGGCTGGCCGAGCACTGCTAGATCGTGACGGACTAAAGTGGTTCTTCTCCGGGGAAGACGAGTGGATGCCGCCGGTGCGGGACTTCGCGATCGACGCGATGATGGACCTGATCAGGGACGACCTCGCCGCGCTCGGCATTTCCCACGACGTCTTTTCTTCGGAGCGCGAGCTCGCGGTTTCGGGCGCGGTCGAGGAGGCGCTATCCGATCTCCAGGATCGCAACCTGCTGTACGAAGGCGTTCTCGAACCGCCCAAGGGCAGGGCGGACGAGGACTGGGAGCCCCGGCCGCAAACCCTGTTCCGCTCGACCGCGTTCGGCGACGACACGGATCGGGCGATTCGCAAATCCGACGGCAGCTGGACCTATTTTGCTACCGACATGGCCTATCACCGGGACAAGTTCCGACGGGGCTTCCCCATTCTGATCGATGTCTGGGGCGCCGATCACAAGGGTTACGTGAAGCGGATGCAGGCCGCGGTCGACGCGTTGAGCGGGGGCGGGGCGGCTTTCGACGTCCTCATCTGCAACCTGGTCAACCTCTCCGAAGCCGGCCGGCCCGTGAAGATGTCCAAGCGCGCCGGCACGTTCGTCACGCTGCGCGATGTGGTCGACCGGGTCGGCAAGGACGTGGTGCGGTTCATCATGCTGACGCGCGGAAACGAAGCGTCGCTCGATTTCGACCTCGCGCAGGCGGTCGAGCAATCGAAGGACAATCCGATCTTTTACGTCCAGTATGCCCATGCGCGGGCCTGTTCGGCGCTGCGCAACGCGGCGGAGACGTTTCCGGGCGAGGATTTCTCCGATTCCGCGCTCGGCGAGGCTCCGTTCGACCGGCTCGACGAGGACGAGGAGCTCTCGCTGATCCGCATGCTGGCCGGCTGGCCGCGCACGGTCGAGGCCGCCGCCGAAGCGGCCGAGCCCCATCGCATCGCCTACGCGCTGTCGGACATCGCGGCCGCTTTCCACGCTCTCTGGAACCGCGGCAACGTGGACGACGATCGTCGTTTCGTGGTCGCCGACGATCTCGCGTTGAGCCGCGCCCGTCTCGCGCTGGTCCGGGCGAGCGCTCTGGTCATAGCGTCCGGGCTCGATGTCATGGGAGTCGCCCCGGTCGAGGAAATGCGTTGATGGCCAGGGATGCCGGCAATCGGCAAGACGCCCGCGAGCGCCCGGTCGAAGGCGGCGGCAGGCGCTGGCTGCGTAAACTGATATCGGGCACCGTCGGCGTTGCGGCCCTTATCGGCTCCGGCGCGCTCATGCTCCATGCCTACGGTGAAGGGCGGTCGTCGGCGTCCGGCGGTAGCCCGGTGCTGATCAAGGCCGATCCCGGGCCCTTCAAGGTAAAGCCCGATTCGCCCGGCGGCCGCGCGGTTCCCGACCTGGACAAGCGGATATACGACCGCTTCGCCGCCGCGCCGCCGAAAAGGGCCCCCGAACGCCTGCTACCGCCGCCGGAAGTCCCGCTGCCGCCGCCCAGGTTCGAACCGGAGCCGGTCCAGGAGCCGGCCGCCGCGACTCCCGAACCGGAGCCAGCGAAGCCGGAAACGGAGACCGCGGCGAAGACGGCGAAGAAAGCGGTCGAAGCCGCGAAACCCTCGTCCCCTCCTCCGGCGGCCCACAAGTACCGGCTTCAACTCGCCGCGCTCCGGTCGAAGGCCGCCGTCGACCAGGCGTGGAAGCGTCTCCGGAAACGCCACCGGGACCTCCTGTCCGGTCTCGGCCTCGCGATAGAGAAGAAGGATCTCGGCCCGTCCAAGGGCGTCTACTACAGGCTTCTCGCCGGTCCGGTAGACGACCGGAAGAAAGCCCGGCGCCTCTGCGTCGATCTCCAGAAGCGCAATGTCGGCTGCCTCGTCGTCAAACGCTGAACGCACGCATCCGGCCGCCGCGATCTTCGGTTGCGCGGGAGAGACGCTCCACGCGGACGAGCGCGCGTTCTTTTCGGACGCAAATCCGCTCGGCTTTATCCTGTTCCGCCGCAATTGCCGGGAGCCGGGGCAGGTTCGCGATCTGGTCTCCGCCCTTCGCGACAGCGTGGGCCGGCACGACGCGCCCGTCCTGATCGACCAGGAAGGCGGGCGGGTACAGCGCCTGGGGCCGCCGCATTGGCGACACCGGCCCCCCTGGCGGCGTTATGGGGACATGGCCGCCGAACGGGGTCTCGACCGCGCTGTCGAGGAGGCCCGCGGCAACGCGCGGGAAATCGGCGGTGAGCTGGCCGAGCTCGGGATCGACGTGAACTGCGTGCCGCTGCTCGACGTGCCGGCTCCCGGCGGGCACGGGGTTATCGGCGACCGCGCGTTCTCCGACGATCCGGAGATCGTCGCTGGGCTCGGGCGGGCCGTCTGCGAGGGGCTGCTGTCCGAGGGCGTGACCCCGGTGATCAAGCATGCGCCGGGACACGGCCGGGCAACGGTGGACAGCCACGTGTCGCTCCCCACCGTCGATGCCTCGGTGGAGGCGCTCGAAGTCGATTTCGCCCCGTTCCGCGCGCTACGCGACATGCCGTGGGCGATGACCGCGCATGTCATCTATTCCGTGTTCGACGCGGCCGCGCCGGCGACGTTTTCGTCGAAAGTCGTCGAGCGGGCGATTCGGGGCTCCATCGGCTATCGCGGGCTGCTCGTCTCCGACGATCTCTGCATGAAGGCGTTGACCGGCAGGCCGGGCGCTCGCGCGCGGGCCGCGCTCGATGCGGGCTGCGACGTGGTCCTTCATTGCAAGGGCGATCTGTCCGAAATGCGAGAGACCGTGCAGGGCGCGGGGCCGATGAGCGATCGCGCGATGGCGCGGTTCGGGAAAGGGGTCGCGCTCACCCGCCGCTCCGAACCGGCGTCGACGGCGGTCGACTGATGGATTTCGCCTACACGGCCTCGACCTGGATCGCACCCGTCCTGATCGCGATCACCCTGCACGAGGCGGCGCACGGCTACGTGGCGTGGCGGCTCGGCGACGACACGGCGAAGCGCCTGGGCCGGGTGACATTCAACCCGCTGCGCCACGTCGATCCCTACGGCACGATCGTCATACCGGCACTGCTGTTGTCGTTCAGCAATTTCGTCTTCGGCTGGGCGAAACCGGTCCCGGTGGACTTCAGCCGCCTGGAACGGCCCCGCCGGGACATGGTCTGGGTCGCCGCCGCCGGGCCCGCGGTCAACATCGCGCTTGCAACGGCCTCGGCCGCGCTCATGCACCTGGCCCCGCTGCTCCCCGCCACGGTCGAACACTGGGCGTTCGAAAATCTCCAGAATTCGATCGTGATCAATCTCGTGCTCGCGGTGTTCAATTTGCTTCCGTTGCCGCCGCTCGACGGAGGCCGTATCGCGGTCGGGCTGTTGCCGTTGCCGCTCGCGCGCCCCCTGGCCCGGATGGAGCGATTCGGGCTGTTCGTGATAATAGGCGTGTTGTTCATCCTGCCTTACGCGGGGCAGGAGTTCGGGGCGGACCTCAACGTCTTCCCCTGGCTGATCGGGGAGCCGGTGCGCTTCCTGATGGGTGTGATCGCGGGGCTCGCGGGGTTTGCGCCCTGACTGAAGACGACGGAAACCGGGTAGCGGAAGAGGATTGGCCGGAAACGCCCGGCGAAACCCTTCTGCTCGATCTCGACGGGTACGAGGGTCCGATCGACGTGCTTCTGGTGCTGGCGCGGCAGCAGAAGGTCGACCTCACCCGTATCTCTATCCTCGATCTCGCCGAACAGTATCTGGCGTTCATCGCCGAGGCGCGGCGGCTCGATCTGGAGATTGCCGCCGACTATCTGGTGATGGCCGCCTGGCTGGTCTATCTCAAGTCGCGGCTGCTGCTGCCAGAAGAGGAGGACGACGAAGAGCCCAGCGGCCCGGAGCTCGCCGAGGCGCTCGCCTTCCAGTTGAGACGGTTGCAGGCGATGCAGGAGAAGGGTCGGCAATTGATGGCCCGGCCGCGCCTGGGCCGGGAGGTCTTCGCCCGCGGCGAGCCCCAGGAGGTCGAGGTCGTTCGCCACTCGGTATACGAGGTTTCCCTCTTCGATCTTCTGTCCGCGTATGGAGAAAGTCGCCGGAGGACGAACGATACGGTGCTGGAGATCGAGCCCAGCACGCTCCATTCGATCGCCGAGGCGATCGAGCGGCTGAGCGGCCTGAGCGGCGGGACCGCCGACTGGCGCACCCTGTTCGAGTTCCTGCCGCCGGAGGCGGGCAGCGGCATCCGGCTCCGCTCCGCGGTCGCTTCGACGTTTGTCGCGGGCCTCGAGCTCGCTCGGCTGGGCCGGCTCCAGGTCAGGCAAGTGAACCCGTTCGGTCCCATATACGTACGCGGACGGAACGGTCTTCAACCCGTTCAGGAGGCCACGAATGAAGCATGATCTGCGCCTCATGGAAGCGATTCTCTTCGCTTCTTCCGAACCGGTCGACGAAGACGCTCTCGCCGGGCGTTTCGCCGCGGAAACCGACGTGGCGGCCTTGATCGACGAACTCGCCGCGACCTATGCCGGGCGCGGAGTCGCTCTGGTACGGGTCGCCGGCGGCTGGTGCTTCCGGACGGCGGAGGACCTTGCCGGACACATGCGGATCGAGCGCAAGGTGACCCGAAAGCCTTCGCGCGCGGCGGTCGAGACGCTTGCCGTCATCGCCTACCACCAGCCGGTGACCCGCAGCGAGGTCGAGGAAATCCGCGGCGTCGCGGCGAGCAGGGGTACGTTCGACATCTTGCTGGAGGCCGGCTGGATACGCCCGGCGGGCCGGCGCAGGACGCCCGGACGCCCGGTGACGTGGGGGACGACGGACGAGTTTCTCGCCCATTTCGGACTGTCCGGACTCGCCGACCTCCCCGGGATCGACGAGCTCAAGGCGACCGGCCTGCTCGATACCCGGCCGGCGAGCGCCATCATCGGTTCGATCGAGAGGGACGAAGGAGCGGACGCGGAACGCGAGGACGGCGTCGTGGCTTTTTCCCGCCCCGGAACGGAGCCGCCCGACCAGCCGCAAGAACCCGAGTTCGCCCCGGCCGCCGCCGCCGAATAGGATCGGGCGGGCCCGCCGGCCGCCGGGACGCCCGCCGCAAACGCAGTGCACGACATCGCCGTTTCGGGTATATACGCTTTCCGGCATCGTCGCTTGCGGCGGCGATGGCAGGGTAGAAGGCAGGAGCACCCGCGATGGGATCGTTTAGCATCTGGCACTGGCTCGTCGTCCTCGTTGTGGTCCTTGTCCTGTTCGGGGGCGGAGGCAAGCTCTCGCGTCTCATGGGCGATGCGGCGCGCGGCATCAACGCCTTCAAGAAGGGCCTGAAGGAAACCGAGCCGGTGGGCACGGTGAAGGCGGAAGCGCAGGAAACCGCAAAGGAAATTCCCGCGGAAGCGGCGGAACGGGACGAGGCCGCCAAGAGCTGACCCCTCGTTGAACGGCGCGGCGGCGCGCCATGGACGCTGCCGTGGGCAATCCCCCCGCCAGAGCGGCAACCCGATGATGGAACGGCCGGCCGATGCTTGACATCGGCAGTTGGGAATTTCTGATCGTTATCGTGATCGCGCTGATCGTGGTCGGTCCCAAGGACCTGCCCGGCCTGGTGCGCACGGTGAGCCAGTGGGTCCGCCGCGCCAGGGAGCTTGCGCGAGAGTTCCAGGGCGGGCTGGAGGACATGGCTCGCGAGGCTGAACTGGACAAGGTGAAGGACTCGATCCAGACGGAGCTCGATCCGGATGGAGTGGTAAACACCATCAAGCGCGACATCGAGGACGAGATCGAGGACGAATGGCTGGGCGACGAGTCGGATTTCGACTTCGAGGATATGGAACAGCCGGTCTCCGCCAGGACCGATACCCGGCCCGAGGAGACCCCGGCGTCCGAAGCCGGGGAGGACGCCGACACGCCGCCCGCCGGCGACGACAGGGAGGAGCCCGTCGCCGCGAAGTCCGGATCCGGTGATTGACCGTGGCAGACGACGACGCAAGGCAAGACAAGGCGATGCCTCTCCTCGATCATCTGATCGAGCTTCGCACGCGCCTGATCTATTGCGTCGTCGGTTTCATCGTCGCGTTCTTCGCCTGCTTCTTCGTCGCCGAGGAAATTTTCGAGTTTCTCGTCCGGCCGCTTGCCGCGGCGCTCGACGAGAAGGAGGGCGGACGGATGATCTTCACCGCCCTGCACGAGGCGTTCTTCACTTACGTCAAGGTCGCGTTCTGGACCGCCGCCCTCATCGCCTTTCCCCTGATCTCGATGCAGATGTGGCTGTTCGTGGCGCCCGGCCTCTACAAGAACGAGCGCAGGGCGTTCCTGCCCTTCCTGGTCGCGACCCCCATCCTGTTCTGCACGGGCGCCGCGCTGGTCTATTACGGCGTGATGCCGGTGGCGTGGGAGTTCTTCCTCGACTTCCAGAAACCTGCCGATCCGGGCGACCTCGCGATCGAGGTCGAGCCCAAGGTCGACCAGTACCTGTCGCTGGTGATGCGGCTGATATTCGCCTTCGGCATCGGCTTCGAGCTGCCGGTATTCCTGATGCTGCTGGCGCGGGCGGGGATCGTTACCGCCGACGGGCTTGCCGCCAAGCGGCGCTATGCGATCGTCGCGGTGTTCATCGCCGCCGCGATCCTCACTCCGCCCGACGTGTTCAGTCAGATCGGGCTCGCATTGCCGATCATCCTGCTGTACGAAGCCTCGATTTTCGGGGCGCGGGTCATGGAACGAAAACGCGCCGAACGTGAAGCGGCCGAGGACGCGGCCGCCTAGGCGGAGTTTTCGATGCTCGACCTGCGCTGGATCAGGGATAATCCGGACGGACTCGACCGGGGGCTCGAACGCCGTGGGTTGCAGCCCCTGAGCGCGGAGATCCTCTCGCTCGACGGCAGCCATCGCGCGCGGCAAACCGAACTTCAGGGCCACCGGACCCGGCGCAACGAGGCGTCGCGGGAGATCGGCGCGGCGAAGAAGGCGGGCCGGGACGCTTCCGCCCTGATCGACGAGGTGGGCGCCATCAAGGCCCGGATGCAGGCCCTGGAAGACGATTGCGCCAATCTCGAGTCGCAGATCGACGCGCGCCTCATGGACGTTCCGAACCTCCCGGCGGAGGATGTTCCCGACGGTCCCGACGAGACCGCCAATGTGGAGCTCCGGCGGTTCGGCGCGCCTCCTGCCTTCGATTTCGAGGCGCGCGACCATGTGGAACTCGGGGAAGCGCTGGGGACGATGGATTTCGCCGCCGCCTCGAAGCTGTCCGGCGCGCGGTTCGTGGTGCTCAAGGGCGTGCTTGCCCGGCTGGAACGTGCGCTGGCGAGCTTCATGCTGGATCTCCATACATCCGAATTCGGCTATATCGAGGTCAGCCCGCCGTACCTCGTGCGGGATTCGGCGCTCTACGGGACCGGACAGCTTCCCAAGTTCGGCGAGGACCTGTTCCGCACGACGACGGACCACTGGCTGATCCCCACGGCGGAGGTCCCGCTGACCAACCTGGTGGCTGGAGAGATCCTCGACGCCGGCGACCTGCCGCTTCGCGTTACCGCCCTGACCCCGTGCTTCCGCTCCGAGGCGGGCGCGGCGGGACAGGACACCCGCGGCATGCTGCGCCAGCACCAGTTCCAGAAGGTCGAGCTTGTCAGCATCGTCCGGCCGGAGAATTCGGCGGAAGAGCTCGAACGGATGACCGGGGCCGCGGAAGAGGTGCTGAAGCGTCTGGAGATCCCCTACCGGGTGGTGGTTCTCTCCACCGGCGACATGGGCTTCGCCGCCGAGAAGACCTACGACATCGAGGCCTGGCTTCCCGGACAGGACACCTATCGGGAAATTTCGAGCTGTTCGAACTGCGGGGCGTTCCAGGCGCGCCGGATGCGCGCGCGTTACCGCCCGGAAGACCGGAAGGGAACGGATTTCGTCCACACGCTCAACGGCTCCGGCGTCGCGGTCGGCCGGCTCCTTATCGCGGTGCTCGAGAACGGGCAGCGGGCGGACGGTTCGGTCTCCCTGCCCGAGGCGCTTCGGCCCTATCTCGGCGGACTCGACGCGATTCGGCCGACGCGGTAAAGGAAAGCCATCCTTCCGCTTGCCGAGCGACGCGAAGCCCTTCGTGATCGAATACGAATCCAAGATCCGTCTGCTCATGGACCTCCGGGGTCAGGGCATTACCGATCCCCGTGTGCTCTCGGCGATCGAGCGCGTGCCGCGCGAGATGTTCGTGCCGGAGGCTTTTCGCTCCCGCGCCCACGACAACGATGCGCTGCCGATCGGCCACGGTCAGACCATCTCCCAGCCCGCCGTGGTCGCCTACATGACGAGAGAGCTCGAGGTCGGCAAGGAGATGAAGGTGCTGGAGATCGGCACCGGGTCGGGCTATCAGGCGGCGGTGATGTCGCGGCTGTGCCGCCGCGTCTACACGATCGAGCGCTACCGGGCCCTGTTGCGGCAGGCCGAGAAGCGGTTCGACAGTCTGCGTTTCTTCAACATCACCACTCGGTGGGACGACGGCTCCAGGGGCTGGCCGGAGGTGGCGCCGTTCGAACGCATCATCGTCACCGCGGCCGCGGTCGACGTTCCGCCGATGCTGTTGGACCAGCTGGCGCCCGGCGGAATCATGATCCTTCCCGTCGGCGGCGACGACGACGAGGACCAGCAGCTCCTCAAGTGCCGCAAGAGAGGGGAGGAGGTGGACTACGAGACCCTGTGGCCGGTCCGTTTCGTTCCGCTTTTGCCCGACACGGTGGACGATCCGGGACGCTGATCCGTCGATTCGTTTACGGCAATTGTATTTGGAAATGGATGAGGTTAGGCTGAGAATAGATTGATTCAACGGACTCTTTCGACCGTGCTTCGGTCCCTCGTGCTGATAGCCGCGCTGCTCGCCGCAGCCGGTTGCGGAAGCAGCCGCCACGATGCCGGCGCCGAATCCGGGCGAACCTGGAATCGGACCGTTCCCGCCGACCGGGGCGGGGGCGCCGCCGTCGTTGTCCGCAAGGGCGACAGCCTCTACAGGATCGCTCGCCGGCACGGGGTGCCGCTGCGCGACCTGATCGTCGCCAACGGGCTGCGTCCGCCTTACGAAATCCATCCCGGCCAGCGGCTTCGTCTGCCGCGGGCCAAGGCGCATGTGGTGCGCCGCGGGGACACCGTAGGCGCCATCGCGCAGCGTTACGGCGTGTCGCTGAAGCGTCTCGCCGCCGCCAACCGAATCGAGCCGCCATACCGGATCTATCCCGGTCAGACCCTGCGGCTGCCCGGGGCGGAGACGGCGGCCGGGACGCGCGTCGCGCGGGCCCCGGCCTCTCCCGGACGGGCGAAGGCGAAAGGGCCCAAGCCCGCTGCGCTCGCCACGCCGGCGCCACGTTCCGGAAAGCGCTTTCTGTGGCCAGTCGACGGCCCCGTGGCGGTCGGCTTCGGCAGCCGGGGAAAGGGTCTGCGCAACGACGGGATAAACATCCTCGCGCGTCGCGGCACCGGCGTGCGCGCCGCCGAGAACGGGGTGGTGGCCTATTCCGGCAACGCGGTCCGGGGCTTCGGCAATCTGGTGCTGATCAAGCACGCCGGCGGCTGGATGAGCGCCTATGCCCATAACGACGTGCTGCTGGTCCGGACCGGGCAACGGGTACGCCGCGGGGAAACCATTTCGCGGGTCGGCTCGACCGGCAACGTCAGCCGTCCCCAGCTCCATTTCGAGCTAAGGCGGGGCAGGCGGGCCGTCGACCCGCTGCGTCATCTGGCCCCGCCGCGCCGATCCATAAGCTTCCTTATTCCGCGCGATCCAGCGTCACGCCGAGCTGTCCGGCCAGGTCCTGGATAAACTGCCAGGCGACGCGTCCGGACCGGGCGCCGCGGGTTACCGACCATTCGTTCGCCGCCGCCCGCAACCGGTCCTGGGGGACCTCAAGACCGTAACGCGACGCATAACCCTCGACGATGCGGAAATAGGTTTCCTGGTCGCAATTATGGAAGCCGAGCCAAAGACCGAACCGGTCCGACAGGGAGACCTTTTCGTCGACCGCTTCCGCGGGAACGATGGCGGTCGACTGCTCGTTCTCGATCATTTCGCGCGGCATCAGGTGACGCCGGTTGGAGGTGGCGTAGAAGATCACGTTGGAAGGACGGCCCTCTATCCCGCCTTCGAGGAGCGCCTTCAGCGACTTGAACGTCGTATCTTCCGCCTCGAAAGAGAGATCGTCGCAGAACAGGATGAAGCGGCGGTCGACGGAGCGCAGCGTGGCCAGCAGCACGGGCA
>JAJEHI010000106.1 GCA_022823775.1 Defluviicoccus sp. | reverse complement strand
TTCCACCAGGGCCGGCCCTTCGATCCGGTTGCCCGCCAGAAGCGCCTCCCGTGTATAGGTGGGCGTGTCGACGAAACCTCCGGCCTCGTCGAAGTACACTGGCCGTTCTCCGCTCCGCGCGGAAGCGGGCGGTTCGATAGTGCCCGCCTCCACGGTCTCGAAGGCGGGCTTGCGCATCGTTCCGGTGACCGTCGTGCGAAGGCTCACGATCTCGGCGCTTTCGGCGGGTGCGTTGGTGCCGTAGCGTTGCTGGTGCATCGCGTCGAAATGGGCCTTGATCGCCTCGCGGTCTCCGTTCTCGAAGACCTCCGTCGGCAGGTCGACGGTCACGGCGTGCTCCTGTCCGACATAACGCATGTCGGCCGCCCGCCTGACGGCGATTTCCTCCGGCGTCACCGATGCAGCCCCGATCGCCGCCCTTCCTTCCTCCTCCAAGTCGCGGTAGACCGCTTCTACCTCGTCGAACGGCACGGTCTCGAGCGCGGTGAACCAGGTGCGGACGAAGTCGTAGCGGAGGTCGGAGAACAGCATTCCGAGGGCGGAGAACAAGCCCGGGGCGCGCGGTATCACCACCCGCGAGATGCCGAGCTCCCGCGCGACGGCGGAGGCGTGGAGCGGTCCCGCCCCGCCATAGGCGAAGAGGACGAAATCGCCCACATCGAGCCCCCGCTCGGTAGTCACTCCCTTGACCGCATAGGACATCGCGGTCGTCGCGATGCGCAGGATTCCGTCTGCTGCGCGGATCGTCTCCATGCCGAGCGGTTCGGCGACGCTGTCGCGCATCGCTGCTTCGGCGGCTTCCGTGTCGAGCACCATCTCGCCGCCGAGAAAGCGCTCGGCGCCGAGGCGGCCGAGCAGCAGGTTGGCGTCCGTCACCGTCGGTTCCTTCCCGCCGAGGCCGTAGCATGCGGGGCCAGGGGCGGCGCCGGCGCTCTGCGGGCCGACATGGAGCGCGCCGTCCTCGTCGACCCGGGCGATCGAACCCCCGCCGGCGGACACCTCGAAGATGTCCATCATCGCGATCTGCACCGGCAGCGCCTTCTCGTAGCCGCCGAGCAGGGCCGCGCCCGTGGTCAGCGCATCGCCCTTGTAGATCACGCCCGCCTTTGCGGTGGTCCCGCCCATGTCGAAGGCGATCGCGTTCTCCAGCCCCACAGCGGCGCACAAGGCACGGGTGCCGATCACGCCCGCGGCGGGACCGGATTCCAGCATCCGCACGCAATGGCGCCGCGCCTCCTCTGCCTCGTAGAGGCCGCCGGTGGACTGCACCACGAGGAACGACCCGGTGAAGCCGGCCCGCTTCAGATGGTCGTCGATCTCGCCGATATAATCGCGCACCTTGGGCCCGATGTAAGCGTTGGCCACGACCGTCGAAGTGCGCTCGAACTCCCGGTATTCCTGCGAAAGCTCGTGCGACGCCGAGACGAAGAGATGCGGGCAGGCTTCTTCCAGGACGGTCTTGGCGCGGAGCTCGTGATCGGGATTGCGGTAACAGTGCAGAAACAGGATCGCCACGGCCTCCATGCCAAGCTCGTCGATCCTGCGTGCCAGCGCCGCGACCTCCCGGTCGTCGAGCGGACGTTCGATCTCGCCCGACGCCAGCACGCGCTCGGCCACCTCGAAACGCAGCGCGCGCTCCACCAGGGGTTCGTGTTTCTGGAAGAAGAGGTTGTAGGAATCGGGCCGGTTGATCCGGCCGATCTCGTAGACGTCGCGAAAGCCCTCGGTGGTGATCAGCGCGGTCCTGGCGCCGGTCCGCTCGAGGATCGTGTTGATCGCGATCGTCGAGCCGTGCAGGAACAAACCGGCATCCGTAAACCCGGTGCCGGCTTTCGCGACGCCGCTCTCGATCCCGTCGACCAGACGGTCGGGCGTCGAAAGCGTCTTGCCGAAGAACAACGTCCCCGCCTCTTCGTCGAACCCGGCGATGTCGGTGAACGTGCCACCGATATCCGCGGCAAGCCGCATACGCGTACCCCCGTTCGCGGTCAGACCGCCTGGGCGGCGGCGTGCCGCTTCCTCAGCCGGTCCGTCTCGGCGAGATCGACTTCCAGCGTGTCCGGGTCCAGCACGACGCCGAAATCCTCCAAGGCGCATTCGCGCGACACGTAGCCCTGGCGCACGTCCTCACGAACCCGCTCGACGGGCCGCTTCCAGGGCGGACCGAACCCGCCGCCGCCGCCGCCCAGCACCTTGAACACGTCGCCGGGAGCCATTCGCGAGGTGAAAACCTTGGCATTGACGAGATCGGTCTGGGACTCGCCGCCGACGGTCAGCTCGACCCGGTTGCCGCGACCTTCCTTGCCGCCTTCGAGCCCCCAGGGCCGGCAATGCATGCGCTCGATCCGGGTGGACAGGTTGAGCGCCTTCTGCATGCGGACGGCGGCCTCGGTGCCGAGCCCGCCGCGCATGCGCCCCGGGCCGCCTGAATCCTGGATCAGCCCGTACCGCTCGTAGACCACGGGGTACTTGGTCTCCATGAGCTCGACGGGATTGTTATGGGTGTCGCCGTCGTTGATGCACACTGTCGCGTTCACCCCGTCTTCGGTCTGCTTGGCGCCCCAGCCGCCGCCGATGGGTCCCGTCGAGGTGATGATCATGCGTTTTTCGTCGGGCAGGTAGCCATAGAGCTGGGCCAGCCCGAGATCCGCGAAATGACCCGCCGCGACCCGATCCGGGACCGCGGGAGCGAGAGCTTTGAAGATGGTGTCGACGACCGTCATGGGTATCGTCATCCAGAACCGAAGCGGCGCCGGGCGCACGGCGCTCACGACCCGACCCGGCGGGTTTATGACGTCCAGCGAGCGGAAGCTGCCGTCGTTGATGGGATAGTCGGTCGGCGAGGTGAGGCACTTGTAGGCGACCTGGCAGGCTCCGTAGCCGGCGGTGGGGCCGGAATTGTAAAAGCCGCGCACCTGCTCCGAAACGTCCGACAGGTCGACCGTCATCCGGTCTTCCCCGACCGTCACCTTGACCCGGATGGGGATGCGCTTGCCGATATCGACGCCGTCGTCGTCCATGTAGGACTCGGCCTCGTAAACGCCGTCGGGCACCGTCCGGGTGCGCGCTCGCGCCGAGCGTTCCGACTTGTCCATGATCGCGTCCATCGCGGCCAGCACCTCGTCGCGGCCGTAGCGGTCCAGCAGTTCGGTGAAGCGGCGCTCGCCGGTCCGCACGGCGGTGAGCTGGGCCCGAAGATCGCCCATCGCGCGGTCGGGCAGATGGACGTTCATCTCGATGATGTCGATCAGGTCCTGGTTGATCTCCCCGCGCCGCTGCAGCTTGAGAAGCGGTATCTGCAGCCCCTCGGAGTAGATGTCCGTGGTCATCCCGCCGAGCACGCCGCCGATGTCGAGCCAGTGCGCCATGCAGACCGAAAACGCGGTCAGCTTTCCGCCATGGAAGATCGGCAGGCTGAGGGTGACGTGGTTCAGATGGCTGCCGGTGATGTAGCCGTCATTGGTCACCAGGATATCGCCCGGCTCGATGTCGTCGCCGAAATGGGCGAGCTTGGCCTTCAGCGTCTCGGCCATGCCCCGGATGAACATCGGAAGCCCCAGTCCGATGGAGATCGTCTCGCCGCGCGTATTGAACAGCCCGGTGGTGAAGTCCAGCGCCTCGTATATGATCATGTTGTAGGCGGTGCGCATGAGGTTGGTCTTCATTTCCTCGGTCACCGCCATGACTCCATTGCGCACAATTTCGGTGGTGACGGGATCGGCGCGAGACGCCTGTCGGACTGTCATTGGGGTCGGTTCCAGGTCGGTTCCCTTTGCAATTCCGGAAATGTTAGTTGACCGCCCGAGGGGACGCCATTGCCGGCTCTCGGCCTCCGTCCTAGGATCGGCGGGCGAGGACAATCGCTGGCGAAGAGACCGGAATGACGAACGAAACGGACATTCCCGGAGCGGCCGCGCGGCGTACGGCCCCCGAGGCCGACCCTGCCGGGCCGTTGTCGTTTGGCGATGAATCGGCCCATATCGCCTTCCAGCGGGAGATCGCCGCCATGCTGGCCGATGCCGACATCACCGAGGAGCAGCGGCAGCATTTCCTGATCGCCGCGAGCTGCCCCTGCTGCGGCGCGGGCGGCCTGTCGCTCAGCATTTCGCTGAAACCGGGTGCCACCCCCAGGTTCTGAGCGGCCGGGCGGGGGATCTCGTTCGAGATAGCCGTCGACCTCGGCCGCAGTCGGACGTTCGGCTTGACGGGTGTTCGCGAACGGGTTGAGATCGGTCATCCGACATGCCCGGCGAGACGGAGGAGGCGATGACGGGGTCTCTCATGCTTGCGACGGGGAACGGCGTCTTTCTCGCGGAGGAAAATGGCCCGGAGTACGAGCCTCGGCCGCTGGGGCTGGAAGGCAAGGGCATCGTCCGGTGGGTGCTGACCGATCCGTCCGATCCCCGCCGGGCGTGGGCGGCGACCGAGCGGGCGGGGGTGTGGCGCACCGACGACGGCGGGAAGAGCTGGGCGGAGAAGAACGAGGGGCTGGTCTACAAGCACTGCCTGTCGCTCGCCCTGCATCCGGGCACCGGCGGCCTCTATGCCGGGACCGAACCGGCCTGCATCTTCAGATCGACCGACGGGGGGGACAGCTGGGTCGAGTTGGAGACCCTGCGCCGGCTGCCGACGCGCAAGGACTGGACCTTCCCGGGCCCCCCCTATGTCGCCCATGTGCGGGGCATCGGACTGTCCGCGTCGGATCCCGAAATCATTTTCGGCGCGGTCGAGGAAGGCTGGCTGGTGCGTTCGAACGACGGCGGAGAAAGCTGGGTCAACATCAAGGACGGCACGGAGTTCGACTCGCACACGGTGACGGTTCTCCCCGACGACGGGAAAACCGTGATATCCGCGTCCGGCCACGGCCTATACAGAAGCGTGGACGGCGGCGAGACCTTCGCGCAATCGGATGCCGGGATCGCCCACCCCTATCTGATTAACGTCGCGGTTCATCCCGACCGGCCCGACGTGCTGTTCACCGCGGGTGCGGAGGTGCCGCCGCCGGGCTGGCGTCGGCCGGAAGGCGCCGGGGCGGGGTTTTACCGGAGCGAGGACGCGGGGTTGACCTGGTCCCTCCTGACCGGCGGGCTGCCGGAGCGCATCGGTTCCGCGCCACGCTCGATCGCGGTCGACCCGGTCTCGCCGGAGACGGTGTTCATCGGGCTGAATGACGGCGAATTGTGGGCAAGCCGGGACGGTGGCGAAGGGTTCTCGCGCATTGCATCCGGCCTGCCGCCGATACTGGGCATCGCGCCGGTGGCCGCCTGAGCCCAACATGCCGCGACGGGAAAGGCGGGACAGTTTCGAGGGCATCGCCATCTTCGTCCGCGTGGCACAGAGTGCGAGCTTCACCGACGCGGCGCGTCAACTAGGTCTGTCGGCGTCCGGGGTCAGCCGGGCGATCGCACGGCTGGAATCCCGGCTCGGGACCCGATTGGTCGACCGGACGACGCGCCGCTTGTCGCTTACCGCGGAAGGCAGCGCATATTTCGAGCGCTGTCGACGTATCCTTGCCGAGCTCGAGGACGCGGAGGCCGCGGTCGCCGAGGCGGGCGGCGTGCCCCGAGGGCCTCTTCGAATCCAGGTGCCGCGGGGTTTCGGACGGACGGTCGTCGTGCCGGCGCTCGCCGGATTCCTGTCGCGCTACCCCGAGGTTACGGTGGACATATCCGTCAACGACGGCGCCATCGATCCGGGAGCAGACGGGGTCGATGCCTCCTTCATCCTGGGAGAGCCCGTGACGGGCCGCTTCGTCGCCCGCAGGATCTGCAGCATCGGCTATGCCGTCTGCGCCGCTCCTGGCTACCTCGAGGAACACGGCGAGCCCCGGGATGTGGCCGATCTTGCCCGACACCGGTGCCTCAACTATCTCCGCCCCCGGTCCGGTCGCCAACGCGTCTGGACACTGTGGGCTCACGGTGAGGAGGTTTCGGTTCCGGTTTCCTCCGTGCTCAACGCCAACGACATCCAGGCCGTTCACCAGGCGGCATTGTCGGAGGCCGGCCTTGCCTATCTGATGGACTTCCTGATCGCCGACGACGTCGCGGCGGGGCGATTGAGGATCGTCATGCCGGAGCACGTTCTCCGTGGCGTACCGGTGTTCCTGTGCTACCCGAGAAACCCGCATAGATCGCCGCGTTTGACCGCGTTCGTCGACTACCTCGGCGAGACGCTGGGTGCCCCCGCGGCATGGTCGATCGACCGGATGGTGGAATCGATTATTGACTAAAAATCAAAGCACTTTGCCCAATCTGGCTCTTTGACGCATCAATAGCGAACGCTACCATCGACCCGTGCTCCGGTTCCACGTTCGCACGGTGAAACGGATGACCGGCGAATTCGAACGCCAGACCATGGATCTTCCCACGGGGCCGGTGTCATGTTTCGTCGCCGGGGCAGGGCACGATGTCGTCTACCTCCATCCCGCCGCGGGGATGCGGATTTCCGATCCGCTGCGTCGCCTGGTTCGCCGGTTTCGCGTCTGGGCTCCGATCGTGCCCGGCTTCGACGGGACGCCGGTTCACGGCGAGATCGACTCGATGCCGGCGCTCGCCGATTTGCTCGCGGCGTTCGTCGAGGCCAGACCGGGTCGGGCCGTCGACGTGGTGGGCAGTTCGCTCGGCGGCTGGCTGGGCGCCTGGCTCGCAGTTCGGCATCCGGAGCTCGTCGAGCATCTGGTGCTCGCCGCCCCAGCGGGTTTCAGGCCGGCGGACGCGCCGCCGCTCAGTTTCGATCCCGACACCATGCGCGCCCAGCTCTACGCCCATCCCGAACGGGTGCCTCCGGACGACAAACCGCCGGAGATGCGCAAGGCCAACGCCGCGGCCGTCGCCCGATACGGGTTGGGCGGTTCGCATGACGCCGCGCTCCAGGCGCGTGTGCGGGAGATCGCCTGCCAGACCCTGATCCTCCACGGCACGCTCGACGTGCGGGTTCTCGCTACGGGCGTCCAGATGCTGAAGGAAAGAATTCCCAATTCGCAGCTGGTCTATGTCTACGACGCCGCCCACAGTCTGGAGCTGGATCAGCCCGAGCGCGTGGGAGCGCTGATCGAGGATTTCCTGGTCAGGGGCGAGGCTTTCATCGTCAACCAGGCGCTTCCGGAAATCGCGGACACGGCGGCGGGGAGCAGCGCATGAGATTCTCGCAAACCCACCACATGCCCTACACCGATATCGACGAAGCCGGACTCGGCTGGCCCATTTCCAACAGCCGGTTCGACGCAGGCCGCGCCGTCGAAATGTTCCGTACCTATATCCATGCCAAGGTGTATGCCGAAGAGTGCGGCTTCGACGCGATCGGCTGCAACGAACACCATATGAGCCCGTTCGGCATGATGCCGAACCCCAACCTGATCGCCGCCTCGGTGACCGAGCGCACGACCGCGGCCGAAATTCAGCTCAGCGGCAACATCGTGCCGCTCACCAACCCTATCCGCATCGCCGAAGAATACGCGATGATCGACGTGATGAGCGGCGGCCGCCTGATGGCGGGCTTTATGCGCGGCATCCCGCACGAGTATGTGGCCTACAACGTCGCGCCGGACGAATCCTGGAGCCGCATGCGCGAGGCCGTGCAGTTGATCCTCAAGGCGTGGACCGAGCCGGAGCCGTTCGGCTGGGAGGGCGAACATTACCGGTTCCGCGCCGTCTCGATCTGGCCCAAGCCCGTCCAGCGGCCGCACCCGCCGATCCTGATGTCGGGCGGCAGCCCGACATCGGCCCGCTTCGCCGCCGAGCACCGGGCGGTCATGGGCATCCTCCGCGTGCTCAATTTCGATCAGGCGCTGCAGCTGATCGACATATACAAGCAAAAGGCCCGCGAAGACGGCTGGGAGCCCGGCCCCGACCGGTTCATGGTCGGCGTGCCCACGGCGGTCGCGGAGACCTTCGAGGAGGCGAAGCGCGAACTGCACGACGGGACGCAGTACTTTTTCGACGTCCTCCAGGGCGGCATAAACCGGGCCCAGCTCCTGGTTCTCCAGAAAACGCGCTTCAATGCCGACGACACCCTCGTCCGTCCGGTCGACAAGGACCAGACGATGAAGGCGACGCCGGTCGAACAACGTGTCGAGAACGGGCAGGTTCTCTGCGGCACGCCCGACATGGTGGTCGACCAGATCAAGCGCATGCACGCCGCGCTGAACCACGGGCACATGAATTTGATCGTGAAAGTCGGCAATATGTCGGATGACTTCGTCCTTCGGAGCATGAAGCTCCTCGGCGAGCACGTGTTTCCGGAGGTCAAGCATCTCGGCAAGGCGGCCGAAACGGTCGCCGCCGAATAACCCCGGCTCGACGCACGCAGGAGCGAACCGATGCCGAGCGTCACAGTCGTCAACCGCGCCAACAGGACCTTCGAGGTCAAACAGGGCCGCGCGCTGTTGACGGGGGCCCGCGAGGCGGGGCTGCCCTGGCGCTGGTATTGCGGCGGCGAAGCGCTCTGCGGAACGTGCTGCATGCTGGTGATCGACGGCGCGCTCGACGAGCCCAACGATATCGAACGTTATTTCATTGAAGGCTGGGGCTATCACCCGTCCTTCCGCCTCGCCTGCCAGGCGCGCGTCGTCGAGTCGGTCTCGGTAATTTCCTGCGCCGAGGAAGGCTATGACCGGGATGCCGTGCTCGCCGCTTACGAAGCCGCGGTAGCGCAGGGAAAAGGGATTCGACGATGACGAATTCGCACGGCGCATCCGCCCTCACCCCCGAATCCTTCGACTTGATGAAGGATCTGGTCGGGAAGAAGGCGGCGCTGTTGACGATGGATCTGATGTCCGATGAATCGAAACTCCGTTATCGCAGCTTCTATCCCTGCGGCGACATGCTGATCGGGCTTCGCTATGCCGAGCCGCGGCCCGACGGAAAGGGGTTCAAGCCGGGCAGGTCTCTCAAAATCATGAACGGCAAGATCGTCTCCGAGCCGCGCCGGGACGTTCAGTTCACCCCGCCGCTGGTGCCCCACCATGCCGAGCACGTTTACGGTTTCTGGCACATCAACGATCAGCAGGAGATGGTCATGAACCTCAAGCTCGGCGACGACCGCCGGCTGACCGTGCTGATCGAGGGCTATCCGGAGCGCGGGCGTATCGATCGCTTCGCCTGGTTCTGCCTCGAATGCCTGAATCCGCTCTACATGGTCGAGGTCGAGACCGCGAAGGTCGGGTTGGGCGGCTACTACGCCGTCCAGGAAGACGGGTTCGCGGTGTTCAACGGCGACGAGAAGGTGCGCACCTGCTCGTCCTGCGGCGCGGTCCACCCGGTCGCCTATTCGATCTTTCCGTGGAACGATACGCCGGAAGAACGCGCCGCCCGCGAGCTCTGGTAGGGCCCCGGGGGCGACCGAATTCACGAGGACAGGGAGAGGGACATGAGACTGCTCAAGACCAGGCATCTGGCGGCCGTTCTTGTCGCGGCGGGCGCCGTCGCCGTTGCCGCCGGAGCGCAGGCCGCCCAGACCAAGCTTTCGCTCGCCAAGGTCAAGGTGGCGATGCCGTTCACCGTTCTGGTCCAGCGTGCCGCGCTCGAGGGCGCGATCGCGGCCGGCGAGTTCAAGCGCGAGGGTCTCGCGGTCGAAATCGTCGGGTTCCGCTCCTGGACGGAGCCGGTGCAGTCGCTCGCCGCGGACGCGGCCCAGTTCGCGCTCGGCGGCGGCAGTTTCATCCGCGCCTCGCTCGGCGGCAAGGCGCCGGTGCGCGCGATCGCCCTTGTCTCCAGCCGCTACCCCTATGTCTTCTGGGTCAAGAAAGCGAGCGGTATCAAGTCGCTCAAGGACGTGCGCGGCAAGACGATCCAGACCGTGCGTGCGGGCGAGACGCTCGACAATGTCTGGAAGCAGATGCTGGCGACCGCGGGCCTCAAGATCACCGATGTCGAGCGGTTCGAATCCTTCAACGGTTTCGGCTCGCTGATGAGCGGGAACGCCGACATCGCCAACATCTCGAGCAACTGGATCGGCAAGGCGCGGAAATCCGGGCTGGTCCAGATCCTCGACTACAACGACTGGCGCAAGGAACAGGGGCTGCCGACGAACGAGGCCCAGAACCTCGGCTGGGGAACCTCGCTCAAGATGCTGAAGCAGCATCCCGATACCGTGCGCGCCTTCCTCCGCGCCCTGGCCCGGGCGACCGTGCGCCTGCGCGAGGACCGCGATTTCGCCGTCTCGGTGCTGACCGCGAAGCCCTACGCCCAATCCGAGGCGACGGCGAAGGAGGTATGGGAGATGCACCGCAACGCGTGGATGCTCCGCCTCGATCCGTCGAAGGGCGATTATTCCTTCGATGCCGCGATGTCGGAGATCGCGCTGCGGCGGCCGAAAGGGTCGATCGACGTGCGCCAGGCGAGCGCGCTGGAGCCCATCGCCCAGGTGCTGAAGGAACTGCAGATCGCTTTCTGACCGGCGGCGGTGCCAGACGAATGCGTGAGCGCAGCCTTGAGGTAATCGAGGTCAGCAAGTCCTTCCCGACGGCCCAGGGTCGGCTCCAGGTGCTCGACGGTGTCAGCTTCTCTCAGGCCCGGGGCGAAGTGCTCTCTATCGTCGGCGCAAGCGGGTCGGGCAAGACTACGTTGCTCAGGATCGTGGCCGGGCTCGATACCCCCGACGACGGCGTGCTCAGGCTCAACGGGCGGGAAATCGACGGGCCGGGGCCCGAACGCTCGTTGATCTTCCAGCAGTTCGGCCTGATGCCATGGCTCAGTGTTGTGGAAAACGTGCTGTTCGGCCTGGCGCCGAGCGGCCTTTCGAAGACCGAGCAGGCAGACCGTGCCAAGGACGCCATCGGCCGGGTGGGGCTCCAGGGGTTCGAGGACTTTCATCCCAAGGCGCTTTCGGGCGGCATGCAGCAGCGGGTCGGAATCGCCCGGGCACTCGCCGTCGGACCGCGTCTCCTGCTGTGCGACGAGCCGTTCGCCTCGGTCGACGCGATGACGCGCCAGACCATGCAGACCGACCTCCTGAATATCGTCACCAGGGAAGGGGTGACCGTCCTTCTCGTCACCCACGACATCGAGGAAGCGCTGTTCCTCGGCGACCGTGTGGTCGTGTTCTCGTCACGTCCCGCGCGCGTGATCGAGGAGATCGACGTCGAAATCCCCAAGCCGCGCGAGCATTCCGTGAGGACATCGACCGGATTCCAGGAACAGAGAGCGATGGTGTGGGAGCTCCTTCAGGCAACCGCGTAGGCGCAGGCGACGCGGGCGGACGGCGAACCGGCGAGCCGGCCCGGCTGCGCACTCTCGCCGCGCGGCCGGGAACGCTGTCGCTCCTGATTCTCGTGCTGGTGCTCGGCGGCTGGGAGGCCGGCGGACGAACCGGGGCGCTCGATACGTTTTTCTTCAGCACGCCGAGCGTGATCGCCGTCAAGGCCTGGACGTTGCTCGCCAACGGCGATCTGCTGTTCCATACGCTGCGGACAGGCTACGCCTATGTGGCGGGTGTGGTGATTGCGATCGCGATCGGGGCGACATGCGGTCTCGCAATGGGCTGGTGGCGGCGCTTCGGCGATGTCGTCGATCCCTATGTCGTTTTTTTCTCGGCGATGCCGCGTATCGCGCTTTTCCCCGTCATCATCCTGATCTTCGGAATCGGTGACCTCTCGCGAACCGTCATCGTCTTCCTGGGCGTGGTCTTTCCGGTTCTCTTCAACGCCTATATCGGGGCCAAGCAGACGCCCCGGTTGCTGATCGACGTGGGGCGGGTGTTCGGCTATTCGCACAACCGGCTGTTCACCGCCGTGGTGCTGCCGGCTGCGCTGCCTTACCTGATCGCGGGGTTCCGCATCGGGGTGACGCTCGGGATCATCATGATCGTCGTCGCCGAGTTCCTCGCCGCCTCCGCGGGGCTGGGACAGCAGATCGCGGTTACCGCGCAGAGCTATCAGATCGCCGAGATGTGGGCCTGGGTGCTCTACACCTCCTTCTACGCGCTGCTGATCGTGCGCGGCACGGACTATTTCGAGCGCTGGGCAATGCGCTGGGCGTGAAGGAACGGATCATGAAAGAACAGATCGTCGCAATCGACGTCCGTCCGGCGGAACTGGGGGACAGAAGCCCGCGCCAGGGCGTCCAGGACCTGGTGAGGCCACGGATCTACGGCCGTCTGGCGGAAGAAGGCTGCGGCAGGGACGTCGCCTATCTCGTCCTCCATCCCGCCGTCAACTTCATGCACCACTACCTGATCGAGCCGATGCAGGCGCGCGGGCGGGCGATCCTCGGCCTCAACACGCGATACGTGAACAACGATTCGACCCTGCTGGTCGAACGGGTGATCCAGGACATCGGCGCGGGGGTGAGGTTCCTGCGCGAGAGCGGCTACAAGCGGATCGTCTATATCGGCAACTCGGGCGGCGGATCCGTCGGCACGCTCTACCAGGCGCAGGCGGAAAAGCTGACGATCGACTCCACGCCGGACGGGCTTCCCATCGACCTGTATCCCGAGGACCTGCCGCCGGTCGACGCGATCGTGCTCGCTTCCTGCCATATCGGCAGGGGGCGGCATTTCGGAATGTCGCTCGACCCCTCCGTGCTCGACGAGCGGGAGCTGACCCGTACCGATCCCGGGCTCGACATGTTCAACCCGGCCAACGGCCCGCCCTACGACCGCGAATGGCTCAAGCGCTACTCTGCGGCGCAATCGGCGAGACACCGGCGGATTACCGACTGGGCCCTGGGCCGACTGCGCGAGATCGATGCGATGCCGGACGAAGCCGGGCTCGTCGACGAGCCCTTCCTGATCCACCGCACATATGCACGGCCGCAGATTCTCGATCCGACGATCGACCCCAACGACAGGCCCGTCGCCACGTCGATATGGGGCGGGGCCAGGGCGACCAACTACGCGGCCACGGTCCTCGGACGCTTCACGACGCTCCGCTCCTATCTCAGCCAGTGGAGCCTGCTCGGTCGGGCGGCGGACGGACCGGCACGCCTCGCCGAAACGTCGGTGCCGGTCATCAACATCCGGTTTTCGGCGGACGAGGGCACCTACCCCAGCCTGTCGCAAGAATACTCCGATGCCGCGGAAGGACGCTGCGACGACTACACCCTCGTTGGCGCCCGGCACTTTCCCTACAAGCAGGAAAACGGCCCCGCGCTGATTTCCGAGCTTGCCGACACGATCGCCGAGTGGGGCGACCGGCGCTGAGCGGCGTTGGAGGCGAAGGATGAATGTCTTCGAAGACATTACACTCCCCGGCCGGCAAGGCGGCGCCTGGACCGTGCGAAAGGGGCAGCACATCCGCGTGATCGACGTGGAAGGCGGTCCCATCGGCGACTTCGTCTGCTTTAACGCCAACGATCTCACCGAGCGGTTCAGCCAGGCGCGCACCAGGACGAACCACGGCAAGTTCCTCCTGTCCGAAGGGGACCACCTCTACTCCCGCGAAAACAACCCGATGCTCTCCATCGTCGAGGACACTTACGGCACCCACGACCTGCAATACGGGATGTGCTCGGCCTGGGTGTACGAGAATTTCAGGAATGAGGATTATCTCGGCTTCTCGGCCGACGAGCTCAAGCTTGGCGGACCCCTCGGGATGCCGACTTTCGGTTGCTACGAAGTGCTGCAGCGGGCGCTCCGGGACTGGCCCATCGAGCCGCACGACATTCCCGATCCGATCAACCTTTTCCAGACCGTCGACTACGACGTCGACGAGGGGAAGTTCGCCCTCGTCGAAGGCCGCAGCAAGCCGGGCGATTACATCGATTTCGTCGCCCGAATGGATACGCTGTGCGCCCTCAGCGCCTGCCCCTCGATGGGGCGGGCGCTTCGCGTCCGGATTTACGAATAGGAGCGGTTCAGGCGCTCCAATCGGCCAGCACGTCGGCGAGTTCCCCGATCAGCCGGTCGCCGTCGGGCTGGGTGAAGGGGAAGTGCATGGCGCCCTTCAGCAGATACGTCTCGCAGCGCGGCCCCACCGCTTCCGTGTACCGCCCGGTCTCCGAAGGGAAACAGCCCTCGTCGGCGGAATATTCGACGTTAAGGACGGGCACCGAAGTTTCCGCCAGACGCGCCGGGCCGTCGGCGATGCTGAGCGGGCTCCACTGGCTGAGATAGGACCTGAGAGTGGTGAAACGGCCGAACACGCCCGCCGAGTAGTTCACCGCGCGCGCCTTGCCGAAGATCGTGGCGTCGCCCGCGGGCCGGTCGTTGGGATCGATCGAACGGTCGAGCGTGGCGGGCTTAGCGTAGGTGCGGTGGATGACGAATCCCTGGTCGTCGGCGCGGGGGTCGTCGTCCAGCTGGCGTAGCCGCGCCAGCACGAACCCGGTGATCGCATCGTGGCGCGCGGCCTGCGCCGCCTCGTAGCGCGTGAGCCAGTTGCGGTCGTAGGGCGGCCCGTTGTCGGGGTCGTACATGTCGAGCGCCGGATCGGCCCCCAGCGGGTCCGCCTCGTCGATCACCGAAGGATCGAGCGCCGAGCGGAACTGCTGGTGGCGCCCGGGATGAGCGCTCAAGAGGATCACCGCGTCCGCCGGGGGCAGGTCTTCGGGCACGATATCGAAGGACCGCCCGTCGGGAGTCGAGTCGATGGTGAGGTTCTCCGCCTGCGCCTGATAGAGCGACATGACGGGCCCGCCGCCCGAGTTGCCGACCAGGACGACGCGCCCGTAACCGCGCTCGCGCAGCCAGCGCACGCCCCCTCCGACATCCTGGATCAGCCGCTCCATCAGGAGTGCGCTGTCGTTGTAGAGGTGACGGCTGGTGAGGGTGAGGACGGCTCGGCCGCGCGCCTCCAATGGAGCCTGGGCGTAATGGTGGAGGAAGCTCACCGCCGGGTGCATGAAGAGGAACGCGACGTCCTTGCGGCAGCCCGCATCGGCGATCTTGCCGAGGATGCGGGGACGCACCCGGTCGGCGATCCCCTGACCGACGGGCGGCGTATTGCTCGGCCGCAGGTCTATCGAAACGAGTTCGCCCGTCTCGGCGGGAGCGGTCATGCGCCCTTGGCCATGTCCTCGCGGACCTCGGCCGCCACCGCCTCCCAGCCATAGGGGGAGAGATCGACCTCCGCGTGAAGCCCGCCGCAGGAAGAGCAGGTCCGGCGCGCGGAGTCGGCGTTGAATTCCCGGCACGCGCGAAGGTAACCCTCCTGCGGGATCTCCACCGCGGTATCCCAGACCTCGCGGACGATCTCGGCGCCGCAACCCTCGCAATACCAGGCGACCGCCTCGAGACCCGGATGCTCGGCCTTGTAGCGAAGCTGGACGCACTCGCCGTCGGGAACGATCCGATGCGGCGTACCGGAGGGTACGTAAACGAAGTCGCCCGGAACCACCGGGTGGTAACGAACGGGACCCTCGGGAAATTCCACCCGGCCCTCGCCCGACATGTTGACCAGAACCGTGTCGTGCTCGCAGATCAGGAAAAACGGCTGGGGCCGGTCGTTGCGGCTCAGGCAGATCTGCGGGTCCACGCCCGCCGGGAGCATCGGGTACTCGTCGTACGGGCCGCGCCTGGCGGCTTCGTCGAAGGCGGCGAAGCGGGGTTTGCGTGCCATTCCGGGACTCTCCGGCTACTCGGCCGCAGATGCGGTCTCGCTCAGGCTCTGATGCGCCTCGCGGATGATGTCGGTCATGTCGCGGTAGCGGTCCCAGCCCCATCGCCCGAGCGGGAACGGCGCGTTGACGTTGCCGCATTTCGGGCAGGTCCGGTTCTTCTCGTCGGCGTTGTAGTTGAGCGCGGTCCGGGCGCTGCCATAGATGGTGTGCAGGTGGCCCACGGGACCGACTTCGTCCTTCTGCATGCCGCGCCGGGGCGGGGTGGAATCGAACTCCTCCCGGTAGATCTCGGTCGAGCAGGAAGCACAGGTGAAGGCCACGGCCTCCTTTTGCTGCACGCCCGTCGACTGTCGCTGGGTGACCGAGACCAGCGAGAAGCTCTCCGGGCTGTCGGGCTCGCTCAGCAGGTTTCCCACGCCGTGGCTGCGCGCGCTGGCCCGCACCAGCCCGGCCTTGCCGCGCCCGGTGGTTGCGCCGGAGCCGAAGACGATCGCCACTTCGTCGACGGTGTTCTCGTGCTCGAAATAGCCATAGTCGCCGCCCGGCTGGCCGTAGAACAACGCGATGGTCGGCACCATCGCGCCCTCGTCCACGTAGGGAAACATGGGTGTCAGCGTGCTGACCAGAGTGCGCGCGTATTCGTAGACATTGCACTTGAGCGGCTGCTTGTCCCCCGCCGGTCGCGGCATGGAAAGCTCGTGTTCTGGCGTGTCGCTCACGTTTCCCTCCCGGCTCGACACCTGGACTCCGGAATTATAGGCGCGACACCCATCACGCCAAAGCGGCGCGGTTTCTCACAAGTGGCTGCGGGCGGGCGGTGCCGTGGGTCCCGGGTGAGGAAAACGGGACGACTGTCACCGTTGCCCCGGTCCGGAGATTCCGGTCGGCTCGCAACCAACGTTGTCTATACTTGAACGAGGTGTGGTTGCGAGGGGCTCGGCCACTCCCCGGAAATGGCGGCGGCGACGGGCAGGCATTGAGCTGCTTGCTGCACGCCGTGTTCCGGGTCCACGCGCTTCAGTTGCTTGAATAGGCCTCGCAATCCAGATCGACGACGTGTTGTTCTGCCTCACGGTCGCGAATGATCAACGGGGACTCCGTGGCGTCGCTACCCGGAGCTCGTGAGGCGAATCGGCAACGTCCATTTTGACAACGCGACCCATCCGTAGCTTCTCAACGAACCCGCTGTGGCCGGTCTTGCGTATGGGCCGAAACCGAGGGACCGATCGGTGTGGATTGGATGGCACCGGACCCGTTATTCCCGCGAGGCGGCTCCACCAGTGGGGGAAGGCTGCCACTCCCGGCCAGGGGTTGTTTCGTCGAACGAGACCGGAAGCGTGACCCGCTCTTCGGACTCAAAGGCCGAGGAAGGCGTCCATTCGCAATCGCGACGGAGAAAGGCAACGGCAGGCGAACTACCGACCCCGGCAGAAAGGCTCTAGTCTCGCGCCATGGTGGGGAACAACATCGTCCTTTACGAAAATCTGCGGGCCTGCAGCTATACGCCGTTCTACCTGGCGCAGCTGGCAGGGCTGTTCGAAGCTCACGGCCTCCAGGTCGACCTCCGACTGTCTCCGTCGCCGCCGGAGACGGCCCAGGGCCTGATCGACGGCCGCGCAGACATTTCCTTCGGCGGGCCGATGCGGGTGATGATGCACCACGATGCCGCCCATGCCCGGGGCGAGGCCAGCCCGCTGGTCTGTTTCGCGCAGATCGTGGCCCGCGACCCGTTCGTCCTGGTCGGCCGCACCCCCAACCCGGGTTTCCGCTTCGCCGACCTGATCGGTCCCAAGGTCGGCGTCGCCACCGACGTTCCCACGCCCTGGATGCTGCTCCATGACGACCTCGACCGTGCCGGCATCGATCCCTCCGCGCTGACGCGCCCGCCCGATGCGCCGATGGCGGAGAACGCCGAGGCGCTGAAGCGCGGGGAGATCGACGTGGCGCAGCTCTTCGAACCCTATGCCGAAGACCTCGTATCGGGCGGGCACGGCCATGTCTGGCACCGGTTCTCGGTGCGCGGGGACATCGCCTACACGACCCTTTACACGACCCGGCGTTTCGCCGCCGAGCGCCGGGATGCGTGCATCGCGCTCGCCCGCGCCATGGCCGCGGCGCTGGAGCGTCTGCGCGCGCGGGAGCCGGCGGAAACCGCCGCCCTGGTCGGTCCGGCCTTCTTCCCGGATCTTTCCCTCGAGAGCTTCGCGCGCATCGTTGCGCGATACCGCGAGGCGCGTCTTTGGCCGCGCGGGACCGCGCTGCCGGTTGCCGCCTATGCCCGTCTCAAGGCGGCGCTCCTGGCGGGCGGGTTGATCGCATGGGACGTGCCCTATGACGACGCCGTCGACGCCGAACTGTGCGAACCCGGAGCGCTCTCGTGAGCGGCGGGGTTCCGGCCATCGATATCGCGCCGTTCCTCGACGGCAGCGACAAACCGTCGGTGGCGCGGCTGGTGGCGGAGGCATGCGAACGAATCGGGTTCGTCATCGTTTCCGGTCACGGAGTCCCGCCGGAGGTCATTGACAACGCCTTCGAAAGATCGCGGGCTTTCTTCGATCGGCCGCGCGCCGACAAGGACCGCTGGCATCCGGAAGGCCCCTCGCGCCAGCGGGGGTTTCACGGCTTCGCCACGCGCGGCCTCGCCTACACGCTGGGCGAGGACACGCCGCCTGACTTGCGCGAGACCTATTTCCTCGGTCCCGTCGACGACCACCGGGACCATTTCTCGGACCTGCCGGAGGCGGCCAACGCCTATGCGCCCAACATCTACCCCGACAAGCCGGAAGGCGCCGCCGAGGCATTGATCGCGATCTACCGCGCCTATGAACGCTTGTCGGCGGACTTGATGCGTATATTCGCGGTGGCGCTGCGCCAGCCCGAGAACTATTTCGCCGAATTCATCGGCCGCCATTTCAGTATCCTGTCGAGCCATCACTATCCGGCGCTCCGGGAGGTGCCGAAACCGGGCCAGCTGCGGACCGGGGCGCATACCGATTACGGAGCGTTGACGATCCTGGCGATGACCGAGGCGGATGGCGGGCTGGAAGTCCGCATGCCCGACGGCGCCTGGCAGCCAGTACGGCCTCCTCGGGGCGCCCTGGTGGTCAATCTCGGCGACATGATGGCGCGTTGGACCAACGATCGCTGGACCTCGACCCTGCACCGCGTCGCCAACCCGCGCGATCTGGAGAGCGCCCGGTCGCGGCGTCAGAGCATCGGCTATTTCATGCATCCCGATTACGATGCGCCGATCCGCGCGATCCCGTCCTGCGTGCCGGAGGGGGAAAAGCCCCGGTTCCCGACGATCTCCGCTGGCCGACACATCGCGATGAAGATCGCGGCCAGCCACGACGGCGCGGCGGTTGCGCGGGACGCGGGGCAGACCCGGCGCGGACGCCGCTGACTCCGGTTCGCGGAGGCGTCAGCCGCCGGTGGCGGCGCGCGGCCAGCGTTTGAGCAATCCGCGCCCGGCCGCGATCGACCACAGCTTTTCGAGGGCATCGGCGGCGCGGTCCATGATGTCGTCCGCATCGGCGCGCAGGAACGTGCCGTCCCTCACCAGGATCTCTCCATCCACCATGACGGCCGAGACATCGGCGCCCGAGCCGTTCCAGACCAGCGCCCGCAGCGGATCCCACACCGGGAAGAGGTGGGGTTGGCGCATATCGACGACGATGAGATCGGCCTTGGCGCCGGGCGCGATGACACCGAGGTCTTCGCGGCCCAGCGCGGCCGCGCCACCCGCGGTGGCGACCGAGATGAGATCGAAGGCGGAGCCGGCGTCGCCACGCCCGGAGTGGGTCTTGGCGAGCAGCCCCGACGTGCGAAACTCCGACAGCATGTCCAGGCAATAGCCGTCGGTACCGATGCCGAGCCCGACGCCGCTCTCGCGGAAGCGATGATAGGGCGCGGTCACTCCCACCCGGGCATAGGTCAGCGGACAGGTGGCGACGGTGGCGCCGGCATCCCGCAAAATCGCCAGATCGGAATCGGTCGCGTAGATGCAATGGCCGACCACCACGTCGGATCCCAGAAAACCGAGGTCGCGCAGATGTTCGACCGAGGTCTTGCCATGCCGGGCGCGGATGGTCTCGACCTCCAGCGGGCTTTGGGAGACATGGATCGAAATCGGACAGCCCAACTCGGTGGCGGCGGCGCGCACTTCGCACAGCAGCTCCGGCTCGCAGGTATCCACGCCATGCGGCGCCAGCCCGACCCGGACGCGGCCGTCCGGGCCCCGATCGTAGCGGTGAAACATCTCGATTGCGCGCTCAAGGCCGGTATCGGCTCCCGACCCGCCATAGGTGGGACGGCCATCCTCATCGACGCCGGGGCTGGGCGACGACCATTGGTAGGGACACCCATAGGCGCGAATGCCCATCCGTTCGACGACGTCGAAGAAGAAATCCTGGTTGATGCGCCACATATCGAGGATCGTCGTCGAACCGGTCATGATCAGCTCGAGGATCGCAATCTCGACGATCGCGCGTTGCTCGTCCCGATCCAGCACCTCGACCGCCATCTCGCCCATCGGCAGCAGGAAGCTGTAGACATAGTTGCCGCCCAGCGTCGCTTCGCTGACGTCTTCGATGAGCCCCCGGAAGACCGGCGCGCTAAAGCTGTGATTGTGGATGTTCACGAACCCCGGCAGCACCAGGGCCTGATCGAGTTCGATCGCGTCGTCGGCTTGGGCCGGACGTTCGCCGGTGACCGCGACGATGGTGGATCCCTCCACGACGACATATCGGTTTTCGATGATCTCGGCCCCGTTCCCGGTGCCCGCCAGGATCCAACGCCCCGATATGACGGTGCGCTTGCCGGCTTTCATGCCATTGTGATCTTGCACTCTCGAACGGTAACGTCGGATGGGAATCGGGACAAGTTTCCGGCGGCACACCGGCCACCCGGAAATTGAGGAGCGGCAAAGATGGCGCCAAGCGGGCCGGTCGAGGAGCAGGCGGGCGTGGCGGATGCGGCCGACGGCGTCGCGGCGCTCGGCCGATGGGCCGCCGGGGTCGATTTCGCCTCGTTGCCCGGGGCGGTATGGCGGCGCGCGGCGCTCGTCGTGGCCGACGATCTCAGCGCGGTCGTCGCGGCTCGCGACGAGCCCGAGCTGCGGCCGCTCCACGATCGGCTCCTGAGCGCCGGCGGGGCGGCCGAGGCGACGGTGTTTCGCGGCGGCAGGCCGCGCACCGACCGGTACTCGGCCGCCGTCGCGAACGGGGCGGCGGCCGATTGGTGCGAGCTCGACGAGGGCTACGGCAAGGTGCCCTGCCATGGCGGGTTGTGCGTTCTGCCCGCGCTGTGGGCCGAAGCGGAAGCCGGGGAATATACGGTGCGGGAGATGCTGCGCGCGCTGGCGGTCGGCTACGAGGTCGTCACCCGCTTCGCCCGCGCGTTCCCATTCCCGGATCAGACGCTTCACCCCCACGCGACGTTGCCGGCGATCGGGGCCGCGGCCGGCGTCGCCGCCGTCCGTCGGCTGAAGGAGGACACTTTTCTCGATGCCGTCGCCGGCGCGTCCACGATGGTGGCTCCGGGTCCGTTCAATCATGCCGTAAACGGCGTTTTGGTCCGGAATGTGTGGGCCGGCGTCGGTGCCTGGATCGGCCTTCGTTCGGTCGACTGGGCCGGTCTCGGCATCGGCGGCGCGGCATCTTCGCCTTACGACGTATTCGTCGGCGGTCTGGGGGCGGAGTCCCGACCTGACGAGCTTACGGCGGGTCTCGGCCTGTCCTGGGGCATCGTGGACGGCTTCCACAAGATCTATGCGTGCTGCCAGTACGCGCATGCCGCGGTGGAGTCGCTGGAAGAGCTGCTGGCACGACGACCGGACGTCGAGGCCTCAAGCGACATCGAGCGCATAATCGTGGAGACCCATTGGCGCGGGCTGGCCCTGGACAACAAGCGGCCGGCGACGAGCCTTGCCGCAAAGTTCTCGTTGCCGCACATCGTGGCGAGCGTCAGCCATCTCCGCCACACTGGCGCCGAGGCGTTCTCCGCCGCCACCTTGCGGGATCCGGCGATCGCCGCGCTGCGCGAGCGCGTCGAGCTTGCCTCCTACCGGCCCGAACCGCCCCGCCCGGAGGACCGGCCCGCCCGGGTCACCTGGCTTCTGCGGACCGGCGAACGTCTGGAGGCGGAATGTCGAAGCGCGCGGGGCGGTCCGGACCGCCCGTTCGCGCCGGCGGAGATCGTCGAAAAGCTGCGTGGAATTACCGCCCCGGTGTACCCGCGGATGGCCGAGACCTGCCAGGCCCTGGTCGCCCTCGACGACACCCTCCTGGACATGACGTGGACCGATGCGGTGGCCCGAATGACCGCCGGCGCGCTGCCGTGACACCGCCCGGGCCGGGATCCGGCGGAACGCCCGGACCCCGGCCCCTCGCGCGGGCGAACGCGTGTCAGGCTATTTTTCGTTCCGCTTTATCGAGGCTTTCAGGAGGCCGTACATCTCCCGGACCTGCGGGTTGTCGTGCTTGCCGAGGAAGTCGTCGCCGAGCGTCCGCACCCGGTTCATGAAATCGGCCTGATCGGCCGCCGACAGGCGTATCACCTCGGCGCCGTTGTCCTTCCAGAGCTTCTCGGCCCGCGCGCCGAATTCGAGGCCGATCTTCGTGCACTCCTCCGCCATTTCGCCCGTCGTATCCACCACGAGCTTGAGCAGGTCCGGGGAAAGTTTCTTCAGCCACGCCTCGCTGGCGAAGATGGCGCTCGGAATCTGACCGCTTTCGACGACCGTGATGTACTTGGTCACGGTAAAGAATTTCGAGCCGCCCATCACGATGATGCTCGACCGCACGCCGTCGATGGTCTTGCGGGACAGGCCCGGCAGCACCTCGATATAGGACATGGGAACGCCCGTCGCCCCTAGCTTCCCGACCAGCGCGGTTTCCATCTTGGACGCCAGGACCCGGATCTTCTTGCCCCTGAAATCGTCCATCGTGCGGATCGGGCGCAGGCTGGCGAACGACGTCGGCCCGTAAACGTATAGCGAGAGCACCCGGATGCCGGTCCCCAGGGCGAGCTTGGAATAGGGCTCCCTGAACGCCGGGTCGTTGAGCGCCCTGTGGGCGTGCCAGACGTCCTTGAACACGCCCGGCGCGTCCGGCACCTGGAATGCCGCGTTATGTCCGACCAGGAACCCGGGCGGAGCGATCAGGAGCTCCTGCGTCCCCAGCTGGATGCCCTCGATCATCCGGGCGATCTTTCCCAGCTGGCCGGCGGGGAAGATGCGGGCGGCGAGCTTTCCGTCCGAGCGCTTGTTCAGCCTGTCGGCCAGGATTTCCCCGATGCGGTGTTGCGGATCCTGGACGGTTGCGAAGCCGATTTTTACCTGCATCCCCTCCGCCAACGCCCCGCCGGACAGGCCGAGGACTGCGACGGCCGCGCCGAGTGCCGGAATCGAGCTGGTCCTTCGCCGCGCTCTATCGAACATTTTCATGCTCCTCCCTTGGGTTGCTGCAAGAATTGTCGCGTTGTCCGGGGCTTTCCGCATGACCGCCCCAAAGTGCCGAGACAGTAGCCGAGCCCCTCCCCGCCGGCAATCGCCGCCGGCGTTGCCGCATTGCGTCAACTGAAAGGGAGAGCTTTTCTCGACGCCGTCACGGGCGCGTCCACGATGGTGGCGCCGGGTCCGTTCAATCGCGCCGTGAACGGGGCGTCGGTCCGGAACGTGTGGGCCGGCGTCGGCGCCCCGCACCCGCCACGTCTGACCATTTGGGCATCTCCAGCCTGAATCGCTCCCCGAGCCTGGCGTAGCCGCTGCCGGACAGACGGCACACGGGGTCGAGAAGCGTCGGGTCCACGCGGCCGTTCCTCCACATCCCGGGATCGATGTGCATGTGGACCACGCGGCCGAATACGAGCGTCGCGTCGCCGAGGGTCGTTTCGTCGACGAACACGCACTCCATATGCGCCTTGGCCTGCCCGATCCGAGGGGGCGCCACCTTCGCCGACGGAACCGCCGTCAATCCGCTCCAGTCGAACTCGTCCTCGTCGGCGGGAAAGTCGGTCGAGGTGAAGACCATGTCCTCAAGGACGTCCATCGTCACGATGTTGAGCACGAACTCCCCGGTGGCCCGGATGTTTCGCACCGTGTCCTTGACCCCGGTCGAGCTAACCATGACATGCGGCGGATCGGCGGCAACCGCATTGAAAAACGAGTGCGGCGCGATGTTGCGCACGCCGTCCTCCGACAGGCTCGAAATCCAGGCGATCGGCCGCGGAATGACGAGACCGGTCAACAGGTGGTAGGTCTCCTGGGCCGGCCATTCGGACGGTTCGTACTCCAGGGGCCGATCGAGCGATTCCGGGGGGCGGGCGTGGGACGACGTCATCCTCGACTCCTCGATATCGGCGCCGCAAGACCGCGCGGGCCTGCCCTTCGCATCGGCTTCGATACATGGCGCCGCGATGCGTGGACCGTGAAGGGCATGTCGGGCTCCGCGAGGCGATTTCGAGCCCCTCAACTACCACTCCTCCGCTCGACGCACCAATGCCCTCGAAAACGCGGGACACGATTTCCATGACATGAAACTCCCACCGTTCATTCCATAAAGCCTGGCGGGAACCGCGACACCGTCGGAGGGCCGGAGAAGAAATATCTTTCCATTGGCGGCGGGTCGCACTTACGATCCGTTGCGAACAGCAGGCTGTCCGGGAAACGCTGGATAGAGCGGTCAACGTCGGGAGGAAGGCATGCTGCGTCGATCGATCGATGGAGCGGTGTTGATCGCTCTGGCCTGGTTCTTGCTGGTGCGCCTCGACGCCGGTGAGGCGGTGCTCGGGCTGACGATTGCGGCGGTCATCGTTTTCACCGTCTGGCGCATCCATCGGCTGTGGCGAAAGTACCGGCTTCTGCTTCGCGAGTTGGCGCAGGCGGAAGCGGCGAAACTGTCCGACGATCCGCAAGAGGTCGAACGCGCCGAACGGATCCTGCGCGAGCGCCGCATGATGCACGCCGCCGACATGACCCTGATGAGCGGCTTTATCCTGGGGGGCGCGGCCAGCGATTACGCGCCAATGGAGCATGGCGTGGGCCACGATGGGATCGGCGGCGACGGGGCTGGTGGATTCGGAGGCTTCGACGCGGGCGGCGGCTTCGGCGACGGCGGGGGCTGAACGAAGCGGCTCCGCGCCGCCTGCCACCCCGGAACGCAGTCGATCTATGACACCCCAGCAGATCGCCGAGACGCTCGGGCGCTATCCCACCGCGACAATTTACGAGGCTGCAGGCAAACGTGGCGACATGTCGCCGGATATTCGCCCCATCGTGCCCGGTCCGCGCTCCGCCCCGGAAAATGGCGGAGTTTGCCGGACGGACAGCGTTCCGACGTCACCGGGATAGCGCGAAGAATTGCCAATCTTCCGGCTAGGCCCGACAATGCCGGCCGGTTCGCTCCGTCCCCGCCGACAGGTGTCCCATGGACTTCGCCGAATTCTGCCGCGCGATCCCGAAGACCGAGCTGCACGTCCATTTCACCGGCGCAGTGCCGCTGGAAACCCTGCTGACGCTTGCCGAACGCAACGGGATCGACCTGCCGCCCCATGACGATCCGGAAGAGCTGTACGCCCGCGGCGAGAATTTCGACCGGGTGCTCAAGACGCTGAAGCTGGTCTGCCGATCCCTGCGTACGCCGGACGACTTCCGCGACGCGGTCTACGCCACTCAGAAACACGCCGCGGAAGCCGGCGTGCGCTATCGCGAGATGTTCTGGAACCCGACCGACCACTGGACCATCGGCGACATCGGCTACGCGGCCTCGGTCGACGGCATGATCGCGGGGCTTCGCGACGCCGAGGCGGATTTCGGCATCGTCGGCCGGCTGATCCCGTCCATCGACCGGGAGTCCTCGCCGGAGCTGGGGTGCGAAATGGTCGAGGCCGCGGTCGCCCATCCGCGCGACGAGACCGTCGGTATCGGCATGGATTACCTGGAGACCGGCCATCCGCCGGAGAAATTCTGGAAGGCCTACCGGCTGGCCGGCGAACGCGGCCTGAAGCGCACCGCCCATGCCGGCGAGTTCGGCGAGCCGGCACGCAACATAGAGACCGCGCTGGATCTTCTGGGCTGCGACCGCATCGACCACGGCTATACGGTGCTCGACGCGCCCGATCTGCTGAGACGCTGCGAGGACGAGGGCATCGCCTTCACCGTCGTGCCGACCAATTCCTATTACAGCCGGACGCTGAAGGGGCAGGATTTCGCCGCGGTCCACCCGATCGCCGCGATGGCGCGCACGCACCTGAAGATCATGCCGAACAGCGACGATCCGCCGCTGCACCACACCGATCCGGCCAACGCCCACGCCGAGATGGTGACGACCTTCGCCCTGCCGTTCGAAATGCTGCGCGGCTTCGTGGCGAACGGCATCGACGGCGCCTGGGTGGACGAGTCCGTAAAGCAGGCCTGGCGCACCGAATGGCTGGCGGAATTCGACCGGCTGGCCGCGGCGCTCGACGGATAGGCCGGCGCTTCGCTGCGGCCGGCGCGCGGGGGCGGCAGCGGGGTCAGGCCAGGCCGAGCGCGATATCCGAGACGAACGGATTGCTCCGGCGTTCCTCGCCGAAGGTCGACGGCGGGCCGTGGCCGGGGATGAAGGCGATGTCGTCGCCGAGCGGGAACAGCTTGTTGCGGATGCTGGCGATCAGGTCGTCGTGGTTGCCCATCGGGAAATCGGACCGGCCGATCGAGCCCTGGAACAGCACGTCGCCGACCACCGCGAAGCCGGCTGCGCGATGGACGAAGACGACATGGCCGGGCGTGTGGCCGGGGCAGTGGATCACGTCCATCGTGACGTTGCCGAAGCTGACCGTATCGCCGTCCTTGAGCCAGCGATCCGGCTCGAATTCCTGGGCGCCGGCAAAGCCGAACATCCGGCTCTGCTCCTCCATCCGGCCGATCCAGAAGATGTCGGCCTCGTGCGGGCCCTCCACAGGAACCTCGAGCCGCTCGGCCAGGTCCTTCGTGCCGCCGGCATGATCGAGATGGCCGTGGGTGATGAGGATCTTCTCGACCGTGACCGTCCGCTCGGCGATCGCGCTTTCGATCAGCTCCAGGTCGCCGCCCGGATCGGTCACCGCGCCGCGCATGGTCTCGGTGCACCAGAGCAGCGAGCAATTCTGCTGGAACGGCGTCACCGGAATCATCACCGCCTGGATCGGCGGTTTAGCGGCATCTTCGGACATGGCGGGAGATCGGGTTTCGGTCAGGCCCCTGAGATGTCGCGCGGGCCGGGGCGGCGCAAGCCCCGATCTGCCGCACGATGCCGCGATTCAGGCTGCCCCGGCGGCCCGCTCCACCGGCCTTATCCACACCGCCGTGTCGTGGAATGCCACGCCGCCGACCGGCGCAACCGCCGTGGCGGAGACCAGCTGGTTGACGCCCATGCCGCCGCCCGCGGGGTCGCTGTAGCTATCGCCCGGCCAGATGCCTTCGACGATCACGGTGCCGGGCAGGAGACCATCGGCCAGGCGCGCCGTCAGCGTCACAACGCCCCGGTCGTTGCCGACCCGCACTTCGTCGCCGTCGGCGATACCGTGGGCTGCAGCGTCGGCGGCATGGATGAGAACGGTCGGTGACCCCTCCCGCCGTTGCGAGCCGGCGGTTTCGGTGAAACTGGAATTCAGAAAGGTACGGGCCGGCGGCGCCACCATGCGGAACGGCCGGGCGTCGTCCGCCGCCTCGGTCACTGCCCAATGGTCGGGCAGTTCCGGCATGCCGGCATGGTAGGGGCCGACCGCCGCCCAGTCCGGCCTGAAATGGAACCTGCCATCCGCGGTCGGGAAGCCGTTCAGAAAATGCGCGTCCTCGAACGGGTGATTGCAGTCGATCCAGCCTTTTTCCGCCGCGGCGTCAGCACTGCCCTTGTCCGAGCGCTGGAGCGTGGCGTCGATCAGTTCCCAGGCGCTCATGTCGAAGGCCGGGCTCTCGGCGCCCAGCCGTTTCGCCAGACCACACACGACGTCGTGGTTGCTCCGCGCCTCGGCGAAAGGCTCCAGCACCCGCCGGCCGACGGTGAGCGCCGAATGGCCCCAGCCCATATAGAAGTCGTCGCATTCCAGGAAGGTGGTCGCCGGCAACACGATATCGGCGTAGCGGGCGGTCGCGGTCATGAACTGCTCGTGCACGCACAGGAACAGGTCGTCCCGCCCCAGTCCGGCGCGCACGGCGCGGCTGTCGGGCGCAACCTCGGCGGAATTGGCGTTCTGGATCAGCATCGCGGTGACCGGCGGGCCTCCTTCCAGCGCGCCGGGCGCACCGGTCAGCACCGGACCGATGCGCGACTGGTCAAGCGAGCGGACCGCGGGATCGTCAAGGTCGAGGCCGTGGGCGAGGTTCAGGTCCAGCCCCCAGTCCTCCAGCCGGGCATAGAAGGCGCCACCGCCCTCCTCCTGCCAGGCGCCGGTAAGCGCCGGCAGGCAGCTCACGGCATGCATGGCGACGGCGCCGTTGCGCGACCGGGTAAAGCCGAGGCCGAGGCGCAGAAAACTCCGCTTCGTCCGGCCGTACAGGCGGGCGAAATCGATAATGTCCCGCTCGGCCAGACCAGTGATTGCCGCCGCCCAGGCCGGCGTCCGGCCCAGGATGTGGCGCTCGATGTCCGCGTCGAAATCGGTGAGCCGGGCGAGATAGTTCCGGTCCGCCAGCCCTTCGGCCAGGATCACCTGCATCATCGCCAGCGCCAGCGCGCCGTCGGTGCCGGGCCGGAGGATCAGGGCCCGGTCCGCGGCCCGCACCGTCGGCGTGTCGTAGACATCGACCACGACCAACTCAGCGCCCCGGTCCTT